>JAQGOV010000221.1 GCA_028293425.1 Verrucomicrobiales bacterium
AAACTCAATGGGTGGCCCCGGGAGCCGCCTCTCAGTTTTCGGACCAGCCGGCCGCCCTGGAGCCTCCGAACGTTGCGCGGAAAAGATCCGGGCGACAGCGCGAAAGGAAGCCCGATTGGCGCCAACCAACAGGAGGCAGGCCAACAAATGAAGGCCTAAATTCCGAAAGAGTCTCCTCCGTTCGATGGGAAGGCGGAAAGAAAGCCACGCGACGGCGGGCAGAAACAACAGCCAAAGCGCCCAAAAAGACCCTCCGAAGCTAACCGCTTGGCGCCATGAAACGGGACCGGTCAACGCGAGTGGAGCTGCAAACAGCAGCACAAGGGCTCCCCACAGCGCCAGTGCTGTTCCCATGATCGCCACTTTGCGAGCGATGCGTCTGTAGCCGATCGTCTGGTTCATGTCACGGTAAACGGGTTGTATACTTCCATGCGTATAGGAACGTCAATCAATCAACCGGGTGGAATTTCCGTTCAGAGCCGGAAACAAAGGACTGCACTAGAATCATTCGCCACGAAAAATAGAGCAGGCCCGCACCCTATTCAGACGGTATCGGCAACAGGTCGAGCCAAAACAGACTGCCTTTGCCGGGCTCGGATTCCACGGCAGTCCCGTCCGGAGAAATCAGCAAATTGCAGTAAGTCTCACGAACCAGGTGAGAACAAAGGATTTCACCTGCATTGTTGATGTCAAATGCACTTCCGATTTCATCGCGACCGAATAACTCCTTCAAAATGCCGTGCCTGTACACGAAAGCATGCCCCCCATAGTTCGCATCCGCCATCCGTGGCTAAACCTCCGAAACTCGTCATTCGTTCATTCGCTCTTCGTCATTTTCCTCCTGATTACTCACCGACTGATGACTGATTACTTCAGCCATCACGCTTCCCCTGCGCCCCACGCTTCCCACGCGTTATGCAATTCAAAAACCACGTGCTAAGACTACCCCGCGAAAGGTGAGGAAGGTCATCATTCACACGCACGAGACCGTATGAAAAGAAACGTGACAACGATGGAGCCCGCAGCCGCCGAGATAGATCGGCGGATCACTCCTTTTACTCGTAGGAGACGAAGTGATGAGACTCTGATCAATTTCCTGCCCGTCTCCTTCTGCGTAGCTGACGAAATAATGAGGCAGAACTTTGGACCCTGGTCATTGGACTCCATCCATATCGCTGCCGACGTGAGGCAGGCCGCCCCTCAAACCATCCATCCACCAATCCAATCATCCATCCACTTCCCGATGCCATTGCCGAAATTCCCATTCGCGTCAATTGGCGTTCACTAGCGGTTAGAGTCCCAGCCTCTGAGGTCCCTGGCTCCCGGTTGCCCAGGCAGATTTTACCGATGCAATGCCCAGTGCAAATTAGTGCAACGCTCCATGTCAATTTTTCGTCCCGATTCGCGGCGCAGCCGTCCGCACCTCTGCTGCCTCCTCTTCAAAATGCAGTGGCAACGCATCAACCTTTCGCGCGAAAGCGGTCAGCTTCATCGCGCGTTTTGAAGTATAATTGCGCATTATCGCTCCTACTCGCTCGTTATTCAGGTATTCCATTTCAAACCTGCGTTTCGCGTAGAACTCCCCAGCACCGCTCAATGTCCTTTGGCCGCCTTAACTCAGATGTCCACCCAGGCTTAGCTCAGAACCATCTGAGCCATGGGGCAAAAACTCTGATTCAATCCAACCCATTCCGACCCAATCTGAGTCAACGGTTTCTCCGCCCGTCCATCCGACCTAATCTGACCTGTGGTGACATTCGCGTTAATTCGCGTCCATTAGCGGTTCACTCCGGCTCTGGGTGTTCCGGGTACTCCGTGGTGATAAATTCTTCGTGCTGCTTCGTGAACTTCGTGGTTGAAAGCTTCCTGTCTGGCTTTGTCGCGAAACGGGCGTCGTGTAATGTCCGGAAATATCAGAAAATTCCAAGCGCTCCAGTGACGCTAAATAACGGGAGCAGGTCGTCAAGACCTCCCCGTGACGAAAATGCCGGCCCGTGGTTTCGGGCCGGCTTGACCTTACCGGCCTTTGGCAGGCGTCTGCTTGGCTGCCGTGGCTTGCTGTTTCTTTTGGTTCGCCGAAGTTGTCTTCGACTCTTTCTGGTTAGACTTCTTCTGCACGGACTTGGGGGATTTGTCGCCCATAATAGTTTTGATTAGACTGACGTTGTGCTTCTGCATGATTCGTTTCGCAGATGCGAGCAGACAATAATGGAAAAGCATGAAGGTTGTAAATAGGTGATCGGTTACTGAAGCCGTAAATGGGAATCTGGTCCCGAACCCGAAAAACGTTCAGCTTTTCTTGCACTCTGTCTTCTGTTATCTAACAGGGGATCAAAACGAACTGAAATATGAGAACACTTTTGGCAGGCATCGACAGCGGCACGCAATCCACCAAAGTCCTGATCGTGGACGCGAAAAATGGAAAAGTGCTTGGGTCGGCGTCACAGGGTTATGATCTAATTCCAGGACTGGCGCCCGGAGCGAAGGAGCAGCACCCGCACACCTGGCGCGAGGCTGCCGCGAAGGCGCTCCGCACGGCCTTGCGGCAAGCTAAAGCGTCTCCCTCCGAACTCAAGGCCATCGGTGTGAGCGGGCAACAGCACGGCTTCGTTCCCCTGGATGAAGCCGGGGAAGTCATCCGCCCTGCCAAGCTCTGGTGCGATACCTCCACCGCCACGGAATGCGAGGAAATCATGGAAAAGCTCGGCGGACTTAAATCCACTATTCGTGCGATTGGCAACGCCGTTTTACCTGGGTTCACTGCTTCTAAGATCCTTTGGCTCAAGAAGAACGAACCGAAGAACTTCAAACGCCTTGCAACAGTGCTGCTTCCGCACGATTACCTCAACTTTTGGCTTACCGGAGAGAAGGCCATGGAATACGGCGACGCTTCGGGAACAGCCTTGCTGGATGTGAAGAAGCGGAAGTGGTCTGAAGCGATGCTGGAAGCCATCGATCCCGAACTCGCCGGCAAACTGCCGCGTTTGATTTCCAGCGACCTGCCTCTGGGCAAAATCCAGGCAGCGACCGCCAGGGAACTTGACGTAAACCCGGATGTCCTGGTGAGCGCGGGCGGCGGCGATAACATGATGGGCGCGATTGGCACGGGCAACACCCGCGAGGGAGTGATTACAGCGAGCTTCGGCACCAGCGGGACAATTTATGCCTGCGCGGAAAAGCCAGTGGTTGATCCGCACGGGGAAATCGCCGCCTTCTGCGACTCCACCAATCGTTGGCTGCCCCTTCTCTGCACCATGAACGTGACTGTGGCGACGGAAATGGTCCGGAATGACTTCGGCTGGACTCATGAGCATTACGAGCGCGAAGCCAAGCACATCCCTGCTGGCTCTCACGGCCTACTGCTGCTTCCGTATCTCGAAGGTGAACGCACCCCGAACATCCCGGCTGGGACTGGCGTCTGGCTGGGTGTAACGCCTAAAAACTTCGAATCTGGCCATTACGCGAGAGCCGCCATGGAAGGTGTAACCATGGGCATGAACTACGGCCTGCGCCGTCTCGCTGAATTGGGCGTGAAGCCCACCCAGATCCGCGCGACCGGCGGCGGAGCTAAGTCAAAGCTCTGGCGGCAAATCATGGCGGATGTTTTCAACACGGAGGTTGTGACCTTAAAAGTTTCCGAAGGCGCGGCTTACGGAGCGGCTCTGCAGGCACTCTGGTGCTGGCGGCAGCACCAGGGAGAAAAAATCAGTATCAGCGAGATCACGGACCAATTTGTTGAGTTGAACAGCGGCGAAACCGCCCTGCCGGACAAGGCGAGCGCCGAGGTTTATCGGGAGCTCCAGGAAATCCAGGATGACACCTCGCTCGCGTTGCGAAACGTATTTGAGAAGCATCGCCAGTTTGTGCTCAAACACTGAGGAGTGGTCCGATTGTGTTTGCGCCGCTCCGGGGCGAATCGAGGGAAGCATCCATGCCGATCAGTTTTGTCGTGATCCTGGCCGCCCGAGCAGTTCGAGCGCCGCGGCGGTCATGGCCGTGATGCCCGTCTCCAGTGTAGGCTCGATCCCGGGAAGGAACTGATTTGAATGCAAAGGAGGCAGCGTCTTGCCTTGCTCCTGGGCCTCCTTGAACCGTTGAGGTTCCACTGTCCCTAACCAGAAA
Organism: Verrucomicrobiales bacterium; assembly: GCA_028293425.1. Classification (GTDB taxonomy): domain Bacteria; phylum Verrucomicrobiota; class Verrucomicrobiia; order Limisphaerales; family JAQGOV01; genus JAQGOV01. Next base: position 4,123 of record JAQGOV010000221.1, read on the forward strand.
ATACAAATGGGAATTTTCTCCTTGGTTCGCCCGAACAGACCAAAGTCTTCCGCGCCCATAATCGGCTTTGTGGTGGTAGAACGTTTCGGTCCCAGCCAATCAGCAAAGGTCTTTTTGAGCCGCTGGGCCAGCTCCGGGTTGTTATAGGTGGCTGACGCCGATTCATCCGCCACGGTCACCGTAGGATACCGGTCTTCGGGAATCCCTGCTGCCTCCGCCAAACCGCGCGTGATGCGTTTGATCGCTTCCAGGGTGTGCTGCCGCACTTCATCCGAGTAAGACCGAAGCGTCAGTTGCAGCTTCACGTCATCGGGAATGATATTGTGTTTGGTACCCCCGTGAATGGAGCCAACGGTCACCACAGCCGGTTGTGTCGGATCGGTTTCGCGGCTTACGATTGTCTGAAATGCCAGCACGATTTGGGCAGCGAGAACAATCGGGTCTTTCGATTTATGGGGCCAGGCTCCATGCCCACCCACCCCGCGAATCACGACATCCACCATATCCACGTTGGCGAGCGCATATCCTTCAGTCACGCCGACCTTGCCTGCCTCCAGATCCGGCGCGCAATGCAGCGCCAGGCAATAGTTTGGTTTCGGAAATTTCGTGAAGAGCCCATCCGCCAGCATGGCGCGAGCACCCTGTCCTTTTTCTTCAGCAGGTTGCCCAATCATGACCAAGGTGCCCTGCCAACGATCCTTGAATTGACTCAATATTCGTGCGGTCCCCAAAAATGTAGTCATATGCATATCATGACCGCACGCATGCATGACGCTGGTGGTTCCGCCCTTGCCGTCGTCCGCCACGCTCTGGCTCGCGTAAGATGCCCCGGTTTGCTCCGCCACGGGCAAGCCATCCAAGTCCGTGCGGAGCAAAACGGTCGGTCCTGCGCCGTTCGTCAAAAGTCCCACCACACCATATCCCCCCACGTGCCGGGTGACGGCAAACCCGCTCCGCTCAAGAGCAAGCGCGATTTGTTCAGAGGTCTTCTCCTCGTGGTTCGACAGTTCAGGCCGGCCATGAAGATCTTTATAGGTAGCTTCCAGGCGAGCCGCCATTTCACCAGCGCGCGCACTCACCTCCTGCTTCAAAGCGGAAGGAAAATCAGCCGCGGTTTGCGCAAAATGGTTCGAGGGAAGAAGAAAAAGAAACGAAAGCCAGAAGGTTTGCCGGTTCATGTTGCTGAGTTCAAATGAGATGCATCGAATAATTCGAGCCAGGCTCAAATAATAAGGGGCGAAAGAGTTATTCTTGGAACTCGTTTCGCCCCCGTTGATCGCAGGAGGAACTGCTGATCAAAATCCTACGAGCCAAAATTGCCGTGAGTAAGCGGCCTTACAATAGGGCCTTCACCTTACAAACAGGAGTACGGATCAGCTTAGCTGCATGCGCGCATTCTCAATGATGCCCTTGGAAATGGCGTGGCGCGTCAAGCCGGCCACGTCATGAATATTCAGCTTGTTCATCACCTGCTGACGATGTTTCTCTACCGTCTTGATACTGATGCTGAGTTCGGCAGCAATTTGCTTATTGGCCTGTCCCTCCGCGATGAGTTGGAGCACCTCGTATTCACGGGATGTCAGATGCGGCCCTCGCTTCTTGATGGGACCACCTTTTTCAAACGCTTCGCGGCACTGATCCAAAAGACGCCTTGAAATGGACGGGCTGAAATAAGCATTCCCTTTCATGGCTTCCCGGATGGCCTTTAATAAATCGTTGGCGGCAGTTTGCTTCACCAGGTAAGCGATTGCCCCGGCTTCGATAAGTTGTTGCACGTACTCATCATCACTGTAGGACGAAAGAATCAACACCTTGGTCTGGGGCGCTTCCCTGGCGATTTGGCGGGTCGCCTCCAGCCCGTTCAGCACAGGCATGGCCACGTCGAGGACGATGACATCTGGCTTCATTTTTTTGGCCATCAGCACCGCTTGACGGCCGGTTTCCGCCTCACCAATCACGTGGATATCCGATTCCACTTCCAGGAGGACACGCAGACCTTGCCGCACCACCGTGTGATCATCCGCCAAAAGGACCGAAATCTTTTTCATAGGTACTTCGTGGTTAAGCCTCAGATGCCGATCAGGTTTTTGTATCAATGTGACCATTTTTTCAACTCATTTCTCAGTATTCCGCGCATAATTAACATCACCGCATGGATGAAACCGTTTAGGTAAAGAAAAATGCGGCGATCCATCTCGCAACCGCGCGCTGGAATTACGAATAGGCTCGCTGCTCTTCTCTGGCCGTGCCGGGAAATGTTTCGGGCACAGGAATCTTCGGCGCTTTAAATGGGACACTCACTCGCAGCAACGTGCCTTTCCCGGGCTCCGCTTCAATCGCCATCCGTCCGTTGACCAGGCGAACTCTTTCCTGCATACCAAGCAGGCCGAGGCGATTAGTGCCCTTGCCCGGTTCTTGACCGTTCAACGAAAAGGATTTTCCGTTGTCATGGATTTCCAATCGAATCCCCTCACGATAATTTCTCAATCGGACCTTCACTTGCGTGGCTTCCGCGTGGCGCGCCACGTTGGTCAATCCTTCCTGCGCTGCACGGTAAAGCACAATTTTTTCATCCGGGCCGAGCCTCTCCACCCCGGCGCCGGCTGTGAAGAAAACCCGCAGACCAGTGCGCTCTGAAAAGGTTTTGGTGTAGGACCGCAGCGCGGGGATTAATCCCAGGTCGTCCAGATGTGGTGGCCGCAGTTCCTTGGAAAACCGGTGCACCGTATCCATAGTGTCGCGGACGATTTGCTGGGTATCGAACATTCTTTTCACAACTTTGTGGTTCTTGAACTCCCCGGATTGGTGCAGCACCGTCAAGTTCACATTAATGGCTGTAAGCGACTGACCCACTTCATCATGCAGTTCGCGACTGATTCGTTTTCTTTCCTCTTCCTGGGCCTGGAGCACCCGGTGAGAAAGACTGCGTAGGTTCTCCTGCATCGCCTTGGCCTCCTGAAATAAATCCCGGTAATGCTCTTCGCTTGCTCGCAAAGCTCGCTCGGTATTTTTCCGGTTGGCAGCCTCCACTTCCAGCTTGTGATTGGTTTCAGCCAGTTCCAGGTTTCGCCGGGCCAATTCCTGGTTGAGTTCAGAATATTTGGCCCCCGTTTCGCGAAAGCCTCGTTGCACGGCTTCGAAAGGCGACAGAGCTTCCCTGAAAAATTCACCCGCATGGTGGAAGAGTTTAGCCTTTTCCGAAAGATCAGCGATGGTCGACAGTAAACTGATTTGGGCGTCCTCATGAGCTTTTGCTAAATCGAGAAGCCCAATTTGAAGGCTCAGAGCCTGCCGTCCACATTGATATGCCTCCTCAAGCCCATCCTCACCCCGTGACTCGAGATAGCGGCGAAGCTTCGCCTCATAATCCACACGGAATTGTTTTATATAGTCATCCATGAACCTCTTAACAGAAATACCACTCTTGTGCTAAACACGAACGATCGTCTTCGCTGGTCCCAGGGAGAGCCACCATGCCCACTACGTTAATCCAGCCATTTCACCATTGTGATAGTGGTCCCTCGGCCCGGCTTGGTAACAATGTCAAATGTGTCCATAAGCCATTTCGCTCTGGAGAGGCCCATGCAGCCTCCTCTGTTGCCAAAAACTCCCGGCTCCATAATGCCCCGGACATCCCGAATGCCGGGACCATTATCCGCAGCAATAATCTTTAAACCTCTCCGTGTGCCTCGTTGGGTCTTCTTTATAAGGACTTCCCCGCTGTGCGCGTATTCAACAATGTTTCGCGCGACTTCTGAAATTGCGGTCACAATCGACGTTACTTCCGCATCACTGAACCCTGCTTCCATGGCGGACAAGCGGCATGTTTTACGGGCCGCCACCACATCGGCCGTGGATAAGATTGGCACACGGGCAGCAGCTTCTTGCCCTTGCGGAACCTCTTCCGGCAGAGGATTTTTCAGCGTCTCGGCTGAAACCCAGCCACGATGCGACCCCCCGCCCGCACCGTGCTTCGTGTGCATAACCTTCATGGCATCTCCTGACAAGGAGCTTTTGCCTTATACAAAATGTTCAACTGCTGTGGATGCAACCGCCATTCCCTGGCTGGTGAGGCGGCAGCTCTCCTACTTAGAGCAGCCTCGCATGCGTTAGAACCTTTTGGTTGCTAAGATGCGCAAAAGGAGATTGGAGGAATTTACCCGACCACTATATGGGGTGAAACCCCACCTTCGCACTAACCCTTCACGCGAGCTTAATAGGGAATGACATTTGTTCATTGTGGAAACGCCAATGCTCCGACAGTGGTTCCGGACCTATCCGGACTTAAACCCTGGCACCTTTTCACATCGTGGCTCTCGCAGGCGCCAGGCTCCTTTTGCACTGCCCTATTAATCCTTGGCCTATTATGCGCAGGATGCAGCCGCGCCGAGGATTCCGCCTTCGCCTTTAACTCACTGGCGCTCCCGGAGATAGGTGAGCATAGCCTGGAAATCATTGCCCCCACCATCCTTCAGCTTACCTCCATCACGACGAAAGAACCCGACCCGGCATCTCCTGCAAAATGGAATTTTGTGGGCAAGGATTTTATTCCCCAGTTGCCTGAGACCGGCAAATTTGCAGTAACAGCGGGAGGGAAAAAGGTGGCAGTTATCCAGGCCGGTTTCAAACGGCGAGTAGTTTATGCGCCACTTAAGAAGCGAGATTTGCGGATCGGTAATTGGCTCTATTTAAAGCTCGAGCGGCCCATAGCGGAGAACGAAACAGTAGAAGTGACAACTACCGATACAACCTTGTGGCCATCCGATTGGAAATGGACCTGTCGGTTTTCGCGCGGGAGGTGGAGCCCCGTATTACACGTGAACCAGGTCGGTTATGCTCCGGAACAGCCAAAGAGGGCCATGGTCGGCTTTTACCTCGGCAGCTTGGGCGAACTTAATATCCCCGAAGCCCTGAAGCCGAATCCGAGCGGGCCGCGGTTCCGGATCGTGGAGTTGAGAACAAACAAAAAAGCATTTGAGGGGGCTCTTGTCCCACGGGCCGAATCCGGCTGGAACTTTGATTGTTACAACCAAGTACTTGAGGGAGATTTCTCAGGTCTGCAGGCCACTGGAGAATACGTGATGGAAGTAGAGGGCCTGGGTCGCTCTTTTCCATTCCGGATTGATCCAGGCGTGCCCGCTTGCTTTGCACGGACGTATGCGCTTGGGCTTTACCACCAGCGCTGCGGCACCGACAATTCCCTGCCCTACACGCGTTTCACTCACGAGCCATGTCACACGGCCTGGGCCGAGATCCCGAATCTCACGTTCACCAACGCTCAATTTTTCCTTGCACAATCCACGGCTGATTGGACCAATACCGCGCGGCACACAGCACCGCGGCTCGAAAACAGCTCCAAGAGCCTTTACCCATTTCAACGCGAAGGAAAAATCGACGTTTCGGGCGGCCACCACGATGCGGGAGACTATAGCAAATACACCATCAACAGCGCTGGCCTGGTCCATTTCCTCGTGTTCGCAGCCGACGTTTTTCCCGGTGCGGGAACACTCGATAATCTTGGGCTTCCCGAAAGCGGCGATGGCAAGAGCGACGTGCTCCAGGAAGCGAAGTGGGAGTCGGATTTTCTTGCGAAGATGCAGGACCTTGATGGCGGCTTTTATTTTCTCGTTTACCCAAGAAACCGGCGATACGAAAACAATGTTCCGCCGGACAAAGGGGATCCACAAATCGTCTGGCCTAAAAACACCGCCTCGACCGCGGCAGCAGTTGCCGCGCTCGCGCAATGTGCTTCCTCCCCCTTGTTCAAAAAGCAATTCCCGGAAGCAGCGGTCACGTACATGGAAAAGGCGAAGAAAGGTTGGGCATTTTTGGAAAAAGCCAGCCAGGAGCATGGTTCAGATGGCTCGTATCAAAAGCTGACGCATTACGGCAACGAATTCCGCCACGATGACGAGATTGCCTGGGCGGCCTGCGAACTATATCTCGCCACCGGAGAGGCGGCATATCACCACAAGCTTAAAGAAATGCTCAACCCTTCCAAAAGCAAGAAGTGGGGCTGGTTGCGCCTTTACGAAGCGTATGGACGGGCCATTCGCAGCTATGCGTTTGCCAGCAAGACAGGGCGTGTAAAAGCGGGCGACCTCGACCTGCGCTTGCTTCGTCAATGCGAGGACGAAATCATCGCAGCGGCCAATGATCAACTGCGGCGTTCCAAGGAGAGCGCTTACTCGATTAGTTTTCCATCCGAGACCAAGCGCACCCGCAGCGCAGGCTGGTTCTTTGCCAGTGATTGTGAATTTGATCTGGCGACTGCCATGCAATTGGATTTTCCGAGCCTAAAAGACCCTCGCCAACAGTATATGGATGCGCTGCTGGGGAATCTGAGCTATGAGGCCGGCTGCAATCCAGTGAATGTCAGTTTTATCACTGGCCTCGGCTGGATTCGGCCCCAGGAGATTGTTCATCAGTGGTCCCAGAACAGCCCGCGTCACCTTCCGCCCGATGGGATACCTATTGGAAACATTCAAGGAGGTTTTGGCTGGCTGGACCACTACAAAAGGGAATTGGGCGCCCTTAGTTTTCCGCCGGATGGAGGCGAGCGTGAAATTTATCCTTTTTACGATCGATGGGGAGACAGTTTCAACTTGAGCACGGAATTCGTTGTTGTTAACCAGGCGCGCGGCCTGGCGGTGGGCGCCATGCTCATGGGCCGGTCTGCCTTGAGGGACCAGGAATGGAAAGGGATGTCCGCCAAGATCCAGATGGCCAATGACAAACAAACCCGAAAAGCAACGCTTTCCCCCGAAGGAAATGGGTTCCCAATAGACTCCGCACAGGTTGTTTGGGACGTTTCCAGTCATCCACCTGCTGTTGGACAACAACTGCGTCTACTCTCCACTGAGCCCGCACCATCGTGGATGGAGGCGGAAGCTTGCCTGCCCGACGGCCGCCGCATTTTCGGTGTGCTGGGCAATATTTCCCAGCCGGGAAGGTGAGCCTGTTCCACTTGATGACAATTGGATAACCTCTTCACGCAACCTCTTTTCCCTGCTTGGCTTGGGTTGTTTTTCCCAACCGGCTGAGGTCTTAACCCACTTATCATTTTGCCGTTTCTGGACGTATTTTTGGGTGCTGGAATGACAAATGAACAGGGCGCGGCTCCAAAGGGATTTTGGGAGAAGGCAATTCTTCCATTCCAACTTTTTTCAGGCTCTCAGAGCCTGTTCTCATGCGCTTCCATGTTCAAGCGGCCGGCAATGACGGCAGGAGGATGCCATGAAGATCTTATTCGTGCATGATCGGTTCGGTGCCTTCGGGGGTGCGGAGTCCAATGCGCTTCTAACCGCTACCGAATTAAAAAGGCGCGGCCATGACCTGGCAGTGCTGCACGGCCCGGTCACCGGTCGGGGCGAAGCTCCTTGGCGAACCACCTTTTCCCAATTCTATCCCTTGGCTCCGAACGGCAACCGGCTTCGGGTTCAAACGGCCATCATGGACTTTCAACCCGACGTCATTTACGTCCATAAGATGGCGGAGCTGGAAGTGCTGGATCAACTTGGGCAATGCCGGACACCGGTGATTCGCATGGTGCACGACCATGACTTGTATTGCATGCGCAGCTACAAATATTTTTTCTGGAACCGCAAGATTTGCAATCGCGCCGCCAGTCCCTTCTGCCTTTTTGGATGCGGCGCCTTCCTGGCCCGCAACCGCGGCCGGGGCTGGCCATTCCGCTGGGTGAGTTACTTTGAAAAGAAAAAGGAAATTCGCCTGAATCAAAAATTTGAGCGCATGATTGTGGCCACGGCCTACATGCGTGAGGAGTTGCTCCGAAACGGTTTTGCCCATGACCGAATTCGGGTGTTGCCCCCAGCCACCGAGTTTTCGGAAGGCCGCATAGACAGCACGTTTTCCAATCGCAACCTGATTGTCTTCGCCGGGCAGATCATTCGCGGAAAGGGCGTGGATGTTCTCATTGAATCTTTGGCCCGGGTTGAGGCTACTTTCGAATGCATGATCATCGGAGAAGGCAATCATAAATCCTATTGCCAGGCGCTGGCCCGCAAACTGGGGCTTGAGGATCGGGTGCATTTCACCGGCTTCCTGCCGCAGCCCGAAATTCGTGCCTACTACAAGGAATGCAGTCTGGTGGTGCTAAGTTCGATTTGGCCGGAACCGTTTGGCGCAGTAGGGCTGGAGGGCATGCGCCATGGCCTCCCCGTGGTGGCCTTTGATGCGGGTGGCATCCGGGAGTGGCTCCTGGATGGCCAAAACGGGTTCCTTGTCCCATGGCGAGATCGAAGCCGCTTTGCCGAACGTGTGGAACAGTTGCTTACGGATAAGATTCTCGCAAAGCAAATGGGGGAAACCGGCCGTAAATATGTGACCCAACAATACGACGTGGCTTCCTATATTTCCACGCTCGAAAACCTGCTCGGTGAAGTGGTTCCTGAATCCCAATCGAAGGCTCACGCATGATCAAAGATTGCTTCCAACCAAAGCTGATAGCCATTGTTGGCGGAAGCGGTTCTGGCAAGAGCTGGTTGGCGGATCATCTGCATGCCCTATTCCCGGAGCAGTCCGCAATGGTTTCGTTGGATAGTTTTTACCTGGATCGTTCCCATGTTCCTTCCGGCTTGCGCGAGCGGCTCAATTACGATCATCCCCGCGCGATCGACTGGGCCACTGCCGAGACATTCTTCATCCAATCGCGGCAAGGCAATCCCGCCTGGTTGCCCAGTTACGATTTCACCAGTCATACGCGCCAGCAAGGACGCTGGTGCATGCCGCGCCCGCTCTTGCTTGCGGATGGACTCTGGTTGCTCTGTCGTCCGGAGATTCGGCGGCTCTTTGATCTTACTATTTATGTTGATTGCCCGGAGGATGTCCGGCTCGCACGGCGGCTGGCGCGGGACACCGCCAATCGCGGTCGCTCGTCGGACTCCATCCGGGAACAATTTCAAAAATGGGTAGCTCCAATGCATGGACAGTTTGTGGAACCCCAGAAAAAGTGGGCGGATGTGATCCTTGCTCAACCGATCGGAAAAAGGGAAATAAAATGGCTTTCCGGCCATTTGCTGAACCTCTTGGTCAGGCATCGCTCCCTTGCTCCATGGGCCCAGCCTGTGCAGCGGTTGGAGCTCAAGGCTCAGTTCATGGAAAAACCTTTATGACAGGATTGGATTACGAGGAACTATTGGTGCGACGCTTCCAGGCGGCGCAGGGATTGGGCGGCAGAATGCGCCTACACGCCAGGCTGCTGGCCCGGCGCCTTTTCTGGAATTGGTGTGTGCGCAGCGCCCAGTTGACCAAACGCGGAGTGGACATTCTCTTCAGCTTCATTGCCCTGGTTCTGCTCAGCCCTGTATTTGGGCTGGTAGCCATTCTGATTAAGCTGGAGGACCGCGGACCTATTTTCTTCAAGCAGACTCGGGTTGGACAGTTTGGCGCTGAATTCACGATGTTCAAATTTCGCTCGATGTGCATGGATGCCGAGCAGCGCCTCAAGGATTTGATCGCTAAAAATCAGCATACACAAGGTGTTACATTCAAGCTGAAGGATGATCCGCGCATCACTAGCGTGGGTAAATGGCTTCGAAAATTTTCGCTCGATGAGTTGCCTCAGTTCTACAATGTCTTGATCGGGGATATGTCTCTGGTCGGGCCTCGTCCGCCGGTACCTCGTGAAGTGGCTCTCTACACTCCGGCAGACCGTCGCAGGCTGGCCGTCAAACCGGGCATCACCTGCATTTGGCAAATCAGCGGCCGCGCGGAAATCGATTTCTCAGGCCAGGTTCAGCTTGATGTGCTGTATATCGAGAGCCAGCGGTTCTGGACCGACATGAAAATCCTGGTCAAAACAGTTCCAGCGGTCTTGTCAGGAAAAGGAGCCTGCTAATGAAAGCCGTTCTTATTTGCCCTTCCGAACGACCTGCACCGAAGTCGTTCGCTAGAAAGTCCTCATTTGTGCTGTTGCCAATTTTGGGCAGAAATATTCTGCACTATTGGCTTTCGCATCTGGCTGCTCAGGGCGCGAAGCAAGTCACAATTCTTGCTGATGACCGCCCTGAGGCGATTCGCGCTTACGTTGGCTCTGGTTGTCGTTGGGGGCTCCAGGTGGAAGTCATCCCCGAAACCCACGAGCTTACTATCGATGAAGCACGGCAAAAATATCGAGGTGATGAATCCTCAGGATGGTTGTCAGCGCCTCATGACGTGCTGGTCCTGGATCACCTGCCGAGCCTGAGCAAACGCCCGCTCTCAAACAACTACTCGGAATGGTTCCAAACTCTAGTTGCATGGATGCAGTATGCTCAAACGCCCGACCGGATTGGCATGCGTGAAATTCAGCCGGGTATTTGGGCTGGCTTGCGGACCCGCATTTCTCCAGCGGCTGAGTTGAAGGCTCCCTGCTGGATTGGGGAGGATGTTCAGATTGGACCTCATGCGGTGGTAGGACCGATGGCTATCTTGGAAGATCGGGTTGTTGTAGACACAGGTGCGCTGGTCTCTCACACCTGGATTGGTCCCGATACATATACCGGTGAGTTCACCGCGCTGATGAATTCCATGGCCTGGGGCGAGACCCTGGTTAACTGGGAACTCGGCTCCAGTATCCAGGTGCCGGATTCGTTCCTTCTTTGCAGCCTGCAAAACAAGGAACCAGGCGTTGTCCGTGTGAGTTGGACCTCCCGGTTTCTGGCGCTGCTGGCGCTGCTGGTCACGATGCCTTTCGCTTTGCTCGCTATCAGCAAAGCGATGCTGCGAAACCAGCGTCCGTTCAGGACTTTTGTTGGGGTTCGGCCCGGGGGATCTGGAGGAGATACCTTCACCTATTACGAGCTGACTCAAGCCAGTGTTTGGTTTGCCCGTTGGCCACAAATATGGGATATTGCGGCAGGCCGAATGGATTGGGTTGGCAATCGCCCATTAACCCCGCAACAAGCTGAGGAACTGCTTACTGAGTTTGAACGTCAATGGCTTGCAAGAGCCCCCGGCCTGGTGTCGCTTGGTGACACCAAAGGCACCCTGAACCAATTCAACGATGAAGCACGCGCACATGCATCGTATTACACAGCCACTCGCACTCTGTGGCTCGATCTTTCCGTTCTTGCGGACGCCGTTGTTGCCTGGATGCTTGGCGATTATACTCCGCGCTTAAGCGACAAACTCACCGTCTCCGTTCGGTCCATCATCGCGGCAGCCGAGAGAATTCATATCTGGACGTTTAAAACATGAAAATTTCCGCACAGGACTCCATTCTCAACATCAGCGACATCAAGGAATTGGGCGCTTCCAACTCCGAAAACTTTCGCAAGGAGGTAAGGGCGGCAATCCCTGATCCAGTGAGAGCTATTGAGGTAGATCTCTCGCAAACCAATTTCTTGGATAGCTGCGGCCTTGGCGCGCTAATCTCCATTTACAAGCTGGCAAATAATAACCCGCAGCCGGTTGCCTTTCGACTGCTGAACCCAACGCCTCCGATCCAACAGATTCTCGAACTGACCCGTCTCCATCGCTTATTTGAAATTGTGAAACGCTGATTATGGCTGACCCTGCCCCAAACGCGGCTCAATGCGTCACATTTCGTTACCCCCTCCCCTGCGACCTTGGGCACGTGCGCGCCGCGCGTTTAGCCGTACGCGCTTTCCTCGAAGATCAATGCCTTCACGAGGAGGAGATCTCAGCCTGCGAACTTGCACTTGCCGAGGCTTGCAATAATGCCGTTCAACACTCCAAAGGTCCCAAGTGCCTTGAGCCGATCGAGATTCTGATCATCTGCACTCCCTGGAAAATTGAAATCCACGTGAATGACCATACCGAGGGGTTCGATTGGCCGGAGGAAGTGGAATTGCCCGATCTTGAGAGTGAGTCTGGCCGGGGCATTTTCTTTATCCAATCGCTAATGGATGGCGCGAATTACTTCCGGGGCCACCGAGAAAACAGCCTTGTCATGCGCAAGATGCGATTTCATCAAGCCCAGAAACAGCGGGCCCCGCTTCCAACAGCGCCCCGCGAGAACGAGGATCAACGTGCACCCTTGCAATCACGGCAAGCCGTTCAGGATATGGCGCGCGAGCTTTGTTTCCGTTCTGAAAGTCTGGCAGCCATTTTCCGCTGCAGCGCTGAATTTGGCCGGACAGATGACTTGAAAGGATTCGCTCGCCGTTTGCTCGGGGACCTCCTCCATATCACCGATGCGGACTGGTTCGTCCTGCGGTTGATCGCGGAGGGAAAACCGGAGTTGCCTGTGT
>JAQGOV010000238.1 GCA_028293425.1 Verrucomicrobiales bacterium
GAGAGCGGGGCGGAACTGCTTTCTTTAGCCCGGGCAAAATGCGTGGAGGATTCGTTTGTCTCAGAAAGGTCCTCCATCGCCTGGAGCCAAAAGTCGAGTTCCTCCCTGGCTTTCGATTCCTGGCGCGATCCATCGGCGCATAAACCCGTGGAGATGATCCACGTTTTTTCCAGCCGGTGGTCAAACGCCACCAGGCTGCTGTAAAACCCCACATGGGAATCCGGCAATTCGAGATCGTTGACGGCCCGCCGCTTCAACTGCGGCTCAACAAAGTTCTTGAGATCATACCCCCAGAAGCCAAAACAACCGCCCAACGGAAAAGGCAGATCCAATTCATCCAGCAATTCGTAACGAGACATCAAAGCATCCAGCAGATGCCATGGATTGCCGAACTGCTCCGTTATCTCCCCACCTGAAAAAATCTGGCATTTCGACCCAAATGAACGAAACGAGAGAAACGGGCGTACCACCAAAAATGAGTAGCGGGCCTGCTGCGAATCGAAGAGCCGGCTGCGCAACAGCACGAGCCCGGGCTGGCCAGCCAACGCTTCGGCCAACCGCTCCGGGCTTTCGCTGAACGGCACTTCCTCTATGAGCGGTCGCATCACACCCAATTTAATCCAAACCCTCCCCACTGCCAATGCGCTTTGCTCCCCAAAATTCTGCAGGGAATGCAAAACCGCTTCACGCTTTACGGATCACGCTTCAGCCCAGTGCAATCTCAAACCAACTGGCGCTTGGATCCTTAAGACTTAGAACCTCCCTGCCCTCGGCGGACTCGGCTTTAACCACTTCAAACCCAAGAGCCGGTGCCCTTCCCTCAATAGCTGCCAGTGCACCTGCATCCGGGATTTCAAAACGGTACGAAATCAGCCCTGTACTATTGGGAGGCGGGGATGCTTTGCCTGCCCATGTGTTCGCCCCGATGTGATGATGATAGCCGCCCGCCGAAAGAAAAAGTGCTCCTGGATAGCTGCGTTGTGTCACCGCGAACCCAAGCAACTCATGGAAAAAGAGCTCTGCCTGCCTGAGGTCAGGTACATGCAAATGAATGTGGCCAAGCTGGGTTGCAGCCGCCGGATGTTGCGGAGCAGGCTCTGTTCCATCCGTGGCAAGCAGCTCCTGCAAGTCCAATGACTCCGTTGCCATTTCCACTTGGCCATCTCGCCATTTCCATTGCGATCGAGGGACATCCACATACAGCTCGATCCCATTGTTTTCAGGATCCCGCAAGTAAATCGCTTCACTCACGAGGTGATTCGATGCACCGTCAATCGCCCAATTCTGCAGGATTAGTCGTTTGAGAGCATGAGCCAGCTCGGCCCGGGTCGGGTAAAGGATTGCGAAATGATATAATCCGGTGGCGAGTCTGGGATGAGGCACCGCTTGCGGGTCTTCCGTCAGGTGCAGGAATCCAGGGCCTTTTTCCGAGGTGTCCAGCACAACTTGGCCATTCGTTTGTCGAACCACAACGAGGCCCAGCGCCTTCTGATAAAACGGAAGCATTCCTGCCAGGTTGGCCACTCTGAGATGGACCTGGGTGAGGCGTGTGTTGTCAGGCAAGGCGGGAGCATTCATGGTTAAACCTCCAGTTGCCCTCCTCCGCTTCGCACGGAGGAGGGCCCTAGAAATTACACCTTAGCGAGCGGACGCGCCAGCGATGCTCAGCGTCAGGTCAATGGCGTCGGATACTTTATCCTCCATCTGGCCGGGCATAATGCCGAAGTCGCTCCGCTTGATGCTGAAATTGGAACGAATCACCAGCAGATCGCCCTTCGTATTCGGCACGCGCTGGCTCAGCTTATCTTTAAGATAGGTGAGCTTCACCGGAACCCTCAGGTTCTTTGTGATGCCTTTCACCGTGAACGTCCCGGTGGCGTCCGCGGTCGTCGAATTACCTTCCGTTTTTACGTTTTTGAGTTCGGTGACGTCAAATCGGATCTCGGAGTGCTTCGTTACATCCAGCCACTTGTCGCTCTGCAGATGTTCCTTCATCATTGGGTTCCCCACGTGCAGCGAGGAAGAATTCACGAGGATTTTGCCTTTCGTTGCGCCCGGGTTTTCGGGATCGAAGGAGACAGTGCCGGAGATCCCATTGGCGCTGCCGTTGATTGCTTCGAGCGGCGCATCCAGCTTGAATACGGCATTGTTAACACCTTTAGGATCTTTGAAGTCAAAACTCTGCGGCGTAGCTTGCGCGCCAGCGGCAACCAAAGTTAAAAGGAGGAGGTTCAGGATCGATTGTTTCATAATATTCAGGAGGTTTTAATGGGTTGTTTTCGAAAAAAGAAAGAGGCGCCAAAAAGGACGCCAGCGCCAGCGAGGGACACACTGAGGAAATCCAGTCCCGGCACAAAGTGGGACTGATATTGCACACCCTCGATGCCCGTGACTTCATCCAAGGTCTTGACCGGAACGCTGGTTTTTGTCCAGCCGCGGTTCGCGCCGCTCAGGGCCCAAAATGAGGTGGCACCGAAAGCGATCAGGATCGCGAGGAGTGATAAAGATTTCTTCATGAAATTCTTTCCAGCGAAACGGCCATGCCGCATGGCATGGCCGCGCTCGCAGGTTGTTAGTTTAGATCGAACAGGAGCACTTGGGACGGAGCGCGCCCTTCGATTGTCAACAGGGTCTCTCCACTCACGGCGGCTCCATCGCCAGTCTTGAGCACCTGCCCGTTCAGGGTCACTTCGCCTTCGGCCACCTGCAGCCAGCTATGGCGGTTCGGCTGAAGGGTGTGGGTGACCGTTTCCCCAGGATTTAATCGGGCAACGAACACTTCCGCATCCTGGTTGATCGGTATCGAGCCATCACGCCCCGTCTTGGAGGTGATCAGGTTCAATTGTGCTGACTTCACCTGGCCAAACGATTTCTCCGCGTAACTTGGCTTCGCACCTTTGCGATCTGGCACAATCCAAATCTGCAACAGATGCACGGGTTCGACGGGCGAGAAGTTAAACTCGCTGTGGGCAATTCCCGTCCCGGCGCTGATCCGTTGCACGTCCCCTGCTTTCATCACGGCGGAGTGACCCATGCTGTCCTTATGCTGCAGCGCGCCGGAAATCACGTAGGTAATGATTTCCATGTCCCGGTGCGGATGGGTATCAAAACCGCCGCCGCCCAGCACGGTGTCGTCGTTGATCACCCGCAAGGAACGGAACCCCATGAACTCCGGGTCGTGGTAGTTCGCAAAGGAAAATGTATAATGTGTATCGAGCCAGCCGTAGTTGGCTTCGCCTCGGTCTTCAGATTTTCGGATAGCAATCATCTTGCACCTTTCGTCTTTGGATACGCTCATCATGAGACGCACCGCACTTTCCCTTAATGCTGGTTCCGTGCCAAGGTGCTGAATGTGTTCAAGGAGGGCCAAAGACCTCAAAAAAGCCCAAAAACTGTTAGAAACGAGATAAAGGCCCTTAGAGCAACAACGCAAGTTCGTTGTTACGCTCATTTACGTTGTTTAGAAACGCATTTGCGTTGTGCCAGTTGCCCATCTTTGTTAGTTTGACCTCGCAATGGCTAAACGTCCTTCAAACCCAGAATCAGACGTTCAACTCTCTATACCCGAGAACCTGGTCAATGCTTCCGGCCTTGCCAAGCGTTTGAGCGAACGGGAGGAGTTTTACCGCGCGGTCCTCGATAGCCTGGCCGAAGGGCTAATTATCACGGATTCAGAGAGCCGAATCCTTTACGCGAATAAGAACATGGAAGAGGTGACTGGCTACACCCGCGATGAATTGATCGGAAGCACCAGCTACCAGATCCTCGCTCCCAAGAAAAACTGGCCCATCATGCAGCGTCGCTTGCGCGAACGGCTTTCCGGCAAAACCGAAAGCTACGAACACGAACTTCTTCGCAAAGACCTTTCGATCTCCTGGATTCGAGTGAAGGCTACTCCTTATCGCAACGGCAAGGGCGACATTATCGGCACGGTTGGCACCATCACCTGCATCGATCGCCAAAAAGATCTGGAACACCAAAATGAATATTTGCTCTCCGAGATCAGGGACGAACGAAACCCGGAAACGATGATTGGACAAAGTCCAGCCTTCCGCAAAATCCAGGAACAGGTCCAGATGGTTGGGCCGACTTGCGCCAATGTCCTCATTCTGGGCGAATCGGGGACCGGCAAAGAATTGGTGGCCCATGCCATTCATGAGCACAGTTCGAGGAAAGGCAAACCGTTGGTCAAAGTCAACTGCGCCTCCATTCCCAAGGACCTTTTCGAAAGTGAATTCTTCGGCCATGTCCGCGGCGCTTTCACCGGGGCCATCAAGGATCGCGTGGGCCGATTTGAGTTGGCCAATCAAGGGACCCTCTTCCTGGATGAGGTCGGCGAGATCCCCATCGAACTCCAAAGCAAACTGCTCCGCGTTTTGCAGGAAGGCCAATTCGAACGCCTCGGTGAAGACCGCACCCGTACTGTGAGCGTCCGGATCGTGGCGGCCACGAACCGGGACCTGCAGGAGGAAGCCAAAGCAGGCCGCTTCCGCATGGATTTGTACTATCGCCTCAGCGTATTCCCCATTGAAGTCCCCCCGCTGCGAGATCGCACCGAGGACATTCCGCTTTTGGCCACCCATTTTCTGCAAAAAGCGGCCCGGCGTGCAGGCCTTCAGGGGCTGCAATTGAGCGAAGTCCAATTGCTGCAATTTCAGAATTACGATTGGCCGGGCAATATCCGCGAGCTGCAAAACATGATTGAGCGCGCCGTGATTCTGGCCCGCAATGGTGAACTGCGATTTGATCTGGGCCAGTCTGCGGAGCGCACTAAAAAGCCCGAGGTTCGGCGTGCTCGGAACAGTTCCCCTCCGCCAGTCTCGATCCAGGAACTAAAGGACCAGGAGAAAACCCTCATTCAACAAGCGCTTCAGCAAACGGGAGGGAGGATTTACGGCGCTGATGGGGCCGCTGCCCTGCTCGGACTGAGGCCCACGACGCTTGCTTCCAAAATTGCTCGGTGGGGCCTTAAGTAAGGTCACATCCGGCCCCCTCAAGGCGCACCACTTCTCCAAAATGGTCGCTGTCGCGCGTTTTCTTCATCTGCTTCAAAAGCTCCTGACGGGACTCCGGGTCTCCAAGATACCAGCCTCCTTTCAAGGCCTGGAACTCTTCCTTACCTCCCGCGCGCCGCACCTCCGTTCGTGCTTCAAGCTGCTCTCTTCCGGCAGGGCTGTCCTTTGGAATCCCACACTCCTAGCAGCCGGTCCACCCGCACCCACGGAACCCTGGCTTTTGGAGCCTTCAGATATTCAGTGAAGCTGCTCCACCCAAACTCCTGGAGCTTTTGCTTGGGCTCAAGCAGCTTGGCCCGGACCGGGTTTAAGTGCACGTGGTCGCAGGCAGTGCGCAAATATCCGTGGCCGCTTCCATCCACCAGAATGGCAGGCCTCCCCAGTGTCTCCACAAGGAAGTTCGGTCCTTGTCATTGGGAAAGACAGCCGCCCGTCCATTGCCGCGGCTCATCACGTTGTAGATGGCTCCTTCATACTGCAACCTGGGTTTCCTAGCCATTCGCGAGGCCTGCCAAAGCCAAGGGCACAGAGTCAATACTCGATTACCAAGGTGTCCGACCCCGTCACGACCACAAGGAAGCCAGGATGGATTGCCGTGCTGGCAACCACATATGTTACTTGTGCGGGGTGGCCTCCTAATCTGCCCGCTTAAGCCCTGACCACCATTGCTTCACCTTTTTCGGAAATACTCTGCATCCATGAATTGTTTCCACTCAGTCCCAAAGCGCTGAAACCGCATCAGCTTCTGCTCCGCCTTCCCCGAGTTCATCTCCATCTGCACCCCCAGCACTATTTCATTTTCCGCCGGGGTTTCCTCGGTGAGGATTTGGTAGCCTTTGTATCCGACATTCCGGTCCTGCGACATCATCGCCAACATGATCGCTTCCTCGAAACCGTAGCCTTCCTTCCGCGCGTTGCCGGGCAGTTGCGCCAGCAGATTCATCATTATTTGCTTAGCCCCTTCCGTCAAAACGATGGATTGTTTAAACTTCTCGATATCTCCGTTCCGCGCCGCCCAAAACCCCGTCTGCAAGCTTTGCTGCGGTGTGCCAAACCCCACATTTGCCCATGTCTGGCTGGAAATAAAGTTCGCTCGGGCTGCTGCCGGTGGTTTGGCAGCTTCCGACGCACGTAGAACCACGCTCTGCGAGCGCGTGCCTTGCTGTGATCGCAGCTTCGAATTCTCCGCTCGCAACCTCAGAAGTTCCGATCGGTCGTTCTGGAGGCGCGCCAGTTCCGTGGCAGAAAAACCTGTCGCAACAACGGGCTTCGTGGCTGCGCTCGCCTGCTCCAGCTTCGCTTCTAGATCACCATTCTCTGCCCGCAAACGTCGAATGGTTTTCTGTTGAAGAAGGACAAACGTGGTGACACCCACTGCCACAGCCGTTCCGATGGTGATTGCTTTCATTTTTCCCATGAAGATCCACGTAGCTGTTGAAACCGAAACCCCGCTCGTCGCGACTGCTGCTCCAGAAATTGCCGAGCCCGCTATCAAAGCGCCCAACCCGATTGGAACTGCCCCCGAACTATGCGCAACCAACAAAGCTGTTAGCGCTGTGCCGGAAACCGTCACTCCCTTCCCCAAGAAGAACTTCCGCAACTTCTCCACTGCACGACTGATCCGCTTCTGTGCAGCATCCTCGCTGCTTCCAAGAGCCTTTCCCACAGACCGTAAGTCGCGCCCTTCGAAATACCGCAATAGGAGGGCATCGCGGTCGGTCGCACCCAGGCTGTTCATGCCCTCCTCGAGCAGCGGCGCAATTTGCTCCCATTCCGGTTCTGAAGAAGCCTCTTCGATGTGCATACGAACTGCCTCCCGCTCCCGCGCCTTGCGCCGGGTCTCCGACCTCAGCACCTTGGTGGCCGTAAAACAAGCATGCCGATACAGCCAGCCGGCCAGATAAACATTAGCAGGCAACCGATCTCCTTTCTGTGCCAGGTCGCTAAACACCACCTGTGTGATATCAGCCGCCAGCGCGGCCTCCCCATTTACCTGCCGTAGCGCCGTCGAATAAACCAGCGGCAGAAGCTCCTCCACCAGCCCCCGAAACGCTTCCTCGGACCGAGTCTCCAGGAATCGCTGCCACTCTTTATTGGTTTCTTTCATGCGCTTTCAACCTAAAGAACCCACTCAGCCGGAAATCCGACAGGAAAATTGGTAATTTGCCGATCGCGGGTGAAAAACCGATGCTTGGTAGGGCAAGGCCCTGCCGAATCTTGATCTTTTGCTTCAAAGCTCGGAGATGGTTGTTGAGCCTCAGAAATTTTGGAGGTTACGGGACCCTTGCCTTACCGGTGCTTCTTCGTCGAAAGTTTTTCACCACCAAATTGCACTGAATTCGTACTCGGTTTGCACTGTTTTGCAAGGGGAAAGGGGTTTAAGCGGTTTATTTCTAAGCTAGGTTAGACAGCTTTGTCCTTTTTTAAATTTGTTGCAGCGGTTCTTTGGACGCAGGCAAGTAACGGTTTCTCTATGCTCCCCCGCAAGGAGAGCCGACCTGTGGAAAAAGTCCGAGGGACGGTAACAACCCTATTTTTTTATCAGTAGCGGTGCGGTGGTAGTGGGTTCATGGTATGAGGATTGCCTTGACGGAGTCTGTCGAAAGATAAAATGTTTTTACCAGGCGCAGTCCAGAAAAAAGCTGAAGCTCCCGAGCGTTAGAATTGGGAAAGTCCATCAACCCAAACTGGATAGGCATTCAACTTGCGCGTGATTTGAATTTCGCATGAAACGCTTCCTTATTATCGTCAGTTGCTGTGTGCTTGTAGCTGTCGCAGCTTTGATCGTGTTTTTGCCTACAGGTGGGCTGACTAAAAATGGTGCAATGTCGGTTCGCGTTTTAAGCTTTACGAATGATGCAGTAGGACAGATGCTGGCGTCACTTGTTATTTCCAATGGGAATTCCTGGTCTTTTGGTTGCTTTGGCCATTACAATATCGAACTGCCGGATCCTGAGCCATCCCCCAGTTCCGCACGTTACCGGCAAAACAATCTCTTTAAAGGGTGGTTCACCAACGGTGATTTCACTTTGCATCCCGGTGAGGCACGGGTAGTGACTGTTCAGGTGCCCACGAACCAAGCGTCTTGGCGGGTTAATTTGACCGGGAGAGAAGACCGAGGTGAGCTTGTCGAGATCGGAAGGAAACTTCTTGTCGAAGCAAGGAAGCTGGGAGTGCCTATCCGCTACAGACCGACACTTTATGGGGTTTCGAGTGATTTTGTAAAAGAGTAAGTGGCTACATGCAAAATAAGGTTTTCAAGCTTCGCTCACCCGTAATCGTGCTGGTGGAATTGTGTGTCGGCTGTGCGTTAAGGGATCGGCCTTGGTATTCCTTATTTTGGGTTCCACGATTTGCTTTTCCCTCCCGATAGAACAGGTGACTTAAGGGCCCGGATGTCCCCATCCGCGGCCTCTCGGTGTCGAGTCCAAGGTCATGGTGGTTTGCCTCCGGAATCCCGCGCTGCCTTGGGGACGGGGTCAGACCGTAGAAAGCTCTCCTGCGGGGGCACTTTCATCAGAGTCCAAATTGAAGCTCAGAGCTGGTGGGGGCCTGATGGTTGAGGCGTTTGTACAGATTGGTTTTTGTGCCTTTTGGGCTTTCCAAGGTGCAGTCGCTCGGCGTTTTGTTTAATGGAGAGGGTTGTCTCCTGCCTCAGTCGTGCCGCCATGGCCAATTTGCCGCGATCGTTCCTGGCATGGGCAATGACATCCTGAGGGCTCCCGCCCAGCTGGGCCGACTCCTTCCTGATGAACCGCTCCGCCTTCGCTTCGGTTGGCTCGCGCCTTATCTCCCCCGGATGGTTTTCGCCGATTTTGTCACACTCCAGCTTCCCAAGGTATTCTTTGCGGATTGCTGGACTGCCTAAACACCAGTCGGCCCAGTATTTTTCGAGCTCCTCCTGGTCAAGTTCCACCAAGCATCTCTGCTCCAGGCGCCGCTCAAACTCCCGCCGCCCGAGCGGTGTGTCCTTTTGAATTCCGAAACCATACCGGTCGACATCGCACGGGAAAATATCCTCGCGCTGATCTCCACGGCTCATGACGTGGTAAATCGCACCCGATAACAGCAATGGCTCTTGCAACGATGTGCGCGGCCTGACCATCCACTGGTCACTCATCTTGCGGCAGAAACCATTTGAGATTTGCTGCCTTCGTAGTTTTTTTAAATTCGGGGAACACCTTGGGGTAAGCAAAGGTGATTTCGGACTTTGCACCGAGCAGGAATGTCCAAGCCGGATGTCCATTGAGCTTATTGGTCAGCCTCCACCCTTCGGCAGTTTTCCGTAGGACCAGCCAGTCAGGCAAAAAGCCGACTGACAAAGTTTGCAGAATCGCGCAGTCTCCAAAGTAAATTGTTCCCATAAGAAGATTGTTACCAGGCAGACTAATCGTGGAAACGTGGTCGGTCACATACTGGTGCACGGACCCACCACCAATCACGACTTTATTCGTCAGCTCCGATTTTTCCACCAACCTTGCATACCAACCGCCATCCTTGGCTTTCAGTGCCGAGTAAATCGCATTTAGTGCACTTTCTGGTGTTTCGAGGTTTTGGGTCGACTCAGTCACCTCCAGCTTAATTTCCCGGCCACTCTCGAATTTCTCGTGTCGAAAACTCACGATGATTGGGTTCTTTGCTGCAGTGTCGTTTTTGGAATAGCGCAGCTGGTTTTGGTAATTCCGCGGAAAGGACGCATCGGAGTACGAAAAGGAAAGCCCGACTCCGTCCAAGCCAAAACAACTCTGCACAAACTGTAGCGCATCATCACCTTCAAGTTGATCCGTGAGAAAGTAATCAGCACCTTTTCGCGTCAGGCTGAGGAAGAAATGCTCAATGTTTGTGACAGACCCGGCACCGATTTCCAACACAACGAAAGGCCCGTATTCTATCCGTCGGAATAATAGCATTCGGTTCGGAAGATCATTTGCGTCCAGACGAATCGCATTAGCCCCCTCCCCAGGTAAATACAAAGTGCTGATGGATGCGACGTCATTGCTTTTGATGAAAGTGTAAAGCATCTCGGCAACGTTCTCCGGGTTGCGCTTGTCCAAGCGGGAATGCGTTCCTTGAATAACCTTCGGCGGAATGTAATTGGTTCCTTCGAAAGAAAAAAGAATGGCATTGGTCCGCTGCTCGTGAGGTGCAATCTCCAGTTGGACCTTCCCCGCCAATGCGATCGAAGTTGCGCAAACAAAAAGCATGGCGACGATAATTGGATACCTGAACGCCAAAAGCAGTTCCGCCTCGGCACAACCAGGTTCGTTACATTTTCCTTTTTCGCTCATCATAATAGTTGCTCGTGAAGACAGCCTGATCATCGCATTCCGAAAAGGTTCTTGCGAGTGTTAAACCAGTCCGGAAAATGCCGCTGGATCGGGGCTGCTGGGCGGCGAACGGTCACAAGTTTTGTCTTCGGGTAAACGATCTCATTCCATCGACCAGGTTGGCTTGGTGGTCTGCCAGAGCCAAGGGCAGAGTCAACACTCGATTACCAGGGTCCAACCCCGTCAGACCCCGTCACGGACGCACGAGCTCGGCCGGTGTCAGGGCGTGGCGCCGGTTCGTCTGCCGACAAAGCGCGTAGACTTCCTTGGCAGAGGAATCCTCCATCATTCCGTAGCTCCTTTCGCAGCGAGACGTTGCGCCCGCTCCCGCTCTTTTAAGGGCGCAGCACCGACACGGCGCGATGTAGATGGCGGATTTTAGGCGCATCGGTGGTGCGGGACGAGGGCAGTTGCGGGGCGGCTGGAGCGGGCGCGCACGAGCCATTTGCGCAGTTCTTCCAGAGCGACCATGCCAAGTGCGAAGGGAAGGATGAAGAGCCACACAGCGGGAGGAATCGGGGCCGTTCCAAAGAGGGCGTTGCCCCAAGGCGTGTAGTCGATCAGGGCGATTATCATGATCTCCGTCGCGATGCCGGCCAGGATCAGCTTATTGCTGAAAAAGCGATCCGTGAGCACGGACCGGCGGTCGCTCCGGCAGAGAAAGACGTTCGCGACCTGCATGACGACGATGGCGCTGAGACAGGCGGTCGTGGCTTGCAGATAGAGTGGGCCGTGCGCCGCGAGCTTCTCCCCGAAGCGCCATCCGCCGTGATGCAGGACAAACCAGTACGCGCTCATGGCGGCAGTGGCCTGGACCAGTCCGAGGAAGAGATAGGCGCGGGCGAGGAGCGGCCAGTTCAGCAGCCGATCGGCCCGCGAACGAGGCGGCGCTTTCATGATGTCGGGCGCCGGCTTTTCCGCGCCGAGACCGAGCGCGGGCAGCATGTCGGTGCCGAGATCGACGGCGAGGATTTGGATGACCGTGAGCGGTAGCGGAATGCGAAAGACAACGAATGCGAGATACGGAATCAGTTCCGGCACGTTTGACGTGAGGATATAGGTGAGAAAATTGCGAATGTTCGCGAAGACGGCGCGTCCCTCCTCGATCGCGGCAACGATGCTCGCGAAGTTGTCGTCGAGGAGCACCATGTCGGCGGCTTCGCGCGCGACGTCAGTGCCGCCCCGGCCCATGGCGATGCCGACATCGGCCTTCCGCAAGGCCGGCGCATCGTTCACCCCGTCTCCCGTGACGGCGACGATCTCGCGCTTGTTTTGGAGCGCGCCGACGATGCGCATCTTTTGCTCCGCCAGCACGCGCGCGAAGATGATCTCGGGGGCGTCGAGGGCGAGCTGGAGCTGGATGTCCGAAAGATGCCCGAGTTGCTCGCCCGTGATGACGACGGGCGCGGCGGAGCGCACCAATCCAATCTCGCGCGCGATCGCCGACGCGGTCTGGGGATGGTCGCCCGTGACCATAATCACCTTGATGCCGGCATCGCGGCATTTCTGGAGCGCTTTGGCAACTTCTGGGCGCGGTGGATCTTCCAGGCCAATGAGTCCCGCCAGGGTCATCTCTGCTTCAGCGTCCGGCAGCTCAAAACTCTCCGGCAACTCGCGCCAAGCGAAGGCGAGGACGCGCAAACCCTTCCCAGCCATGGCCTCCGCGGCAGCCCGGAACGTGTCGGCAATGGTGGCTGAAAGTGCGACCGTGCCGCCCTCCATGGCGGCCTGCGTGCAGCGCGCGAGCACCACCTCGGGCGCGCCTTTGCAATAAAGGATCTTGCCCTCCCGGGAGGCATGCACCGTCGAGAGCCGTTTGCGCTCCGAGTCGAACGGAATTTGGTCCACGCGCGGGCTGTGCGGCAGGTCGGGCATCGCGTCGGCGGCGAGCTGAACGAGCGCCACCTCCATTGGATCGCCGAGCCAGCCGGGTCCGGCGGAGGCGCGCGCGTCTTTCAAATCATGGCAGCAGGCCGCGACTTCAAAAAAACGGCGATGGGGCTCGAGGAGCGCGGCGAGCTGAAGCGGGATCGCTTCATGCATCCGGCCAGCAATGAAGAGCCTCCTAGCCGCCATGCAGTTCTGCGTGAGCGTGCCGGTCTTATCGGTGCAAATGACGGTGGTGCAGCCGAGCGCTTCGACGGCGGGCAGATGGCGGATCAGCGCGTTGCGTTTCGCCATGCGTTGCGAGCTCATTGCGAGCGCCAGCGTGACAGTCGGGAGCAGCCCCTCTGGCACGTTTGCCACGATGATGCCGATCGCGAAAATAAGGTTCTCCCAAAACGACAGCCCAATCGCGCGGCCGATGAAAAAGAAGATCACCCCAAGGGCGAGCGCAAG
>JAQGOV010000231.1 GCA_028293425.1 Verrucomicrobiales bacterium
AGGCCGGTCATTCCAATTCCTGGGCAAACTTTTGGGCAATACCGGATCATCCGGCTGCTCGGCAAAGGGGGTATGGGCGAGGTTTACGAGGCCGAGCACATGGAAACAGGACGCCGCCTGGCACTGAAGGTGATGAACCACGCCCTGGCTTCGGACCAGGACAGAAAACGCTTCCTCCGCGAAGGCCGCCTCGCTGCCTCGGTGAGTCATCCGAACGTGGTCTACATTTACGGCAGCGAGGAGATCGGCAGTGTGCCGGTTATTGCAATGGAATTGGTTTCCGATGGAACTCTGAAGGATCTGCTCAAACGCAAAGGCCCGCTGCCAGTCTCGGAAGCAGTGGAAGCCATTCTGCAGATGGTGGCTGGATTGGAGGCCGCTCAAAACGTGGGGGTTCTGCATCGCGATATCAAGCCGGCCAATTGTTTTGTGGCCGCGGACAGCGCGGTGAAAGTCGGGGACTTTGGACTTTCGGTTTCAACCCTGGCGCGTGGAGAATCCCTCCTCACCGCAAGTGGCGCCGTTCTGGGAACGCCGGCTTATGCTTCGCCCGAGCAACTGCGGGGAGAGGACCTGGATGTGCGCTCGGATGTTTATTCCGTGGGCGCAACCATGTATCACCTCCTCACCGACCGCACCCCTTTCGCTGCGGTAGACTTCGTGAAACTAATTACGGAAGTTCTGGACAAGCAGCCCGAGGCTCCATCGGCGATTCGCCAGGATATTCCCGATGAGTTGTCGCGGGTTATGCTGCGTTGCCTGGCCAAGGATCGGAAAGCGCGGTTCCAGACCTACGATGAACTCAGGAACGCACTCCTGCCTTTTGCCGCGCGAGAAACGGAAGCCGCTGCTCCGGCCCGCCGGTTCTTCGCCAGCATCGTTGACGAGTTGGTGGCTTACGGTCCGAGCTTGATGTTCCTGGTTTACTGGAGCTTCGATCCTCTCGATAAATTGTCCCGGGAAAGGACCCTCTCCGCCGTGCTGACGTGGCTGCCCTTCTACCTCTGGTATCTGGCTTATTACAGCGTTTCAGAAGGCCTTTGGGGCGCTGCCATCGGGAAGCACCTGCTCGGGTTACGGGTAGTGGATCTGCAGAATCGCCGCCCCGGACTGCTCAAGGCCCTCTTGCGAACGGCTGTGTTCATGGTGCCATTCACCGCGCCGAATTTTGTGCTCATGGCGTTGATGCCTCTTGGCCAAATGCAGGCCGCGCTCGGTCGTGGGGATATACTCGTCACGGATTGGCTGTGGTTGGTCTTGCTCATCACCCTGTTCGTTACCATGCGGCGGCGGAACGGTTATGCGGCTATGCATGACCTCCTGAGCAAAACTCGGGTCATCGTCCGTCCGCGGTCGCAGTCGAGGCCTGCTCTTCTGTCACCGGCGCCTGGCCAAATTGCACCCGCTAAGGCCTCTTTGGAATCCGCTGCTGCCAATCTTCGCTTTAGCCCTTATCTTGCCAAAGAAATTCTCTGGAAGCGGTCTGGCCAGCAATTGCTCAATGGCTTCGATCCGGTGCTGCGGCGAAATATTTGGATCGAGGTTCTCGAGGATTCCGGCGGTGTCGCGGTTGCTCAGAGGCGGGAGCTCAGCCGGCCCGGACGCTTACGTTGGCTTGCTGGCGGCGTGGCCGACGATCGATCCTGGAACGCTTACGAAGCAGTTGAGGGAGTTCCATTGCTTGCGGCTGTGCCGCAACCATGGTCAGCCGTGCGGTTTTGGCTACTTGACCTTGCCGAAGAGCTCTCGGCAGGGATCGAGGAACCGGGCACCGCGGCTCCCGCAGCCGTGGAACACATCTGGATCTCACGCCAAGGCCGTGCGTTCCTGCTTGATTTTCCGTGCCCAACGCTGCTACCCCCGATCGAAACCGCCGCACGGATAACAAACACCGGCGAACTCCAGGACTTCCTGGTGGGGATCACCAGTCGGGCGATAGAGAAAATCCATTCCCGCCCACAAGCAGAGGCAACCATCGCACTCACGAACCCTTCGATTCCGCTCCACGCTCGAGCCTTTCTTCAATCCCTCGCCAAGCGCAGCTTCGAGAAGTCGGAATTCGTCCTGGGCAATTTACAGTCTCTCGTTAGCAAACCCGCGGAGGTCGCCCGGTCACGGCGGACCGCTTCCTTGTTTCTCTTTCCGGCAATCATTCTGATTTGTGGGGTCCTTTTGGCCCTTATGATCAGTTTCGATGCCATTCGGGTGGAGCGAAGCTGGGCTAACCAGTTCCCAGGCACTCCTTCGTTCCCGGCGGCTGCACACTTATACACCACGTATCAGGACCGCTTGAAGGATGGGGAGGATGCCAGGGAAGATGTCGAACTTGCTCAGGGGTACCTCGCCAGCCAGTTCGGGTTTCTCAGTACGAATGAAACCTTTTGGACTCAACTTAACCTGGGCACCACCTTCACCCCGGAGCAACGCCAGCTCTTGAAGCAGGCTGTCGCTAGTCCATTGCCGGAACCCGAAAAGATCCAGGAGATCGAAAAGGTAATGCCCAAACGGCTGGAAGCCACCGTTGTGGATCATCGCATCGCCCACATTTGGATTGTCATTGGGTGGTGCCTGGTCTGTTCGTGTCTGCTTGCCGTGGTAGAGTTCTGCGGGTGCATCCTCGCTAAAAATTCGCCCGTGCTGCGCCTGTTCTCCATGGCTGTGGTGGATAACTTCGGCCAGCCCGCTTCGCCGGGTCGCTTGCTTGGCCGCTGGGCGCTGGTTTGGCTTCCCGGGATCCTTATAGCTGTCTTTGGCCTTGGGGCTATTATTCTGGCCTTTGTGACTTATGGCAGCGTGGCCGACTCCATCCAACTCACCGGCAGCGCAGCCTCATTGCTCCGGTCCAGCGCGACTGCCATCACCCTCGCTGCGGCCATCATCTGGCTGCTCGGAATTGTCTACGCGGTGATCCGTCCGCAACGTGGAATCCCTGACCGCCTTTCAGGCACATGGCTCGTCATGCGGTAGGCTTAGGAAACTTACGGCCCGACCATGAGCCACCAACACTGCGGACTTGGACGAGGTCTAAAAGCGCCAGAGGACTGGACGCAGTCCAAGACCTGGCGGAAATCCGGATCCCCTTCACCGTTGATAGACATTCTTAAATGGTTGCCTTGAGTCGGAATGGGCCCTTGAATAGCTGGCATCAAGCACGCGTCGAAAACCCCTGAAAGGGTGACCCTACTCGTGTTGAAAGTGGATGCGGAACAATTCAATGCAGTGCAGGAAATTTTGGCGTAAACAAACCAACTCTATGACCTTGCGGAAAACGGGGAACAACATCATGAAAAAGCTACTGGGATCGATTTCATTATCAATTGTGGCCATGCTCCTCTTGAATGGCTGCGTGGTTGCCATGGGCAACAAGGGCGGAGAAAACAAGAACGGCACATTAGGTCAGCAGCTGATCGATTTGAAGAAAGCCAAGGAGAATGGCGCGATGACGGATGCGGAGTACGAAGCGCAAAAAGCCAAGCTGCTGGGGAACAAGTAACTGGAAAGACGACCGAGTCGTTGCGTCCGGGCGGGAGCGTCGGGCAATCTGCCCTGACTACATGACACACCAGCGGATATTCTTTCACGCGCGGAACAAGCGAACAAGGTTCAGGAGGAGAGACATTAGTGAAAAAGGTTAACACCAAAGCGGTGGCGGAGGTTTCCTGGAATTCACCCAAGGGAAAGTTTGGAGGATTTGGCAAAGAAATCTCGGAAGAATTGGGAAGGAAACCTGCATCGACCGACCTCAACGAGCGCCATCCCTTTGATGTGGAGATCATGCGTATCTCCCCTGGTATGTCACCTTGCCCGTATCATACCCACAGCGCGCAATGGGAGTTCTACCACGTTATTTCCGGGACGGGCCAGGTTCGCCATCAGGATGGGATTACTCCGATCGTACCGGAAGATGCCTTCATCTTCCGCCCGGGCGAGGCCCATCAACTTATCAATAACGGCTCCGAGGATCTCGTTATCTATGTGGTTGCGGATAATCCCATCGGCGAATCCTGCTACTATCCCGACAGCAAGAAATGGCTCGTGCGCTCACCCGAAAGTCAACTCATTCGGTCCGAGAAGTTGGACTACTATGATGGCGAGGAGTGAGAGGCCGGACAGAGTCTCAGCACGGACAAACAACGGAGCTCGCAGCAAGGCTTGCTTTTAAGGTAGATAGTGATAGACCTTGGTAGTGACACCTTGGAACACCGCCACTTTGCTGGAACTCTCTGCCTGCATGGTAGATGGAATGTGGCAGTTCAAATCACCAGCGCGCATATGAAAATTATCCTGATTATCCTGGGCAGCCTGCTAGGCGCGGCGCTGCTTGGCTTCTTGGCGTTGGTGGTCCTTGCCCGAGCACGCCGGAATCGCCAGGGGTCCTCGGCAGAAGCAGCGGCGCAGCCCATGACCGCCGCTGAGTTTGCAGAGTTCGTGAGCCGCATTCCCGGGCACGCGGAGAAACACCGCGAGATGGCTAAGGGAATATTCGACACCGATTTGGATTACAGCGCCGAAAGCATCGCCAAGTTGGATCAAATAGTGCGCGATGGCTGGCCGAAAGAACCACCTGCCATGTTGGAGCCGGTGGTCCTGGGTTTTGGAAGCTATCTAGGGGAGACGATGCGTCACCTGCACGGCGGCGACTGGTGCTACAACGAAGACCTTGGCGTGCATTTGGATTTAGCCGGCAAGGACATTAAAGTTTTCCCGTTCAACAAGGTTCGAAAACGCTTTTTGAACGGTGAGGAAGATTCATTAGAATTTTTTTATAAAGTCATTCGCTCCGAACTCGAGAAGCTCGAAACCGGAGGTACCGTATGAAGGCCAGACGCCTTCACGTCGGCAAGCTTTCCCAACATGGTGCGGCGGCGGTTCTACTCCTGGTGTCCTGCGGAGTGTCCATCCGAGGTGCAACCGCAGCCGAGCCCGATGGTCCCGCTCCCAAGACTCGTGCGGCCGTGGCCGTTGGCAACGTTCCTGAAGTAACAAAGAAAGAGCCACCTGCCCTCAGTCGGGATGACATTGCCACCGTGGATCTTGGCAATGAGCAACCAGGGGACCGAATCACACACTTGTTTAGGGAACGCGATGGACGCACCACGGTGATGGCGCTCAACGGTGTTCCGTGCCGGTATTTGAATCGGAAGGCGGAAACTCGAGGCTTTGGTTATCTTTATTTTTTAATCGATCCGGAGTTTAAAGAAAAGGACCTGGAAACGGCCAAAATAGAATTGGAATGCCTGGTGCAGGAGCCCACGATTATCCGCCTGCAATATGATGCCATGGAAGGTGAAGCCCACAAGAAATACAAGTCGGTGCTCGCCACGGCCAGAAGCGTGTCAGGCGAAGGTAGTCAGGTGCCTTTTAGTATTCTCCAAGGGACGAATGGCTGGCAGAAGGTAACTTTCCGTGTCACGAATGCTGCGTTTCTAAATTCCCAAAATGGAGGGGCTGATTTTCGCTTTGAATTCAAACCGGCTGAGATCTATGCGCGGCGCGTGACCGTGACGCGGGAAAAGTCGAGCGCAGCGCAGCAGGGCGCCGTTCCGAGGCCGTGAGGCCGGACTTGTGTGCAGTCATGGAGGCTAGGTAACCTTTGCAAATGAAAATTGAGGATTTGCGAAGGGTCAGCATCGGGTGGCCGCTCTTCTTTCTTTCGTTTGCCTTGTTATGCCAGCTCGCTTCCGGCGAAGGACTCCAAGGCAAGGTGATGTGCGGGTACCAAGGTTGGTTCCGAACCCCCGATGATGGCGAGAAAACCGGATGGTATCATTATTCCCAGGGAAGAAGCTTTGAGCCGGGGAACTGCTCGATCGAACTATGGCCAGATGTCCGCGAAATTCCTAAGGCAGATCGCTTTCCGACCCCGTTCCGTTTTGCCGACGGTGCCGTGGCTGAGGTGTTTTCCTCCGTACGCCCACCGACGGTGGCTGTGCATTTCCAATGGATGCGGGATTATGGAATTGACGGCGTCTTCCTGCAGCGCTTCGTGGTTAACACCCTGGACCCAAAGTTCCGCTCGGGAATGGATACGGTGCTGGAGGCCTGTCGAACCGCAGCCACGGAAACAAAGCGCGAATGGGTGCTGATGTACGACTTGAGCGGGTTGAGACTCGGCCAAACGGACGCGCTCATTGCAGACTGGAAATACCTTCAAAAGAAATTTCAACTGACCAATGCAACGACGAATCCAGCCTACATCCACCACAGAGGCAAACCATTGGTAGCGTTATGGGGCCTTGGTTTCTCCGACCGCGCACCGATGCTGCAGGAGTGGGAAACGCTACTGCGCTTCTTCAAGGAAGACCCAACTTCTGGTGGTTGTTCAGTGATGGTTGGTGTTCCGGCTTATTGGCGAACGCTCGATCGAGACGCGATCAAAGACCCTCAACTGCATAAACTGATGGCCATGGCAGACGTGGTGAGCCCATGGACAGTCGGAAGGTATGATTCACCGAAGAAGGTCGGTGAGTACGTCGAGAAAACCCTAAAAGGGGATTTGGAATGGTGCCGTGAGCACAAATTGGATTATCTGCCGGTCGCCTTTCCCGGATTTAGCTGGCACAACCTTATGGCAAGCCGCGGTCAAACGGCCGAGCTGGATGCAATTCCGAGGCTCGGCGGAAGCTTTTTGTGGTCGCAATTTCGCAAGTATCATGAGGCAGGCGCCCAAGCATTTTATGTAGCGATGTTCGACGAAATGGATGAAGGGACAGCGATCTTTAAGATTCGGAACGATCCGCCCGTTGGGAAAACCCCATTTTTAGCCGAACCCGGAGTACCCGGAGACCAGTATTTATGGCTAACCGGCCAATCCGGCCAAATGTTAAGAGGGACACTGGTTTTGAAGCCGGGTGAGGAGTTGCCCAAAAGAGGCGATAAACCTTAATCATCCGCTAACCCCAACGGCAGCTTTGCGGTGCGATAACGGCGAATCCGGATACATCGCTGTCCGGGTGTGGGAAAGGTGGGTGTTAAGCTAATATCGAAGGGAACGATCCTCAGGAAACATGAGAGCATGGATCAACGAATAGCTTCATTATTTTTCCTGACTGGTGTTTGTCTTGTGGTGTTGGGGATTTATAGTTCAGCGTCTGCCGGTGCTGAAGTGATGCTGAGACCAGGATTGTTCCCATGGGGCAGGGAGATAGGCACGCAGGTTTTGGGAACCGTTTTCGCGATCGTTGGCGCCTTCGGCTTATTGCGTGGCTTGGATGCCGGGGAAGAATTTTAGGTTCTGCCGAGCGCTGATTCGCTCGGCCATCACAAATCCCGGACATGGAGATTCATGAAATCCATGGCGCTTCCAATGTCCCGTAGTCCCAGAGGAGAGTTGGATGGCGCATTTGCGGGCAAGTCGATCAGCTGGACCGCCTTATCATTGATCTTCACGGTGAGCGAGCGGCCTTTCGCGGTGATAGTCACGCGCTGGTATTTGCCGGTTTCGACTTCTGTGAGTTTTATCTCACTTCCCCGAAATTCAATAATAGGTGTGGCTTCTTTGGTGGGACGACAATCAAAGAGGAATTCCACCTCTCCGTAATCCTGCGCAGTGCGGAGGGTGCTATCGGGATTCGGAGTCCCTTTGCGCAGCACCAGGTGTTCGCCGCTGGCTTGCCAGCGTCCGGCTGTGGCATCGTTGGTCTTCCAGCCCCGGAGATCCAATCCGGTGAAGAGTGATTTCCATCCTTGATCCAGCGGTGCGGTGAGTTCGGGCGGGGTGTTGCTCGAGGGCAGCTCTTTAATCCGGATGTTGCGGAACTCGACAGGGGCGCCCTCGGACTCAAGTGCGAGGTAACCCTTGCGGTAGTTACAGTTCTCTCCGCCCGATACTTCCTTGCCGTTGACGTGGAGCCGGAGCACGCCATTGGTGCAAACGATGCGGTAGTGGTTCCATTCGGGGAAACCTTTGCTCCGCTCCTCGGAAGGGAAGCTGCGATCACCGTTGTGCCGGCCAAAAGGCTTCATCGTCGCACCATGGATGGGGAAGACGTCTCCGTGGGTTGTATACCACTGGTTCTTGCCGGGGACGTTGAATCCATGGTCGAGGACCTGTACTTCGATGCCGCGCAGGAATGGAACACCTGGGGCAGCGATGGGAGTGCCCCAGATAAAGACTCCGGAATTTCCGCCTTTGCTGAGGTGACGCCATTCAACCTCCAGAATGAAGTTCTCGTACTGGCGCGGGGTCCGCATGGCGCCGGTAGGGTGGCCGGTGCAGTGGATCGCGCCATTGGTAACACTCCAGGTTTCGGGGGCGCAATTGGCGTTGACCCAGCCCGTCAGGTCGTGGCCATTGAAAAGCGAGGCAAAGCCATCTTCGTCTGCCGCCCTGGCGTTGAGGAGTGTTCCAAACGCGAGGAGGAACGTTAGCGAAAATTGTTTCATATGGCAAAAATGTTCCTGCTGCCTGCACCGTGCGACAGAGGAGTTGGCGGATGGTAGGGGGTAAGAAACGTTTACTCAATAGCGAAGGCAGGTAATCAAACGCGGAGCTGGTTTGCAAAACACACTCGTGGGTAATGGTCATGAGCAGCACCGCCAAGCGTAGCGCGAGGATGTAAAGGGGAAATAGCGAATGTTCCAAAGTATCATCAGAGGCAGTAATTAGACATTTTCCTGACAAGGCTCCGTCCGCGAGAAAGCTTATTGTTTGAGAATAGTTGGATTGGAGCCTCCAACAGCCACGAGAAGGAGGGAAGATGTTCCGGGCAGAGGGCGTAGCCTGCGACTATTTCTGAAGATGCTCCCGTTGGGCATCCGAAGTTGGTTGGGAGATCTATTTGCTATATCGTGCATTGGAGAGGAATGCGATGAATTCACACGAGAAAGCGCAGCATCCGGAAACTCGTTCAGATTCGAACGGTTTGGAGGCGGCGATCCTCGAGGCATCGGCGGAGGGGATTGCCGGGGCAGATCCTGAGGGAGTAGTGAATTTCTGGAATCCGGCCGCCGGGCGCATTTTTGGCTACGCACCTCAGGAGATCCTTGGGCAGCCGCTCTCAGTGCTGATTCCGCAAGACCAGGAATGGGAGGCACTCCTAAGCAGGGTAAAGTGCGGAGACACCCTGCCCGGGTTGGAAACGGAGGGCAAACGCAAGGATGGCCGAACGGTGAGCGTTGCGCTTAATATATCGCCCGTAAAATCAACGACAGGAGAAACGGTGGGGATGTCCATTGCCATTCAGGACATCACGGACCGAAAACGGGCGGAAGGGGAGCTCCGGGAAAGGGAACAGCGATTTTTTAAGATTACTTCCGCCACGAACGACGCGACGTACGACTGGGATGTGACCAGAGATCGCTTAACCTGGGATGCTGGAATCACCACACTCTTCGGATACAAGCCCGAGGAAATTGAATCCACGGTGCTCTGGCGGCATGAGCACCTTCACCCGGAAGATCAGGAGCGCGTGATGCGCGGTTTGCAAGAAGCATTGGACAAAGGTTCAGAGCGCTGGATGGACAAGTACAAGTTTCGCTGTGCAACCGGGGATTATTCCGTCGTGATCGATCGAGGATTTATTGTGCGAGATGAGTCTGGGCGAGCATGCCGAATGCTCGGCGGGATGACCGACGTAACCGAAAGCGAGCGAGCACAGGCGAGACAGGCTGCCTTGCTTGAACTAGGCGACCGGCTGCGAGAGGAGAAGGAGGTTGACCAAGTTGCGAAGGTTGCGGCCGAGATTGCGGGTCGAACCCTCCACGCGGCCCGAGCGGGCTATGCAAGGGTGAACCCCTCCAACGGTCAAGTGGAGGTGCCCGATGATTGGACAAACGGGGAATTGCCAACCTGTGCGGGTGAACGTCGCTTGAATGATTGCTTCAAAGGCTCCCTGGAATCGATCAAAAGGGGGGAGATGGTGGTGAGCGAGAACACAGCGGGAATCCCCCCCGCTCCTGGAAACATTACCGAAGCCCCGGGACAAGCCGTGTGCGCGTTTATCCACGTGCCTCTATTGGAGGGGAATCAGCTTGCGGATTTCCTGTACATTCATGACACGAAGCCGAGACGCTGGACGGCGGAGGAGGTTACTTTCGCGAAAAGTGTGGCAGACCGCACCTGGGCATCGATTCAGCGCGTGTGCTCGGAACGGAGATTGAAAGAGAGCGAGCTGCAATTGCGCACCATAGCAGACCTGGTGCCTGACCTTCTGTGGCGACACGATCCCGAAGGACAATCCAACTGGCACAACCGGCAATGGACTGAATACACGGGACAGTCAGAAGAGGATTCGAGTGGGCTGGGCTGGCTAGCGGTGACGCATCCGGACGAGCGTGAGCAAATCCTAAACGGGTTCCGGCATGCCATGGAAACAGGGACGGCAATCCGAAATGAAATCCGTCTTCGCCGGCAGGATGGCCAATTCCGGTGGTTCCTGGTGCGTGCCGAACCGCGGCGCGATAGTCGTGGTCAAATCATTCAATGGTTTGGGGCTGCGACCGACATGCATGAGCAACGCATGGCACTGGAGGCTTTGACCGCGGAAGAAGAGCGTTACCGAATGTTGATTGAGCTGGCGCCGCATACAATTTGGATGTCCGAGTGGGATGGAGCTATCATTTATTGCAGCGCATGGTGGTACGACTATACCGGCTTGAGCAAGGAAGAGACATTAGGCATGGGATGGACGAACGCGATCCACCCCGACCACCGGGAAAAGCTAAAGCAAGAATGGCTGGCTGCCGTAAGGGGCGTTGGCGAATGGAATGTGGAGGTTCTCCTCCGCAGAGCAGAAGATGGAGCCTACCACTGGCACCTGGCTCGAGGTTTGCCGATTCGAGATGAGCAAGGCCGGATCACGCGATGGATTGGGATCGCCGTGGATGTGCACGATCGGAAGGAGGCCACGCAAGCCTTGCAAAGGGAAAAGGCGTTGTTAGAAGGGCTCGCGGAGTCTCTCCGGGATGGCATCCTGATTGTCTCCGATGAAGGCAAGCTTCTTTATTTTAATCAGCGGTTCTTGGAAATTTGGCATATGCCAACTGAGATTATGGCGTCGAGCTCGGATGAGGTTGCATTGCGCTGGGCGGTAAACCAAGTGGAAGTTCCGGAAGATTTCCGGGCAAGGGTTTTGGCGGTCTACCAGGATACAACTCGTCCCGTTCAGGCCGAACTACGGATGAAAGATGGAAGGGTTTACGACCACTTCGGAGCCCCTGTTCGGAAGGGGGATGTGCATTATGGATGGGTATGGACGTTTCGAGATATCACTGAACAGAAGCGGGCGGAAGCGGACTTGCGCGCCAGCGAGAGCAAGCACCAGTTCCTGAACCAATTTAACGAGGGAATCCGGGAATTAAATGATGCAGGGGAGATTATGGCGGCTGCCGCTCGTTTGCTCGGACAACATCTCGGGTCCTCCTGTTGCGCTTATGCGGATATAGAGTCAGAGACGGAGCATTTTCACGTGGAAGGAGCTTTTGCGGAAGGCTGTGCCGGGATTGCAGGGAAATATCGGTTGTCCCTTTTGGGCTCCGCGGCCACAGGCCTAATGCAAGCGGGACAAACACTGGTTATTTACGACGCTGAGGTTGAACTTGAGCCAAAGGAGGGAGTGGAGATGTTCGGCGCGTTGGGGGCAAGGGCGCTTATTTGCTGCCCTCTGGTGAAGGAAGGACGCCTCCGTGCCATGATGATGGTGCACCAGGCAGCAGCGCGCCAGTGGAAGAGCAATGAAGTGCACCTGGTGGAGGCGGTGGTGGAGCGCTGCTGGTCAACAATCGAACGAGCCCGCGCCGAACGAGCTTTGCGTGAAAGCGAGCAGCGATTTCGCCAACTCGCGGATGCCATGCCGCAATTGGTCTGGACATTAACACCCGAGGGTAAACCGGAATACGTGAATAGACGCTGGCGCGATTATACCGGAATAGAAGATGTTCATAACCAACGCTGGCTGGATGCAGTGCATCCTGAGGACCGAGACAAAACTCTGGGAGCATGGATGGATGCTCAACGGGAGGGAAGTGATATTTGCCTTGAACACCGCGTTTTGGGCAAGGACGGATACCAGTGGTTTCAAGCTCGAGTGGTCGCGATCAAGGACCCGTCTGGAAGGGTGCTGAAATGGTGTGGGAGCGCCACGGACTTCGATGATGTTGTAAGGGCCCGCGAGACCCTCGCCCGCAACCAGGCTGAGCTGGAGCGGTTTGTATCAGAACGCACCGCCAAACTGCAGGAAACTATTGCGCAACTTGAGGCCTTCTCCTACAGCATCTCTCATGACATGCGTGGTCCGTTGCGAGCAATGCAAGGGTTCTCCTATCTGCTGTTGCAGCGTTTCAAGGATAAGCTGGACCCGGAAGGGATTGACTATCTTCAAATCATTGAGCGCTCCGCGAAAAGATTGGATTTGTTAATTCAAGATGTTCTCAGTTACAGCCGTATCGCACGAGAAGCTGTCCGCCTTGAGCCAGTACAGGTCAGCCGCCTTGTGAGAGACATTGTAAATCAATATCCAGGCTTGCAGGCGCCGCAGGCCGAAGTGAAAATCCAAGAGCCGATGCCACTGGTGCTGGCTCAGCCTTCCTATCTCACGCAGGTCCTGTCCAATCTCATTTCCAACGCCGTGAAATTCGTGCCATCGGAACGACAACCGAAGATCGAGATTCGGGCTGAGCGTCGGAACGGGTCTGTTCGCATCCTAATCGAGGACAATGGCATCGGAATCGATCCAAAAGATCAGGCGCGAATTTTCAACATTTTTGAGCGAGTGTATTCACAGGAGGAATTTGAGGGAACGGGCATTGGGCTCAGCATTGTGCGCAAGGCCATGGACCGCATGGGAGGACGCGTAGGCGTCGATTCGACAACAGGGGAAGGCAGTTGTTTCTGGATAGAACTGCAAGAGGCAAGGACCTAATTTAACAATGTGAGCCGTTTCTAAGGATTGCTCAAAACGAGCCCTGCTTGTAAACTTCGGGGATGCAAATACCGTCTGCGTTTACTCCGCCAAAAAGAACATTGATGGGCCCAGGGCCGAGCGATGTGGGTCCTTCCGTGTTAAAAGCGATGTCGATGCCGCTGGTCGGCCACCTTGATCCCGTCTTCGTGAAGATGATGGAGGAAATCAAGGCCATGTTGCGGGGGATTTTCCTGACCCAGAATGAAATGACCTTCCCTGTGAGCGGAACCGGCAGCGCGGGGATGGAGTTCTGCTTCGTGAACCTGATCGAGCCGGGTGACGAGGTGGTGATAGGGGTGAACGGCGTGTTCGGCACACGCATGGTGGATGTCGCGGAACGGTGCGGAGCGAAGGTCACGAAAGTGGAAGCACCCTGGGGCCGAATCATCGAAGCGCAAGCGGTCGCCGAAGCAATGAAGGGCAAAAAGCCAAAAGTGGTTGCCGTGGTACACGCCGAAACATCGACTGGCGCCCTTACTCCCGTGGAGGAAATTGCGAAAATTGCACATGCGGCTGGTGCCTTGTTTGTGCTGGATACGGTAACGAGCCTGGGTGGTTGTCCCGTGCGCATTGATGACTGGCAGGTGGATGCAGTTTATTCCGGCACGCAGAAATGCCTGAGCTGTCCTCCGGGGCTGTCACCGGTTTCGCTGAGCCCTCGGGCCTTGGAAGCAGCCCGCACGCGCAAAACAAAGGTGCAAAGCTGGTACTTGGATGTAAATCTATTGGCGTCCTATTGGGGACAGGAGCGGGTTTACCATCACACCGCTCCCATTTCAATGAACTATGCGCTGCACGAGGCGTTGAGGTTGGTAATGGTTGAGGGCTTGGAGAATCGCTGGAAGCGCCATCAGGAAAACCATCAGCTCTTGCGCGAAGGTTTGACCAAACTTGGGTTGACCCTCGCCTCCCAGGAGGGACATCAACTCTGGCAATTGAACGCGGTGGCTGTGCCGACCGGAGCAGATGAAGCCGGCGTGCGGAAACGTTTGCTTACCGATTTCGGAATTGAAGTGGGAGCGGGACTCGGCCCATTGAAAGGAAAGATTTGGCGCGTAGGCTTGATGGGGGAAACTTCCAAACCAGAGAACGTGAAGGCCTTTCTTTCGGCGCTGGAGACCTGTTTGAAATAACGTGAACGCACCTCCGCCTTTATTTCAAGGCGAGAGGCGCTCTATCTTCCAGGTGCTGTCCGGTTGTTTGCGGTAATGAATCCGGTCATGCAAACGGCTCCGGCGGCCTTGCCAGAATTCAATTTCTTCCGGCGCTAAAAGATATCCTCCCCAGTAAGGGGGAAGGGGAATTTGCTCTCCTGGATATTGATTTTGCAGCTCCTGCATCTTCGCCTCCAGGAACGGACGCCCAGTGATAACGGTGCTCTGCTTTGAAACCCACGCCCCTAATCGGCTGGCGCGTGGTCGCACTTTCCAATACGCCTCGGATTCCTCCCGTGACAGGCGCGTCACACGGCCCTGGATACAAACCTGCCGCTCCAGGTCCAGCCATGGAAACGTC
>JAQGOV010000255.1 GCA_028293425.1 Verrucomicrobiales bacterium
TGGAGGGTGATGCCCGCGGCAACGACGGGATTTTCATAGACGTAGTGTTGGTCGTCGTAATGGACGACTTGATGATTGCTCGTTTGCCCAAACACGATCCAGGTAACGGTCGCGAGACAGAGATAGACAACGATGAGCAGTTGATATCGGACCGCATCGTCGCCGATATGATGCTTGATTGTCGCCATAGTCGTTATCGACGAAAGCAACCTAACCACTGAGACAGGTTTTGGTGGCGAAACGCGACACTGCTAATTCTCATTGTTCCCCGGGATATTTGAGAATGCGCAAGGCGCGCATGAGAAGATGAGTGACCGGTTCGTAAATTGGGAATTGGACGAACAAGATATAATATTGACGCAACTCGAGCGCTGCGATGACAGCAATGGCAGCGGCCAGCAGCCAAGTTTTATGTTTCGTGAACGAAATCAGCGCAACGATCTGACTGAAGGCGAGAAGACGAAGCGGCATGTCCCACATGTTGGTGTAACGGAGGTTCATCCCGTATTTGATATTGCACATGATAAGGTAACTAGCGGCGACGAAAACGGTTAGATACGCCTCGGGCTTTTTTGTCAGATCGAGACGAAAAACGCTGCCGACCGCCAGAAGCAGAATCAACGGACTGACCAAAAGCAGGTCGACCAGATAGCGATACCAAGGGCCATCGCCTGTTAGGATCGCGTAGGTTACGTTGTAATTCTTGCTAACGGAAAGCCGATAGGTAGTGAGCAAAACATCCAGCCCGCCTGCAAGGAAAACCAGAACGACCACGCCAAGGAACGGTCCGACCACCGTGCAAATCAGCAGCTCGCGATTCACCGTGCCGAAATGCAGCCACCGATTGGTCACGATGATGGCAACAATTGCGACAAAGACAAAAAATGCATTCTCCTTGGTTAAGACCATGAGGGATAAGCCAAGCGTGTAGGGGACAAGCCACTTGGCCCGGCCTGGCTTTTGCAAATTCTCCCAAAGCAACCAGACGCAAAGAAGCGTCCAGAACGTGAAAAAACCGTCCACCAACGCATGCTGCGACATGTGCAGCTGGGTCGGAGCACAACTCATCAAACTCATCACGCCAAGTCCGCAGATGGTGCCTTTCAGACGCCAGGCGAATATTCCAGACAGAATCAATACGAGAATACTGAATAAGGATGCAACACCACGAAGGGCGCCGAGAGCTTCCGTCCCAAAACAAAGATGCCACAAATAGGCCGTGAAAATGTAGAGGAATCGGACCGGCGGCAGAATGGAGCCGGACAGTTTCTGCTGAATGGAAATGTAATGGTCGACGATGTCCGGATATGACAGGACTCCGATACGACTCAGGTCGATGACATATCCGCGATAAAGACCTTCATCGACTCCCAAACCTTCCATTTTGGGCTTGGGATGGACCTGCTCCAAGAATCGGAGCGGACCGTCCGGGCTGGAGAAGAGGCTGTGGGGCAAACGCAAAAAGATTCCGACCGCCAGGATGAGCACAACGCATCCGAGCTCGATTTGACGGCGGCGGGAATCGAGGGCGGGCATGAGTGGAAGGTGCGGCATTGGGAGAAGGCCTATGATTAAAATTTCAATCCGAGGAAGAATTAGCCGATTTTGAAATCGACTTCCTCCTCGGCATTCAGCCGGGCGCAGTCACTCCGCTTTCACCGTGGTCAGACTAAACAGCCGCAGGCTGGGATTCGCTTTTCGCGCGTTCCTCCAGAGGAAAACCATTCCGAGAATGAGCGCCGCCCATGGCCACGCAGTCCAAGGCGTCCACACGGTATTAAGCTGGTTTGTGGAGACCGCGAGATACCACGGCAACCCGTGCGCAATGACGTTATAAAAAAAGAAAAGAAAGAGGGAGCTCGTTGCCGTTAGCCAGGCGTAAAAGGTTGGCGATAAAATCAAGACGAAAGGTGCGAGCCAAACCATGTATTGAGCGCAAACGCCGGGCGAAAAAACGAAGAAGATGACCCAGCCATAAGCGATCGATTCGATCAAACCACGTCCGTCAAGGGCGCGGCGTCTCCAGGAAATTGTGAGGACGCTCCCTACGATCAACGCTTTCAATAGAGTGACGATAATAGTTTGAGCCGGAGTAAACCCCTCGAACCAAACCAAACTGAATGTCGACAGTCCGGTTAATCGCAGCCAATAAGTAATGCCCCAGATTCCCCAGTAACTTCCGTAGGAAATCACGTTCTTAATGAACAAGGCCGGGAAATTCAGCAGCGGTTCCGACCATAAAAGCAGGCAGGTCACGCAAAAAGGGAGAAGGAACGGAACAATTGAGCGGCGATAGGCCCAGAAGAAAAAGAAGGTCGGAAAAAACAACAGGGGAATGACCTTGATTTGGCAACTCAACGCGAAAAATAGTCCGCACAACCACGGTTGTTCGCGCACACACATGTAAGAAGCGAGAACAAGAAATAAGACCATGACCGGATCGGTGTTGCCGTGAAATCCGGAAACCATGAGCGAAACCGGGCTGAGGGCCAACAATGCGATGGCCCAACGATGGCGACGAAGTCCGGCATCGGCTCGGGACATATGGAGCATGACGAGGACAACCACGAAATCCGCGATGATGCCGGGCAGTCGCAGCAAAAAGGGAAAGGTCAGCCCGTTGGTACGAAAGAATTCCTCATGCGCCAGATGATAGATGAAACGCAGGAAATAGGCGGTTAACGGCGGATGGTTGAAGATGGATGCGCTGGCGAGCCAAACCACGCCATGATGATAAGTCCATTCCAAGCCGTGATCGGAAAGCGAACGCGCAAAGCTATAGAAGGTGACGGCGTCGTTCGTTCCGAACGTGCTGTATGCGATGGCGAGTTTTAACAAAAGACCGACGATTGCAGCCGCAACCAACCAAAAACCAGAGCGGTCTCGGGTGCTAGCTCTTTCAACCGCGGATGCCGGCAGAGAAATGCGGTCCTGCTCGAGAGTTGCAACGGAAGCTTGCATGTTAACCGTTCCTTCCCCTACCTGGCCGGGCAATCCATTTCTCGAAGGTGTCAGTCAATCTCGAAAGGTGCACATGGCACCGAAGCTCGCTCGCCGCTGAGCGAAGGATGAAAAAAGAGAGTCCCATTGCCGAAAGGCCCAGCAACTTCAGTACCGGTAGCCCAGGCGAGCACGACCCTGGCAACCTCGGTTGGGCCAGGTCCAGATCAGATCCATTCGTGTCGCGTCATTCTCAGGAGCTAACCCGACGACAACCCTTGGCACGTCCAGTGCTGGAAATTGCGTCATGCCCACCGTCGCATCCCGTCCGCCTGCGATTGACCTTGTTCATCCAATCGCGTCTCCGGTCGGGCTGAAAACTGCGCCATCGGTTTTCCGCGAAATTAATAAATGCCGCATCTGCGGCAACCGCAGCCTTGTTCCGATTCTCTCGCTTGGGGAGCAATACCTAACGGGGGTATTTCCCATTCCCGGAGCAGCGGAGCCGAGCAAAGGCCCGCTCGAGCTGGTCGCGTGTGACACAATCATTAAGCGGCGAGC
The DNA here is from genome assembly GCA_028293425.1 of Verrucomicrobiales bacterium. GTDB lineage: Bacteria > Verrucomicrobiota > Verrucomicrobiia > Limisphaerales > JAQGOV01 > JAQGOV01. Next base: position 3,502 of record JAQGOV010000255.1, read on the forward strand.
GTGCGGTTTGGTCCAGCTTCGACAGTCTTACGATCTGTGTGAGATGTATGGCGAGAACTATGGGTACCGGTCATCTCTCAATCGGGCCATGGTTCAACACCTGAACGAAAAGGTGGATCAGCTCAGGCAACGGTATCCACTCAAGTCGGGAGATCTCGTGCTCGATATTGGTAGCAATGACGGAACGCTGCTCTCCTTTTATCCCAAAGACGGCCTGACCGTTGTGGGAATCGATCCGACCGGCCACAAATTCGCATCGTTCTATCGGAAGGACATCTCGCTGATTCCCGATTTCTTTTCCGCGCAATTATTCCGCCAGACATTCGGAACCAAAAGAGCGCGCATCGTTACCTCCATTGCGATGTTTTACGACCTGGAAAATCCGGTCAGGTTCATGGAGGACGTCGCTTCTGTTTTGGATAAGGACGGTGTTTGGCATTTCGAAATGAGTTATCTGCCGGCGATGCTTGGAACAATGGGCTATGACACCATCTGCCATGAGCATCTTGAGTACTATTCATTGCGGCAAATCAAGTGGATGACCGACCGTTGCGGTCTCAAAATCTTGAACGTGGAGTTCAATCAAACCAACGGCGGAAGTTTCGCCATCACCGCTGCCCGGCGCTCCTCTTCTTATCCTGAAAATACGGCGTTACTTGAACAACTGTTGCGTAAGGAAGAGAACGGGGGGCTTGAAAGTCCGGAACAACGTCTGGACTTCGCGCAGGCCGTAAAAACGCATAAACACAAATTACTGGCCTTGTTGCACACATTGAAAGAGGAGAAGCGGTTGGTGCTTGGTTACGGTGCCTCGACCAAGGGCAATGTTCTTTTACAGCACTGTGGAATCACGCCTGACTTGCTGCCGGCGATCGCCGAGGTGAATAAGGATAAATTCGGTTGTTTTACTCCGGGAACAAACATCCCCATCATTTCGGAGTCCGAGGCTCATGCGATGAAGCCTGATTACCTCCTGGTTTTGCCGTGGCATTTCCGCGACAATATTATGCAACGCGAAGAGGCATTTCTTCGACAGGGCGGGAAATTGATCTTCCCACTGCCGGATGTTGAAATTGTAGCGGCATAACATTCATGCGAAGCGCGCTCATTATCGGCGCGGGAGGACAGGATGGGCGTTTGCTTACCCGCCTCTTGTTAGACCGTGAATATTCCGTTCGGGGATGGGTCCGAAAAGAACTCGACGCGCTAGCTCTATGCGAATGCACCCCGGTCGACCTTTTCAGCCCGATCTCGGTTGAAAACGAATTGGCACGAGTGCAGCCGGACGAAATATATTACTTGGCCGCATTCCATCATGCCACCGAGGAAGCTATCGAAGAATCGACAGCGGCCCTCCTGCAGCGCAGCTTCGCCGTCCACGTTTTTGGACTGGTTCATGTGCTCGAAACGATCAAGACACACTGCCGGCAGGCGCGAATATTTTACGCCGCCTCTTCCCATGTTTTTGGCAAACCGGCTACCGAATGGCAGGACGAAGGCACACTCTTCATGCCGCAGTCGGCCTACGGCATCTCCAAGGCAGCCGGTCTCCAATGCTGCCAGCTCTACCGACAGCAGGAAGGGGTCTTCGCCGCCACTGGAATTTTGTTTAATCACGAATCCCCGCTGCGGAAACAAACATTCTTGTCCCAGAAAATCGTCCAAGGCGCGCTACGGGCGTGCCGCGACCCAAACTACAAGTTGAAACTGGGAGATCTCGACGCGCGAATCGATTGGGGTTATGCGCCGGACTACGTGGACGCGATGTACCGCATCCTCCAATTGCCCGCCGCCAGCGATTTCGTCGTGGCCTCGGG
>JAQGOV010000293.1 GCA_028293425.1 Verrucomicrobiales bacterium
GAGTTTTTGGAGGATGCCGTCGACCTGTTGGCGCTAATCCGTCAAGGGCTGAAGCCAAACCTCCTCCTGATGCGGACTTTTTCGAAGATCTATGGCTTGGCGGGTTTGCGTTTGGGATATGGCATCGGCAACCCGGAATTGGTTGCATCGCTGGAAAAGGTCCGTCAGCCGTTCAACATTAATTCGCTTGTCCAGGCCGGCGCTTTGGCCGCAATCGATGATGTGGAGCACATTCAGCGCACCCGTCATAACAATGCGCATGGAATGGCTTACCTTCAAACGGAAGTTCTTCGGCTGGGTCTGCAATTCGTGCCATCGGCCGCGAATTTCCTGTTGGTGCGGGTGGGGGACGGACAGAAAACTTTCAACGACCTGCAGAAGCTCGGAGTTATTACGCGGCCAATGGGCGGGTACGGATTGCCGGAGTTTATTCGAATTTCAGTCGGAACCCCGGCTGAGAATGCCCGGTGCATCGATAGTTTGCGCAAGGTCATAGGGAAGGCATAGCTAGCCGAACGCCCAGGCGGGCCACCTGAAAATATTTCTTTATTGCAACTGCTTCGAAACCGAATACTTATTCTGAATGGCGAGTTCGCGGCGTGGCCGCGAGATCGCGCGATTCGAGTGCAACTCCGAACTAAACTGATGACCATGCCCGCCGCGAAAGTAAACCCGGCGGCCCTCCCGCTTTGCAATGAAACTAACTGACCTGAGGGGTATCCTGCAGTACATCCCTCGCTTTCGCGAAAAAGTCTTCGTGATTGCAATTGATGGCGCGATTGTCACGGATGAGAATTTCTCCAACATATTGTTGGATATTGCTGTCTTGCGTTCTTTGAACATCCGCGTGGTCATCGTCCATGGAGCATCCGCTCAAATCAAAGCGATGGCCGATGCCCAAACAATGAAGGCTTCGGACCTCGATGGCTCCGGAATCACGGACGCTGATACCCTGAAGCTGGCGTTGACCGCAGCGAACCGGTTGACGCATGAGATTCTGGAGGGCCTTTCCGCCAACGACTTGCGCGCGGCGAGCACGAATGCAATCGTGGCTCATCCCATGGGCATCCTGCACGGGCTTGACCATCTTTTTACTGGCAAAGTGGAGCGGGTCGACACTGAGCTTTTTCAAACGTTGCTGGGTCAGGGAATTATTCCCGTGGTGCCCCCGCTCGGATTTGACGGCGATGGTCATACCTATCGTGTCAATTCCGACCACATGGCTGTGGAGATTGCGGAGGCACTGAAGGCGACCAAACTGATTTTTATCACAACAACAGATGGGTTGTTTTCACAAGGACAGCTCATCCGGCAAATTCTAGCAAGCGACCTCGACGCGATCCTCGCGGGGAAAAAGCAGGAGGTTATCCCCGAGATGCTTTCAAAGGCTATCTACGCGTCAGCGGCCTGCCGTGCTGGGGTTCCCCGTGTGCATTTAATCAACGGGCGGGTTGATGAGGGCTTGCTGGCCGAGGTTTTCTCGAACGAAGGTATCGGAACTCTGATCTACGCAAACGAATACCAGCAGATTCGTCGCGCGATGAAAAAAGATATCAGGGCGATCATGATGTTGACGAAGAACGCCGTGGCTTCTGATGAACTAGTCAAGCGGACCCGGGCAGGCATTGAGAAGCACCTTCAGGATTATTACATCTTCGAAATTGATAAGAACCCGGTTGCTTGCGTCGCATTGCACCTTTATTCCGAACAGAGCAAGGGTGAGCTGGCCTGCCTTTATGTGAGCCCGTCGCATGAAAATCAAGGCATCGGGCGCAAACTCATCCAGTTTGTGGAAAGCAAAGCGCGTGAGCTTGGGCTGCACGAGCTGTTGCTCCTTTCCACCCAAGCATTTACCTATTTTCAATCCAAGGCTGGTTTTGTTGAGGGTTCGCCCGATGACCTGCCGCAGGCCCGGAGAGAAAAGTATGACCAAAGTGGACGGAAATCAAAAGTCCTGGTCAAGAAGCTGAATGGGAAATCAGTCGAGGCGCCCCCGCTGTTTCTGAAAGTCTGAACCGACGGTTAAACCCTGGCTTTCGAGGACGGCGTTCCGTGATGGATTAAACACCCTAGGTTTTAACCTGACACAGACCGCAGGTTTTCATCCCATTGCTGCGGGGATGAAGCTGTTTACCCTTCATGTCCATGAAAAACACATTCAGGTTCCTCACTGCGGCATGTTTTGCGGTTCTCTGCGCTTTGGCTATTACTGCTTGCGATGACGATAAGCATCCTAGTACCAGCGGCGGAGGTGGCAACACTAACAATATAAACACAAACCTTCCTACGTCACTCTCCGGGAAGACCTTTAACCTCACGGTGACCGGCCAACAAAACAATTCCGAGCCCGTCGGCAGCACCTTCCAGGTGACCTTCAACGACAACTCGAACTTTACCTATACTCCGTCGCCTCAGAACACGGATGCCACTGGTCCGGCGAATGGTACCTATACTTACGATCCAACCACCGGAACCGTGACCCTCAACAGGGAGGGCAAAGACGCTCAGACCGGGGTGCTCAACTTTACATCGCCTTCCTCTGGGACTACGCATCTAGTTGAGGCTAACGGCAATTTTCTGGACGCTGATTTCACAGCCACGCCCTGAAGTGATCAGACAAGTCCGCCCATTATTGAATAACGCGGCGCATCGGGTCACATTGACACACCCGTGCGCCGCCCGTATTTTGGCGGCAGATGTTCAAGCTCGTTTCACCCTATGAACCCGCCGGCGATCAGCCCGCCGCTATTGCCAAGCTTAATGAAGCAATGCTTGCGGGAGCCAAACACAACACGCTGCTCGGGGTCACAGGCTCAGGAAAGACCTACACCGCGGCAAATGTCATTGCCAAACTTAACAAGCCGACCTTGGTTATTTCCCACAATAAAACCCTAGCCGCTCAGCTTTACGCGGAGTTCAAAAGCTTTTTTCCGGAGAATGCGGTCGAGTATTTCGTCAGCTACTTCGATTATTATCAGCCGGAGGCCTACATTCCACGGACCGATACGTTCATCGAAAAGGATTCGAGCGTAAACGACGATATTGAGCGTATGCGGCTTTCCACGATGAGCTCTTTGCTCTCGCGGAAGGATGTTCTGGTGGTGGCAAGCGTTTCCTGCATCTATGGCATTGGAAGCAAAGACGACTACCAGTCCATGGTAGTCCCGCTCACGGTGGGCCAGGAACTGAGCCGGGATATTTTTCTTTACCGGTTAATAGATCTACAATATTCGCGAAATGACATCGAGTTTGCGCGCGGTGCTTTTCGAGTCCGCGGCGATACCGTTGAACTGTGCCCGGCCTATCGCGAGGACGCATTGCGCATTGAATTTTTTGGAGACCAAATTGAGCGGATTACCCGGTTTGAACCCTTAACAGGGGAAACCGTGGAAATTTTGCCGGGAATCACAATTTATCCAGCCAAGCAATTCGTTACTCCCGGGCAAAAGATAAAAAGCGCGATTACAGCGATTCGCGAAGAGCTCACCGACCGCATCGCCTGGTTTGAAAAGTACGGAAAGCTCCTCGAAGCCCAGCGGATCAAAATGCGCACGGAGTACGACCTGGAAATGATGCTGGAAATGGGTTTTTGCTCCGGGATCGAGAATTATTCCCGGCATCTCGGGGGGCGCCCGCCGGGGTCGCGGCCCAGCACTCTGATTGATTACTTTCCGAAAGACTACCTTCTTGTCGTGGATGAATCGCATGCGACTATCCCCCAGATAGGCGGCATGTACGCGGGGGATCGAGCACGCAAGACCACCCTCGTGGAACATGGCTTCCGGCTGCCCAGCGCCCTGGATAACCGGCCGTTAAGTTTTGATGAATTTCAGTCGATGCAGGGGCAGACTATTTATGTGAGCGCCACTCCGGCTGAGCGGGAAATTGAGTGGTCCAAAGGGCGCATCGTTGAACTGATCGTGCGTCCCACGGGCCTGATCGACCCGACAATCACCATGAAACCGCTGAAAGGCCAGATCGATGATTTAATCGAGGAGGTCAGGAAGAGGGTGGAGCTGAAAGAGCGTATATTGGTGGTGACTCTGACCAAACGCACGGCTGAGGAATTAACCGATTACCTGCGGGATGTTGGAATTAACGTTCGTTATTTGCACAGCGAAATCGATGCGATCGAGCGGGTGGAAATCCTACGTTCATTGCGAAAAGGTGAGTTTGATGTCCTGGTTGGGATCAATCTGCTGCGCGAAGGGTTGGACTTGCCCGAGGTTTCACTGGTGGCGATCCTGGACGCGGATAAAGAAGGTTACCTTCGAAGTGCGACCAGTTTGATTCAAACTGCCGGCCGCGCCGCGCGCCATTTGAACGGCGAGGTGATTCTCTACGCGGATGTAAAAACTCAAAGTATTCAAAAATTCCTGGCTGTTTCGGAGTACCGCCGACAAAAGCAAACGGCTTATAACAAGGAGCACAACATTACTCCTCGAAGTGTGATCCGGGCAGTGGAGGAAGGGCTCGTCAATCGCCCGGCTGGCGATAAAGCGGCAGCGGTTATTAACGATGCTGGAGGCGATTTTGACGTGGTGGAAACAGTTCGAGAACTCGAAGGGGAAATGATCAAAGCAGCCGAGAATCTGGAGTTCGAAAAGGCTGCATTGTTGCGGGATCAGATTCGGGAGTTGAAGCGAACTTTCGGGGGCGGCAACGAGGAAGCAAAATCCCCAGTCAGTTACGGGAGCCGGAGAGGTGCTGGAGGCAGGAAAGCTCGGGCTGGCGGACGGAGAGGGTAGAACGGCTTTGAGCCGAATTGTTCGTTGGCAACAAGGCTCCGGCGGCTTATCGTTCCCCGGTGATATCAACATGGTGGGGCAAAGCCGTTGGTTTGGCCGTGGTGGTAACCATGGTCTCCTGCAGTATGCAACCCACCGAACCTCAACGGAGGAATATTGTGTCGAACGCAACTGCCGTCCACGAACATACGAACCGGCTTGCCCGCGAAAAATCCCCATATTTACTGCAACATCAGCACAACCCCGTCGATTGGTACGCATGGGGAGAAGACGCGTTCGCCAAAGCCCGGGCGGAGGACAAGCCGATCTTCCTGAGCATCGGATATTCCACATGTCATTGGTGCCACGTCATGGAGCGGGAATCGTTTGAGAACCAGGAGCTGGCTGACTACCTGAATCAGCATTTTGTTAGCATAAAGGTGGACCGTGAAGAACGCCCGGATGTGGACAAGATTTACATGACCTTCGTCCAGGCCATGACTGGGCAGGGTGGGTGGCCATTGAATGTGTTCCTAACGGCTGATTTGAAACCATTTTATGGAGGCACCTACTGGCCGCCCGAAGCGAAGTATGGCCGACCGAGCTTTCTGCAGGTGCTCAATCAAATCAACAAGGCGTGGCATGACCGGCGCGATCAGCTCACGGGATCGTCGACCAATATGCACGAGCAGCTTGTTAAGCTCACGAGCCGTGAGGCGACAAATGGAGCTTCGCTCGGCGAGGACATCCTGAAGCACTCCGGCGAAGCGTTGAAGGAAAACTACGACCCGACTTATGGAGGGTGGGGCACTCAACCGAAGTTTCCTTCGCCGAGCCATCCCGCATTCCTGTTGCGTTATGGGAAGCGTTATAAAGACCAGGAAGCTGTGGACATGGTTCTGCACACCTGTGAACGGATGGCCTCAGGGGGCATCTATGACCAGATTGGGGGAGGGTTTTCGCGTTATTCCGTCGATCGAAAATGGTTGGTGCCGCACTTCGAAAAAATGCTGTATGACAACGCACAGTTGTTAAATCTCTATTTGGATTCATTTCTCGTGAGTGGGGACGAAGGCTATGCGGATGTAGCCCGCGATATTATCCGGTATCTCCTGCGTGATATGACGCACCCGGATGGTGGCTTCTATTCGGCGGAGGATGCGGACAGCGAGGGCAAGGAGGGCAAATTCTATACTTGGACCCGCGGTGATCTGGCCAAAATCCTGACACCGGAGGAGTTCAACGTGGCCACGAAATATTTTGGGGTAACCCAAAAGGGCAACTTCGTTGACCATAGCGATCCCGAGCCGTTGCCGGACCAGAATGTTTTGAGCATAGCAGATACAAACGTCCCAGCGTCGGATATGCCTTTGCTGCTATCCGCCAAGGAAAAGATTTTCACAACCCGGAGCAAGCGGGTCCGGCCTCATCTCGATGACAAAGTCCTTGCGTCCTGGAACGGCCTGATGCTTGGTGCGTTGGCACGAGCTTCGGTTGTGCTTGGCGAGGACTCCTATCGCGTTGCAGCGGAGAAGAACTTCAAGTTTCTCACTGAAAAACTTTGGGATGCGCGGACAAAGACGCTGTATCACAGGTGGCGAGACGGCGAGCGGGATTCCGTGCAACTGCTGGAAGGTTATTCCTACCTGCTGGCAGGTGCGCTGGAGCTTTACCAGGTGACATTGGAGCCGAGACAGCTCGAATTCTGCGTCGCGTTGGCTGACTCGATGCTCGAGAAATTTTATGACCCCGCTGAAGGCGGTTTCTGGCAAACACCGCGAGATGCAGCCCATTTAATCCTGCGAATCAAGGAAGACCATGACGGGGCCGAGCCATCCGGAAATTCCGTAGCCATTCTTGGACTGCTGAAGCTGGGCGCGATTACAGAGAAAAAGGAGTTCCGGGATGCAGCAGAGAAGAGTTTAAGGCTTTTTGCTGATCGCATGCGGCAAATGCCACAGGGAGTACCCTACATGCTGATGGCGCTCGATTTTTCTCTCGAAGAGCCAAAACGGGTTGTCTTGGCAGGCGATGTGCGCAGCGAAACCGGCAAAAGCTTGCTCCGGGCAGTGCATGGAGTGTACCAGCCAAATAAAGTTGTGCTCTCTACGTCGGGACTTGTTGAACCGTTTGCAAAGACCTTGCAGCCAATGGATGGAAAGCCTACAGCATATGTTTGCACCGGCACGGCCTGCCAGCCGCCCACTCATGATCCAATGAAGGTGACGGAGTCCTTGAAGTAAGGCTTTCCAAAAGGACAAAAAAGGTTAGAGTGAACCCTAATCCTATGAAAAAGTTGATCGCTCTCCTGGTTTGCGTGGTTTTCGTTGCAACGCTCTCTCCTGTGCTGAAGGCTGATAACTCCGTGATTGGAACCGGCAAGGCCAGGGACCTGAAGAAGAAGGTTGAAGGCCAGGGTTCGACTGGCGTTACGACCACTACGAACGCGCCGAAGCCCAAGGCAAACTCAGCACCGGTGAAGAAGTAGCTAGCCACTGCCTCTACGCGGAACCTGTCACTTCCTTCAAATCAGCGCGCACGCTCTCATAAGTAGTCGCGTAGCCGAGGACTTTCGGGTCGGGCTGGATTCCCCAGTGGTTGCAAGCTTGCTGGTAGAGTTCCGGCCACCAGTTCCGGTGCTCGGTTTTGCCCTCTTTCCTCCAGTTCTCCCAGTTCATCAAAACCTTGGACCAGCATTCATCGCCATATTGCACGGCTTTTCTCGCGTCACTGAATTCCTTTAAATACCAGTCACGCCCCACTTTTGCGTGGAGCACTTCATCTGCCCAATCATAATCCTGGAACAACGCCGAAAGCGGGTTGCCTGATTGTTGCCCGACCTCCCATTCGAAGCGTTTACCATTTCTCGGCATGAGGCCCTGCTCGATGAAATACAAGACTGCATGACGCTCAATCGGTTTTAATTGGGTGTTTAGGGAAAGCGCCCAGGTAAAATTGACCATAACGTACTTGGACCAATTGATTCCAAGCTGCGCAAAGCCCACTTCGCCCATCATCGCATGCCGGGCCTCGTCCCAAAGCTGGCGTGTCATGTCGCGGTAATAATCCCATGGCTTGTTGCTCGTTTCAGCGATGATGCTCGCCATCATTTCCGGCACATCGATTTCCCGCAATCGTTTGTAGAACATCATCAGCGTTTTAGGCTGTGGCGGAAACTGGGCATCGTAAATGAACACTTCGGCATTTACTCCCATGTTATAAGGGTCTGGGAAGCGTTCGTCCCGGCGAGGAACGGGATCGTAGCGATACGGTTTGGCTGAATGCAGTCGAGTGATCGCCCTGCCGGATTCGGCGGATATTCCATCCAACCCGCCGCAAGCAGCCAAACAGTCGTCTAGCAATGCGCTCCAGTGGCTGACACGTTTCTGCCAGTCCTCGTTGAAGATGCTGGCCAGCACTTCAGCCCCGTAATTCAGCATCTCGTTTATTTCGAGCAACGCAAAGCGACATACCCGGATGGAAGGATGATCCGCCAGGGGATTGGTATCGCGAATGTGCCCTTCCATGGCTGCCTTCAACGCTGGCAGCGCTTTCCCGTAGATTCCAAACACCAATTCTTCGGAACTCGGGGAACACAAAATTTCATCGAACAACGCTTCCAAGGCTGGGTGAGGGGTCTCGTCCAAGCCGAGAGGAGGTTCGCGCATCTCGCTGACCCTCTTGCGCAGGGCGGTCACGTGTTCAGCGCAATAATGAGCATGGAGGCTGTAGCCCATCTTTAACTCATAAATAGGTTCAGCAGTGATGCGGTTATTGAAGATCTGGTGCAAGCGTTTCAGCGTATAATGAAAGCGCTTGAGGCGGGTGACACACTGCTCAACGGAGAGGCCAGCCTTCATGGCTTCTTCTATGGTCGAGATGCCGGCCAAGGTGGGGAGATTTCGAAATGACTTGTAATTTGCCATACGCGGGTTGTGTTGTTTTCGATCATAAAACCGAAACCCAACGGGCCTCAAGACCAAATGGCGGTGCTCAGATAGCCGAAGGCTTCCATCGACAAGGCAAAACAGACTGCTTTTTTTTGTAAAACCTTCGACGGAAACGGGTGTCGTTAGCGTATAACAATATAGAAGATTACAACCGGACGGTTGATGAAATTGGCAGGCGCATGGCAAAAAATGTGATAGCAGGGCTGGTCTCGCTCTTCACCATAACGGATGAGCAGGCCATGTGGCGGGTCCAGACGCAGAATGACCATCAGGCATTTGATATCCTGGTGGAACGCTGGCAGGAACGCATTCGGGCGTTGTGCATCCGGATGACAGGGAATCTCCACACGGCGGAGGACCTGTTGCAGGAGACTTTTTCCCGCGTGTTTGAGAAGCGGGCAGCCTTCCGAGGTGATTCGAAGTTCTCCACTTGGCTTTGGCGCATCGCCCTGAACCTTTGCTACGATGAGCTCAGGCGGCAGCAGCGGCATCCCGCCGCGCACGAGGAGCAAATGCAAGCCGTTCTGCGGGTGCATGGGATCGATT
>JAQGOV010000323.1 GCA_028293425.1 Verrucomicrobiales bacterium
CATCCAACTTGTTCGACATGGCCGGTTGGTATTGGATGCTTACTTTTATCCTTATGATGGCCGCACGCGCCATGACGTCGCGTCTGTCACAAAAAGCGTCACCTCCACTCTGGTCGGACTCGCCATCGAACGAGGGTATATCCGCGATGTGCAACAGCCGGTGCTCAGTTTTTTCCCGGGAATGGCGGTTGCCGAAGCCGACGTGCGCAAACGCACCCAAACCATTGAGCATCTCCTTACCATGCAGTCCGGGTGGGATTGCGGCGTGCCGCTTGGCGCTCCAAATATTAACGCAGATGCCGTGCTCGCCCGCATGCGCCAGTCCGGTGATTGGGTCCAGTGCGCGCTCGATCTCCCCATGAGCTCAGACCCGGGCACCCGGTTTCTTTATTGCAACTGCAACTGCCATGTTCTGTCCGCTCTCATTACGCGGGTCACCGGAACGAGTGCGCTTGGCCTGGCTAAACGCGAACTTTTCGCGCCCATCGGGATTAGCGACGTCGTATGGCCTGCGGATCCAAAAGGGAACAACTACGGCTGGGGTGATCTTCAATTGCACCCGCGGGACATGGCGCGATTGGGTCAGCTCTTTTTGCAAAGTGGACGCTGGGCTGGCCGTCAGATTGTGTCTGACAGCTGGGTTCGAACTGCCACTCGACCGCATGTCCGGCAGACGGGGGGCAAGGATCAGTACGGATACTATTGGTGGATGCCGGGCGAGAGATTTCCCGGGCTCTTTGAAGCAGTCGGGCGCGGTGGCCAGCGCATCACGGTCTGGGCCGCCAAAGACGTCGTCCTCGTTTACACCGGCGGCGGTTTTGATGTCGACGTGCTCGCCCCGTTTATCCTGAAGTCACTGAAGTCCGATGAAGCGCTGCCGGCGAACGCGAACTCTGCTGGCCGGTTGCGCGACAAACTCACCGCGGCCACCCGGCCACCCTCAGCGCAACCCGTCCCCGAGCTTCCCCCCATGGCAAAGCGCATCTCAGGCAAGACCTACACCCTCGCGACGAATGAATTGGATCTACGCGCGATCACTCTGTCGTTTGACAACTCTCCTCAAGCAACCCTCCGCTTCAGGCGCCTTGAAACAGAATTGCGCTGCCCGGTCGGCCTCGATGGCCTGGAGCGGTTCTCCACGGATATGCTGGAGCAACTCCCGTTCGCTGCGAAAGGACGCTGGCTCAACGCCAACACTTTCCTTCTGGAACTGGACCGCGTAGCGGGAATTAGCTTTTACCGATTTCAGCTCACCTACGGGGAGGAAGGCAAATCCTTGACCATACGCCTTTCTGAACGCACCGGCCTGGGCGAGGAAGTATTTAAGGGAAAGGGCTAATTAGCTCAAAATTAGGGGAGTGAACTGCTGCGCTGAGTTTTCTCCGCGAGGTTTCAAGATTTGAACCAGCGAGGCCTCCAAGCGCCCCGGCTATTTCCCCAACTCCTTTTTCACATCCTTCGCCATGGGACCAACCTTCTTAACTGCTTTCTCCAACTCAGCGGGTGTCACTCCGAACTTTTTAGACCAATCCCGCTTCTCATCAGCCTCCCAAATGTTGATACGGTCACGGTCTGCTTTGCCTGCTTTCTTTTTATTGTCAGCCATGCAGAAAGGTTCCTCCCACAGGCGAGGCGATGAAGTTTCTCACCCTGGCTGACTGGACTGGCATTGTGGAAACAGAATTGTTCGCATCCACCTACAGGAGCTACGGATTGGCCACAGTGCGGTATCCTGTTCTGGAGGTTGCGGCGACTGTTGAACCATTTGAGAATGGACGTGGGTTCTCACTGAGAGTGCATCGTGCGGGAAAGCCAAGGTTAGTGAAATGAGGAAGGTGGAGGCCTGGTTGACGCCTGAGGCTCCCCTGCTCCTCACAGGTCAACCTTGGTAAATCAGGCACAATGCCGCAAGACTGCGCCGTTCCTGATTGAAACGCGGGCAGCGGTCAGGTTCCTATATGAAACGGAATGGATCTCGGTCCAGTCGAGCTGGTTTGTGCTGCATTCAAGGCCGATGCGGGCGTTTTGCGAACACGTTTCGGGAACAGTGGAATGGTTGTTTTAAGGAGACGATCAACACTCCGTTCGTGATGTCGAACGCAGGAGAGGAATGTTTCATGTGCTGCTCAGATTTCCAGGTAGCGGGTATTTGATGGGGGAAACGTCGTGTTCACCGAGCGCTTCTTGTTGGCGTTATACCCCGGAGCGCGGATTGAGGAAATGAAGCATTGTGACATGGAGTTGCTGGACAAGTGTTCGTATGGGCTGAAACGCGAATACCCGCCGTGCACCAATTACTCGGACACGATTACGGCAAAATTGATCGGCGCCACCTGGAGAGGCTCCCAAGGTGAGGAAAAGCCAAAAACAGGGGCAAAATTGGCAGATTCGGGGTGTTTTATCCTGGGCCTGTTAATATACCGCACGGTATATACGTGGTAACTTTGGGGGAGGAGCGAGAGTCTATTTAATTGTATGAGACTGAAAAGGAAATGGAGTTTACCAATGAAACATTTTATCGGTTTTATAGTGGGTGTGCTGCTGCTGGGGGGCTTTGCCGGAGGGGCGCTTGCGCAAGCTCCAGTGTATCAACAGGCTGTGGCTTTGCGCTCGCCGGAACAACTCGACCAGTTGCTGGGTCCGATAGCGCTTTATCCTGACCCGCTGGTGGCGCAAATCCTACCGGCGGCCACATTGCCATCGCAGATTGTCATGGTCGAAAGAGGTCTTCAGCAGGGGCTCCGTCCCGAGCAAATCGATGCGCAAACCTGGGAGCCCAGCGTGAAAGCGCTGGCCCGCTCTCCGGACCTTTTGCTTTGGATGGACACCAATTTGGGCTGGACCACGGAGGTGGGTCAGGCGTTCCTCGCCCAGCAGGTGGATGTGATGAACTCCATCCAGCGGCTGCGAGGCCAGGCGCTTGCGCTCGGGAATTTGCAGTCCACTCCACAACAGACGGTGGTGAACACGGGCGGGTACATCGAAATTCTGCCCGCGAATCCGCAGATCATCTATGTGCCGGTTTACCAGCCTTCAGTAGTATATGTGCAGCGGCCGCCGCGCCCGGGGGTGTTCGTTTCGTTTGGCATTGGGCTAGGGGTTGGGGGCTGGCTGAATCATGATCTCGACTGGCACGATCACCAGATTCTCGTTTGGCAGCACGACGCCCCGCGTCCCAGCGATTGGTGGAACCGTCGCCCGGAGCAGCGCGGTCATGTGACGGTGGTGAACAATAACACGACCATCATCAACAATCGCAATGAACGCATTTCGAATGTGGGTGTGTGGCGTCCCCACGACGCGCCAGCGGGCCGAGTGGAGAATCGTGCCGACCGGGGTTGGGATAACCAGCCCAGGGCGGCGGTCACGCGGCCGGTGGCTCCGCCACGCCAGGTAATTTCACAAGGGCCGACAGCGGGCCGGCCCAATGGTGCGTTGATTGGGGCGCATAGTGCTCCGGAGACACGGGATTATAGCAACCGCGGTCGGACCAGCCGACAGCCGGTTGTAACGCAAGAGAAAGGGGCAAGACCCGGGCAGGAACATGATCGGCGGTAAAGGAAAGTTACACTATGAAACAAATCTCTTTCTTATCTTCGTTTGGACCGCTAGCTGCGGTGGTTGTCACGGGCCTGCTTGCTCAATTCCCGTCGAGTGCATGGGCCGAGGGTGAAAAGCGGTTCGGCTCCGCTGAGGAAGCCGTGCAAGCACTCGCTGCCGCCGCCAAGGCAAAGGATACAAATGCGCTTCAGGCTGTGTTCGGGCCCGTATCGAGGGAGCTGATTTCGCCAGACATCGTGCAGGCTTCCGAGGAGCGGGAAGGCTTTATCCAGCGCCTGAACGAAAAGATCGATCTTGAGAAAAGTTCCGAGAACCGGGCTGTGCTGAACCTGGGAGCGGACCGATGGCTCTTCCCGATACCCTTGGTGAAGGCAGGAGGCGCTTGGTTTTTCGATACCGAAGCCGGTCGGGAAGAGATTCTGAACCGCCGGGTGGGCCGGAACGAGTTGGGAGCGATCGGGGTTTGCCGGCAGTACGTGGAAGCGCAACGCGAATACGCGAGCCGGGATCGGAATAGCGACCAGGTTTTGGAATATGCCATGCACCTGAGAAGCGCGCCCGGGACGCACGATGGCCTTTTCTGGCCGGTGCGGGAAGGCGATGAAGTAAGCCCGTTTGGACCGCTGATTGCCCAGGCACGTGTGGAAGGCTATCGGCGGGAGAACAAGGCTTTGATGGAGGAAACATCCCCTTACCGAGGATATTTTTTCAAAATTCTCAACCGCCAGGGCAAACACGCGCCTGGAGGAAAATATGACTACGTAATCAACGGGCACATGATCGCGGGCTTCGCATTGGTGGCATGGCCGGCTGAATATGGAAATAGCGGGGTGAAGACTTTCATTGTGAACCAGCAGGGTGCCGTCTATGAAAAGGATCTTGGCCCAAAAACCGCCACCACGGCCAAAGCAATGACGGTGTACGATCCAGACTCGAGCTGGCGGCCGGCTCAGGCGAGCTCATTGGAGGGCCCAGGCCCGGTCGCCCAACCAGCCACGAAAGACCAAAAGTAACCTGATTCGGCGATACGAGGCTGTTGGTCAGGCCCGAGGTGAAAGGAATGCGGTTAGCGTTTCCTGATCAAAGGCTGAACAGTTTCCGCGAGTAGCCGATGCTCAGATCTCATGCTTCCATCACAGATCGAACGGAATTTTTTCGAAGCCAGCCCGTGCAAAAGATTCACCAAGTCAGCTGCCGCGCCCATACGCCTGCTGAACGTTTTTTGAAGACACATAGTCTAACCTCCAGTGGGCCGATTGCTGCACTTGGCAGCAGAAAATTGGTGTCCACGGAAATAAAATTCAATCGCTTGAAAAGCGGTTGCAAAGCACCTCAATCTCCTTACCCTCGTTTTGTCTCCACAGGCTCGGGCATAATCCCAAACCACTTCTTCCCATCCTCCTCAGTGGCCAGTTCCAGGTATTCCTTCTGGATGACCTTTGGGGAATTTCCACTTTCCAAGGAGACTCGTTGGACATCATGGGTCACAGCCAGACGGAGGGGCATAAAAAAGCAACGTTGCGGAGCAGAACGTCCCAGCAGCGTTGCATGAGCAATCCGGTCGTAGTATCAACGACCCTTGCGGTTAGGTCGCTGGGTCAGGGCAGATGCTGCCGCAGTTTTAGCAGCCTTCGAGGATTTCGGATCTCTCAGGACTGTGGATGCTGCAGTTCCAGCCTTCTTAGATGTCTTTTCGTTTTTAGCCATAATATTTTCTGTCTTCTAACGCAAATACCCTAACGACAGCAAAACCGAAATCAATTTAAATCATTGCCCTCACTAATACAGAAGTTTGATATAATCGAAGGCGCATCTTCATAAGCTCATAAGTTTTCATCCACCGGCAACTCGGAATTCATATACTCAGCCCTGGCCGAAAGGATACCAACATATGCCGTCAGTATGGCTACCGGGATCTTTGCTACTGACACCCTGCATGGGAAGAATGGGCTTCCCATCGCCACCACCCCCCCGCCCTGCAATGACGGGCCTTTCTGTGTTATAAACCATTGAGAGAGGAAGTGTCTCTCCGCGCGAACTTCTCTTCCGAGCTGATGACTTGCCAACCAAGGACGGACAGCTCGGGCCTCACTCCATCAGCCGCTTCAACAGCGCTCCTACCCCAAAGAAAGGAATACCCATGATCGACCTCACACCCAAAGGAACACTCCACAGAATCACCCAATTCACCCCTGCCCTCCTCTTGCTGCATGCCGGAACTGCCGCAGGGGAGGAACACGGTGCGGACCGTAATTACGGGCTCTACGAACTCTTGCCTACCCTCGCCTGGCCTTGCGCTGCCCTGGGAGTTGCAACGCTCTTCTTTCTGGCTTATCGGTTAAGTCGCCAGAAAGAGCTCGCCCTGGCGGGGACTTCACCTGTTCCGTCAGACCAGTTGTTCACCCAGGAACACATCACTCAAACATTCATTTCCGCGATTCCCACCCTGACTCAAGAACTTAACCTGGAGGTTGCGACAGCCCAACAAGTCGAAACCTTTGAACGAATCGACGAGAAACGAGTGTTCTGGGGTTGGATGAACCTGGGTACCAACACCGCACGGATCCGGGTCCCAGTCACCTACCGCTTCCACATTCGCCTTTATGAAACCTGGCGGTTGGAAGTAAACGGCAGCGCCCTGGTGGTTCATGCACCAGCCATCCGGCC
>JAQGOV010000324.1 GCA_028293425.1 Verrucomicrobiales bacterium
ATTACTGAGCAATGGTGAAATCACACCGCCTTGAGGAACGCCTTTCTTCCCTGTCGCTTTTAGGATCATCTTGAGCAGATGCATGACCGCATCATCTTGAACCCGTCTGGCCACTTTCTCTAACAGCAAATAATGCTGGACGTTATCGAAATAGGCTTTTAGATCCAAATCAATGATGCTCGTCTTCTCTTCGACGATCGCTTGAGCTACCCGAGCTACTGCTTCATGCGCTGTCCGTTTCGGTCGATATCCATAGGACCCCGATTGGAAATCAGCTTCGAAGATCGGTTCCAGGATGAGCTTCAATGCTCCCTGAACCACTCGATCACGGATGGAAGGAATCGAGAGGATTCGGACTTTCTGGCCTCCATCCTTCGGAATCTCCTTCTTCCGTGCCCGCATGGGCTGATACGTGTTGGTGACCAATTCCTCCTGAATCTGCCTTAGAAAACTCTCCGCTCCGCTCTCCTCGATGGCTTCAAACGTGACTCCGTCAACTCCCGGTGCCCCGTCATTACTTCGCGCCATTCGGTAGGCTTCCCACAAAGTCTCTATCTTGCAGACGTGGACGTATAGCCCCCAGAAACGCCAAGACGGTTCTGCCTTCGCCTTGACATATAGGCTCCTCTTCAGGTCTTGCAAACTAATGGGCGCCTTTGTCATCTCACCCTTGCCTCCCTTCTTGTTGGAGCCATTACAAACAGCAGGGCCTCTTCGCTCCACGGACATTACTCCGCTTCGTCACTACTACAGACCCAGCCGAATCCCTCTCGCCGTCCACCGACTTCCCGGTGTTACCGGTTATACGGTTTCCCTGCTCCGCCGATTTCTCGACGGGACGAGGAGGGTTTCTCCAGTTGCTTAGCATGACCTTGTCACCGTGCTATCCCTACCAACCCCGCCGAAGCGTTTCGCCGCATCAGTCTTGCGACGCTCCATGCTGCCTTCGCCCGAAAAGTGAGGGCTCGGCCTTCGGTTTGCAGTACTCTCGAGGCCATACGGGTTCACTTGCGTTACGGCCCGGTAACTCGCTCACCATCCTTTTAGATGGCTTCGTCAATAGGCCTCAGGATTTTCAGTTTCCTTCCTTCCTGCTATTCAAGCTACGAGGCTTTGACTTTTACCTCGATGGGACTTTCACCCACTGTTCATGCCAGCCTTCGCTGGACGCACACTTTCCGGTACCGATTCCGTCCCTTTTTCAGAAGGGTCTCAACATAGACCGCTGATTACACCTTCCGTGCCTTGCGCCGAAATTACTTATCTGCCATCTGAAACGCGGTAGTTGTAATGTAGTATTTCGCAAGAAGATTGGGCGCCTCCCAAGTGGGAAGGGACTGCGGGTTTCGCACACATTTCAGAAACTGCTCAACTAGCTGGCCGAAGGTGGACCCTCCGCGCACACGCAAATCCTCCGGGATTATCACCCGGATCGAGCGGCCGTCATTGCGGAAACTGAGATTCGGATAAAGGCCAGAAAGATTCTTTAGCTTGCTTTTCAGAGCCTCTGTAAAAGCAGCGGGCGGCTGTTCGTTCGTTGGGATGATGTCGATCTGGGACACATAGTTCTCAAGATTCGACTGTCGCACCCGAAGCGTCGCCCGCGTACCCCGATAAAGAACCAGATAGCTGTCGCTCAACGCTCCTGGTGATTCATACTCCCATCGATCGCTGATGGCAGTGTAAATGCCTCGGATCGTGTATAAGGCCGTGTTGTTACAGAGATACTCGAGTTGATTGTCGCGGAGAAATTCCTGTAGAAACGCCGGCCACCCCTTCACGTTCGTCAATCGCTCAAACTGAGGGAGTGTCAATGCGATCGGCGAACGAGTGGCTTCGAGAACTTCTAGGTCCCGGCGGTAATCAATGGCCTGGTCGGGAAAGAGAGTCCACATTTCGAGATCGATAAGGTGTGTGCCAACATCCGCAATCGCCTCTCCTTGTTTGCGGACATCTAGGAACCAGGGAGGTCGAATGATCACTTTGCCGTGGTCGAACTTAACCAGAGAGTGCAGGTTTTTGAGCTCCACAGCCGGCTGGGAAAACGTTCCGGTAAGTGGGCGTCCAAATACGCCGGCATCACGCATCAGTTCTCTTTGGATCTGGTAGGCAACGTTGAACCGCTCAGTCATTCCGTCATAAAAAGCGAGGTCCTTCTTTCTGGCGATATTCAACGCCCTTTCAAGCAGCGCGAAGTCCTTTCCGTTGATGATCCATGGCTTGTCAGCAAGCACATTTTGCCCGGCGCGCAAACAAGACAAGATGTACTGAATTTTCACGTCGTTACGGCTAGTGATTACAACAATGTTGCCGGGCGGTTCCCGCAACATTGACTTCAGGAAATCGGAATTGATGTGAGATTCAACCTGCCAAGCTGTCGGGTTTGAGGGACGATGATTGAGACTTGCGAGATTCTTCAGGAAAGCGGTGATCGCCTGTCCGGGAGGTGCATAGACATGGAGTGTTTTCGAAACGCCAGGAATCGGCTGGGCGAACACGGCAGAGGCATGTGCATGTTGAGGATCGAGCACAATGATGTGCCGGGAGCTTTCACCTCCTTGCACAAACGAGGCGGCCGACAAGATCAAAAGAACAGCACAGGCTCTTGTAGTCATCCGAATCCATAGCGTGGTCACAATGAGCAATCCTGACGCTCAGCCAAGATACCAGCCCCGCTCACTGGAAATCGGCCGCAACAATTTCGCACAGTGAAGATAGCCGGACCGAAGGGGACTTGCCGGGACTGATCCTGTTTCCCGGGGAATTCTGTCACGATTGGCTGACCTTGCGGGAATTGGCTGTCGCCAACGCTCCACATATTACGAGGCGCTGACATGATAAAGTGATCTGCGCTAAATCATGCGGCGGATCCCAAGAAGAGCCCTCCTGACAGCTGCGGGCGCAGCGCCCCTGGTTTCCGCATCCTATGCTTGGGCCGAAAGGAATGAGCACATGCCAATCCCAGGTGCGACGACGCAGAACATGCTCGGCGCATACGGCAACTGGGCGGCGGACGCGATACAGGATCCGCCTCGACTGTCCTTCCGACAGCCAATGTTCACGGATTCAGGAGCGTGGCGGCCAATCGCGCGATCCCAGTTTCGCGAACGACTTATGCAGCCGGGCGGCACGTCCACGCCCGTCCCCGTGGTGCTGCGGGAACTCGAATTCGACGGGCTGTCGATTGAGCACCTGCAGTGGCAATTGCCGTTCGGCCCTCCGACGCAGGCAGTATTTCTCAAGCCTGCCGGCTCTAAAGAGAAATTGCCGGGCATCGTGGGCCTGCACGATCACGGCGGTCAGAAATACTTCGGCATGCTGAAGATTTCGCGAATGTCGAAAGAGCAGCACCCGGTGATGCGGCGGCATCAGGATGAATATTACGGGGGCGCGGCATGGGCAAACGAATTGGCCCGGCGCGGCTATGCGGTCCTGGTCCACGACACATTCACGTTCGGAAGCCGTCGGGTGCGGCTCGAGGACGTGCCAGCAACTATTCGCGACAACTTCGTGGAGGTGAATCCCGACTCCGAGGAGGAGATTCAGCGCTATAACCAGTTCGCGGCAAATCACGAACATGTCATTGCAAAAAGCCTGTTCTGCGCCGGATTGACGTGGCCCGGCGTGTTTGTCTTTGATGATCAGCGCGCTCTGGATTATCTAGCGTCGCGTCCGGACGTCGACGCAAGCAGGATTGGCTGTGCCGGCCTATCGGGTGGAGGCTTACGTACTGTGATGCTGACGGGGGTTGACGAGCGCATCCGGTGTTCGTGCTGCGCGGGGATGATGACAACCTGGCGCGATTATTTATTGAATAAGTCTTATACGCACACCTGGATGGTCTATGTGCCGGGCCTACCGCGTGATCTGGAGTATCCCGAGGTTTTGGGGCTATGCGTTCCCAATCCGATATTGGTTTTGAACAACCGCCAGGACTCGCTGTTCACGATGGCGGAGATGCAACGGGCGGACGCGATCCTCGGGAACGTTTACAAGAAGGCCAGCGCGCCGGAGCGCTACCGGGCGAACTTCTACGACGGGCCGCACAAGTTTGACCGGGAGATGCAGAAAGACGCCTTCGACTGGTTCGACCGCTGGTTGAAGGGCTAACGTCCCACTTTTGGAGACGGGATCTCTTGCACGGGTGCATGTAACGGGCGACCGTCAGGCGCAGAAGTCAACTCCGGATACGCATCTTGGCTCCCCCACTATACGGACTGCATTGGAGGATGCTGCGGGACTTCCCGGTACGAATACGCTTAACCGCCGGCCGGACGGCGTTCTTGGCGAACCCGCCGATTGCCAAAGCGCTTCGGGTCGATCTCAGTGTCGCCGACTCCAGGGCAAGATGGATTCCTCTACACTGCGCCGTTTTGCGTGATCTATCAGTTTCTGTTCCGGAAAGCATAATTGCCGGACTGACAGCCCTCGGC
>JAQGOV010000336.1 GCA_028293425.1 Verrucomicrobiales bacterium
CCGCTGCGCGCGCAGGCTGCCAGCGCCACAAACCATTGACGCAGATCCGTTCGCGGGTTGGGGTCGCTTCGCGGTCAGCCTTGGCCGTGTCCCAAATTGCTTGGACTCCGGCTGGTAGTTCCACCGTCTTCCCGGGCTGACCCAGGACGCGCAGCGAAGGAATGAAGAGCAAGGATACCAGGAGCCAGCCTGGGCTCAGATGTCGGCCGAGGAGTGTTTTAATCATCGTCATGGGTTCGTGTGCGGTTTGACGGTTTTCCTAGGATGTCTGTTCATTGGCCTCCCACCAATCGGACGTTCCGACAGAGGACAGTGGGAACCCGCAGTTCCGCATCCGGCGTTTTTTTCCAACTAAACGCTGTGGATATCTGAAGAACGATGGCTTGCAGGCAAGGCTTGCGAACGCAATTTCTCTGGAGGCTTGCAAGCCCTTGCGAAGCCTTGCAGCGGCTTGCTGGTGGCGCTTGGAGGCTTGCGGGCCGACACTTTCAAGGATCCCACCACAAAGAGCACGCGGCCTGCGGGGCAATCTTAGAAGCCGGTGATTGCGGATTGTCGAGCCGCTCGGCGGCGAGTGACAAACTCGACCAGGAGTCGACCCAGTATTGGTTAGTAACTCATGGCTTGGTTTCCAACGTTTGAAGGGAGTGGTCTTCCTCATCACTTCGGCAGCTACGTGGGTAGAGGTGGTGGCGTTCATAGGCAAAATGTCTAAACTTTGCAGGTTGAACCGGGGTTTAACCTTCAATCCAGCATGCATTTTTTGAACCTTTCCCAACCTTGAATAAGCTTTCGCAACCTTCATTTTTCTTAAATGGGAGAAGGGCGGAGCACGGAGGTCGTTGGACCAGTGAATGGATCAAGGCTCGGCGACGTACGAACAACACAGGAGACGGTTCGCTCTGCGAACGGCCTCGCCCGACCTGGGTTATTGGCTGAGTGGGCAAATAGAGAGTCGGACAGCTGGATTTCTGAATGGTTGGATGAACGGGCTGAGCAGCAGTCTGCCTCCTTACGTCGGCAGCTACGCCGAAGGGCACATCCATGGGGCGAACGTGCGAACGTAGGTAAATGAGACCGTGAGATCGGACCGGGGCCGTTGATAAAATGGAATTGATCAGAGTCTCTTGACCTCGTCTCCTACGACACGCGTCCTGCCTCACCAAATCCTGAATTCTATTCTCAAATTCAGTGTTCATGTTGGGTCTTTTTTAGCACAGGAATTTGGAGTTGTCTGACGCGTGGGGCGCGTGGGGCGTCTGAGACGCGTGAGGCGCATGGGGAGGATAACTCGGGAGTAGAGCGAAGAGGATTTGCACCGTTGTTTGCCGCTTTTTGGTTTTTGAATTGGGAGGGCAAGTGCGCTGTGACGAAGGCTGGAATGGATGGCTCTCCTGATGAACTCATTGCCTTGATCATTAGGGGTGCGATTGATGCTGTACAGAGGGAGAGGGCATAGGCGCAAAACTTGACGCCAGAGTGTTACACTTGTAGACTTCGGGCAATCCAATGGGGAAAGCCAATTAAGTAAGCCTATGAATCTGATCCATCGTTCGTTTCTCTTTTGCTGTACTCCTGTGATAGCCCTGCTCCTTATGTTTGCCGCGCCAAGCCGCGGCCTTTCACAGGGAGTTGGCATCCCGCCCTCCTTCACGGTCCAACCGACCAATCAGGATGTGTATGCAGATTCAACTGTCACGATGCAAACCGCGGCTTCGGGTTCGGCCCCGCTGGCCTACCAATGGTTCTGGAATGGGAACATTCTCTACGACGCCACAAATGCCGTTTTAACTCTTAATAGTGTCCAGACTGGATACGCAGTCTTCCTTTCCGGATACCCCGGCTCCTATGTGGTGGTGGTCAGTAACAATTATGGCTCCATCACCAGTGCCGTGGCTTTGCTTACTGTGCGGGACGTGCCCCCCTACTCCCTGATCCGTCAAACCTCAGGCGAAGGGCCGGATCGCGGGACTGGAATCGCGACGGACAACGCCGGTAACCTGTATTTGATTGGAACCTACTCCAACGCCTTGAACTTTGGCGACGCCAAGCTCAGCAGCGCCGGCGGGAATGATGTGTTCATGGCAAAATACAATCGCAATGGCCAACTCGCTTGGGCCAAGACAGTGGGAGGTCCAGGCAGCGACTCTGGTTCCGCAGTGGCTGTTGATCCATTCGGGTTCATTTACTTCTCTGGTAGTGTGACCGGGCTCGTCACCTTTGATGGCGTGGTCTGGACGAACTCGACGGGTCGAGTTGGGTTCATGGCTAAATACACGAGTGCAGGGTCCCTGCTCTGGGTCCGCACCAACCCGGCAGCGCCGCACTTGGCGTTTGATCGAGCCGGGAACATCTATGCGCCCGCTCCCGCACCCGGTTTCTTTGACAAATATGATACCAATGGCGTCCTGGTTTATAGGCAATGGGCTACCCATACGCCATCGCAAGTCGGCCAGCCTTATTCGTTCGTTAGCAAAAGCATCGCTGTGGACAGCGCCACGAATGTTATTGTGGTGGCAAGTTATTATGGGAGCCTGTCTTTCACCAACTACGCGCAGACGAATGTCACGCTCACCGATATTTGGACCTATCGGCCGCCTATCGCGGTAGTAAAATTTAATCCCTCAGGGCAGGCGGTTTGGGGCCGACGACTCGGTGGGTGCTATGAATGCATCCTGCAGGATGTGTATGACGTGGCTGTGGATAGTGCAGGCAGCGCTTTCGTTGCCAGCAGCATCGGCGACCACGGTGTACTTTTTCAATATGACCGGAGCGGGGCCAACCAAGAGGATTCCCCGCCGGCTACGAACCTGCTGGCACGAGGGTATCCCAACGGGAACACCGGGATCGGCCGCCGCATCCAATCGGTGACCATCTTCCAGGACACAAACCTGTTCATTGCCGGTGATTTTTCGGGACCGCTGACCGCCCCACATTCGGCAGAGCCTGTGCGCGGCTACAGCGCCGGAGCTGACGATGGATTTGTTGCTCACATGGATTTGCATGGCAACATCGTAGAAGCGAAAGGGTTCGGCGGGGCGACGAATGATTCCGCGCTAGCCATGGCGCTCGATCCCGATGGCAATCCCTGCTTGACTGGCTACTTCCGGAGTCTCGCTTTTTTCGGGGCAACCAATATGGGGAGCTTCGGACCGGAAGAGGTTTTTATAGCCAGAGTTCAGATATCGATCCCTCCTTTGAAAGCTGCCCTAGTGAATCATCAAATCCGTCTGTCCTGGAGCAGCTATGCGGGCTACTTCTCCGTAGAGGGAAGCGATACGGTTACTGGTCCATACAGCAAGGTCACCGGCCAATTCGGGCTAACCGACACTGAACACTACGTTGATCTACCGCTAGGGACGACAAAGTTTTTCCGATTGCGCAGACCGTGGTAGGGGCGCTCGGAATCGCTCCACCTACAAGCCTCCCCCGGAGGCGTTCCACATCCGTGTCAGCCAAGAGTGTTCTTTGGATGACATTCAATCCCCAGCGATTTCAACACCTGTGCAGCAAGTCACAATTGATCGCACCCGCTTGTCAAACAAACAAGGCAGGACTCATTACCTTCCTCGCCGAAGCTACGGCGGGCAGGCGGCTGCTACTGCAGTGAGCAGAGCGGTAACGAGTCTTTGAGATTGGATATGTCAAAGAACAGGTGAGACTCGTTACCATCCGATTTCGCGGCCCTGTGACGGAAAACCAGTGAGACTCCTCTCACGTTGTCTCCTACGGTTCCTGGAATTGGCACTGTGCATTGTGTTGGGTGGTGGTGGCGTATGGGTCACGGTGGTCCCTTTGGGTTCAAGGATTAGTGAGACTCGTTACGGGCGTGTTGCCCAAATGCCAAATTGCGGAGAAGTTCTTAAAATGCCCTTCGCGGGTGTTTGCAACCGAAGTTCGGCATATGATGAGCATTCACAAGCCCCGTCCGGAATCCCGCTGCTACCAGG
>JAQGOV010000362.1 GCA_028293425.1 Verrucomicrobiales bacterium
ATGGCAGCACGGTCAGCTCGAACGCCTTCATCAACGTGCTCATCCCTCCCGCATTCGTGGTCAATCCAGTTCCTCAAACCGTGCTCCAGGGCAGTACCGTTACTTTCACCGCGGTTGCTACCGGGCCAGGCCCGATTTGGTATCGCTGGTTTTTGTCGAGCATCGCCTACACCACCAACAATACGGGCGTCTTCGTGCTCTCGAATGTCCAGTCCACCGTCAGCATTCGAGTCTTTGCCACGAATGGGGCGAGTGGAACCTTGGGTGTCAGTATGACCCCGCCCAGCGGTGTGCTCATGCGAGTCCTGGCCGACAATGATCGTGACGGGATGGCGGATGCCTGGGAGCTCCAGTATGGATTCAACAGCAACGACGCAACAGATGCGCTCCTTGATTTCGATGGCGATGGCGTGTCCAACCGCGATGAGTATGTGGCTGGCACTGACCCAACCGACCCGCTGAGCTTCCTTAAGCTCTCCGTGCCCACGAATGGCGTTGGTTTGCTCGAATTCGTCGCCCAAACCAACATTGCCTACTCCGTTCTCTATCGCACCAATCTCACAACCGCCCCCTGGACTGCGCTTACTAACATATCGGCGCAACCTCAGGTGCGCACCATTCGGGTGGATCGTGCCGAGATCCCTCTGGCTCCCGAGCGCTATTTTCGTGTAGTTACCCCGCCCGTGCCTTAGGTTTTCGCGACATGATCGATCAGCAATGGGTCTCAGTGGATCGCTACGTTACCGAGCAACTGGTGCCACAGGACGAAGCGCTCACGGCAGCTCTCGCGGCCAACGCAGCCGCTGGACTTCGGGCTTTGGATGTTACACCCGCGCAAGGCAAGCTGCTGCACTTGCTCGCCCTGATTCAGGGCGCGCGCACTATCCTCGAGATCGGCACCCTGGGAGGTTATAGCACCATCTGGCTTGCCCGTGCGTTGCCCCCGGCGGGCCGCCTCGTCACCCTTGAAGCCGAACCGAAGCACGCCCATGTGGCGCAGGCAAATATCGAGCGCGCCGGCCTGGCCCATCAGGTCGATCTTCGTCTTGGTCCTGCCCTCGAAATTCTTCCGCAACTCCTCGTGGAATACGGCGCTTCCTTCGACCTCGTCTTTATCGATGCGGATAAGCCCAACACTCCTGGATATTTCAAGTGGTCCCTCCAGCTCTGCCGACCCGGCGCTTTGATCATTGCGGATAACGTAATCCGCAACGGCGCTGTGGCCGATCCTGCAACT
Organism: Verrucomicrobiales bacterium; assembly: GCA_028293425.1. Classification (GTDB taxonomy): domain Bacteria; phylum Verrucomicrobiota; class Verrucomicrobiia; order Limisphaerales; family JAQGOV01; genus JAQGOV01. The sequence continues at coordinate 1,238 of JAQGOV010000362.1, forward strand.
GCCGACCCCAATGTTCAAGGGATGCGCCGGTTTTTCGAAGTTGCATCGAAGGAACCCCGCGTCTCGGCTACCGCTATCCAAACCGTCGGCGCCAAAGGCTATGATGGTTTCGCGCTGCTCCGCGTTAAACCTTAGCTTTTCGACTGTTCTCCACGACCAGGTTTGCTAACGTTTTTTATGCCACTGCTTAAAAGCGACCGGCGGCGTTCTAATGTGTTCGCTATCATTTGCGTCGCCTGTTTCTTTTTTGGTCAATCTGCCCGTTCACAGGACTTTAAATTCGACACCACCATCTCCCGCCCCGTCCTTGAGCACTATCTTGATCGCTCCATCTCCTACACCGAGTTGCTCCACGACGACCTGAACCAATCGCGTAACGAGCACGGGGTCGCTCCGAAAGAAGCCTTCCGCTTCATTGTTGACACCAAAGCCAAATTTGTCGGCCGCGCCCTCATGCTTTGGGGACGGGAGAAAAACTTTTCGAACTTCGTGGCGCGAGCGAAACCCTTTGCCTCCGAACTGCACCAGGCCGATCCCGACATCGTGTTGCAGGCTGCCGCCTTCGAGATTGTCACTCCGGATGTGGGCTCCCTGGCTGTTCCACCCGAGGTGCTGAAGGAGTTCGGTCAAGCCGTCACGATCCGCATGTTTAATTACCAGAACATGCTTTATGAGAATGGGCGCTTCGTGAACCACTGGGGCCGCACCGGTTCAGTTCCCGACATGAGTCGCCTTGAGACTCGCATGTGGTTCTATTTCCTCGTCACCCAATACATCGACGCCGGCATCGAAGCGGTCCATTTCGGCCAGGTTGGGTTGATGGACAAGAACGACCCCGGCCACGCCGGCTGGCTGGACATGCTTGGCCACGTTCGGGCCTATGCCCGTAAACACGCCCGCCGCCACATGCTCATCTGCGACGCTCACACGCCCACTGGCGGTTATGTCGAAAACGGCAAGCTGCTCTTCGATTTTCATTCCTTCCCCTTGCGCATCGCCGAAGTTCCGGACAAGCCCTTGAAAGGCGTCCTTAAGGTCGGCTTTTCGGATTCCATTGTCCTCAAAAGCAAAGGCGGCATTACCCCGAGTGGCTGGTCATGCACAAACCTCCCGTATTTGGTCGAGTTCGATAATTTCGGTCGCAGCCGGGAGCCCGGCAAGCCGAGCAAGCAGCCTTTTATTTGGGGTTACGACGAAATCACCTGGTTCTCCCAGCTCGAAGAAAAGGAGCGCAACGACTGGCTCCGCTATGCTTGGGATTGGGTAAAAAAGACCGACCCTAACGGTCATCTCCAAATGCCCGGCAGCCGGTTAATTACCCCTGCTCAGCGCGATGGACCACGCTGGTATTGGTCTAACAACCGTAGCGACCAGTGCCCGCAAGGCTCCAACACCGAAGAAACGATCAAAGTTCTCTGGGGTACTAACTGAACAACCCATTCACCAAAAGCTGCGACCACGTCTCCATCGATGGCACCAGAGCCTGTAAATCCTTCCTCGTCACCCACTCGCCGGTCATCAAGTCTGGTTCGCCCAACGTGAATTCGGGACGCTCGCAATCGATCCGAAATACGATCCCCAAATGCACCCGGCCTACCGCGGTGGATGGATCGTAAATCACTCCTACCAGATTCGTTGTATAGCCACCCTTCAACTCAATTTCCTCGCTCAATTCGCGGAGCATCCCCGCCTGCACCAGGTCCGTCGCGCCCACCTCGCCATCATTGATATGCCCGCCAATCCCCAGCGACAGCTTGTTATGCAAGCGAGCTTCGCTCTGCTTCGACGATCGCTTCAGCACCAGGAGTTTGTCACCGTGGCAAATGGCGATGTAGGGAATGATCTGCTTGTGAGTCTCGTCCGTTTCCGCAATAGCGCGGGAAAGGAACTTGCGCCCCTGGTTAGCCAGCGCACGAATCGTTTCGGCGCGTTCGGGCACAAACTTTGTTTCCAGCAATCCCTTCAAATCCGCTTCTGGAACCACGAGCACATTTTCTTCCATTCCCATAACAATTAATTCAGTTTGAAAAGCTTTTGTTTAGAATCCGCTCGGGCTCGCCGGCACCGAAACTCAACGACTCATTATTGGAAAGTCGCCCCCTCAAAAGCAAACGTTTACTGGTCGGAAGCGTTCACCGATCGCCTTAACATTCTCATGGGCTTCGCTTTGCGAACGGGAAGCTTCGCGAAAGTCCCATTCTCCAGCTCCCATGTTCCTGTGGCTAAAGTTTTCCGTGAGAACTTCTGCTCGGTGGGAATAAGAAACCAGTCTTCCAATTCTCGTTAAACTTATTGCATTTAGTGCCGATTGACGTGTTATGGAAACGGGCCAGGAGCCTCAGGCAACTACAATCAAAGTCGGCCGTGATCGGGTTACGATCTCGGGTAATCAAGTCACCATTGACGCGTGTCATCCCTTTGCTGATTGGCAGGTTCGCGAATTTGCGCGCATCCCCATTTACTTTCAGGACAAAAAGTATTTTCTCTGCCAGAAAGCCCAAGGTCAAAAGCCTTTCGTCGTGCGCTATACGCTGGAATTGTGGCCGGAGGACAACCGGGAACCTTCCCGCACGGCCTTCGATTACAATGAGGAAATTGTCGCCGAACGAGATGCCGAAATTCGCGGCGGCAAGAATGACGACATCATTCGCGCGGTCCTGCTGATCGTATTTCCATTTCTCGGCCTGCTTTGGTCCGACACCAAGGATAAACTGGCCCGCTTCGGAATTCTCTCCCGCACCGTCACCGGTCTCTCGAACTTCATTGTGTTTGGCCTGCTCATGCTCGATGGCATTTTTGCCAAGATGCTCATGATGGGCAGCATGCGCAGCGGGAAACTCGTTTTGGGCGGAATCATTCGTGCCTTCTCCAGCCAGGATTATTGGGATTTCGGCATCTGCCAGGTCTCCATCCTCTGGGTAGATTGCGCCCTGTTCTGCTTTCTCCTGGTCGACCTCTTGTGGCGATACGGCCACTACTTGCAGCACGGGGACCTCGCTGAGGTGAACCTCGGGTTCGGAGAATGGCTTACCTTCTTCTTCAAACGCAAAAAGACAGAACCATCGCCCGATAGCGGCAAGACCGAGGCGGCCGAAAGCGTTTAAGCAGCTCAAGCCCAAACCGGCCACGGCACAGGAACGGTTGAGCTTAAATATCCTGCCGTTTCAGGCCTCCAAATTCCAGCCCCCAGGGTGCGATCTTCCGCGGTACCAGG
>JAQGOV010000371.1 GCA_028293425.1 Verrucomicrobiales bacterium
CGCAAGAAACTCCTCTGTCGACCCGAGCCTGGAATAGTCGTTGAACTTTTTCCCCACCGCCTTGCACATCGCCGTTGCATTGATGTACCCGTCCAAAGCCCGCTGGGGCACCACTTTTCCCTCAATCTCGTGCGAGATTAGGGCCAATACCATTTGATTCATTAGTTGCTAATGCTTTCTAATGAGGCCAAGTATTCTGTTGACGGTGGCAACCCCCTTGTGCCAACATTGGCACTGCAATTTAGTGCGGTTACCACCGTCTCTCCGACTGGCCTCACCGGGCCGGAGAAAAGTATCAGCCGTTGATCGGGTACCAACCGACCAGCGGCCTTTTATTTTTTATGTAAAATCAAAGTTCATCGCTTTTCTGTTCGTCAGCGTTGTTCTTTAAATCGTTTCTGAATTCCAACAGTCCGAACGTTTCCGGCGCCTCTTCCGTGGTGAAAACCCGGCCTTCCCCGGCCTAAGCCGCCAGTGACCCAGGGTGCTCCAACACCTTGCGGTCTTTCCGTTTCCAGTCCACACGGACCGAAATTCTTCAATTGTGCAACTTCTGCCATATTGACATTAAATAAGGCGGTGAGAATTTTGCTGCGCATTCCCTGATAGCCTTTATCCTGCCCACCATGCGAGCAATTCACCCGTTTTCACGTCTATACGCGCATTTTCATCATTTTTGCTCGCCTGTCAATATGAAACAGTTCTAAAAAGCACTTGCCAATCATTTATTGATATGGAAAAGTGCCGATACATACTTGGAAGCGAGTTGCCGCCAGAAGCGGATGAAAACCAAATCAACCATGTGAGAACGGCTTGCGAGATGGACCGTGTTCACTTACGGCAACTGGCCAGGAGCTACACAGCGCGGTGCTGGCATGTTCAGGAAGCTCAACTGCGGAAAGCGATTGTTCTACACATCGACGAGGGAAACCGACTTTTCAAAAAGTACGGGACCAACGGCAGGCTCCTGCCGAATCACATCCAGGCAAATGTTACTTTAATGGAGGACCTCGACATTTATGTCGAGGCCGTCCTTATGGACAAAAAAATGATCATATTGAACGCTCACGACCACCCACCGGGCGTTCGGAGACTCCCACAATGAATCAGCCAAAACCCAAGCAAACGCTAGAGGGCCAACCATGCCCCTGCTGTGAAAAGGGACGCTTTGCTCTGGTCCAAATCGACCACACCGAAGAAATCCCGGATTCAAAGCCTTTGTTGCTCCCTGGGATCTGGGTTGAGCACTGCAACCAATGCGGGGAAATCCTGTTCCCAGGCGAAACCACTCGCTTCATCCAAGCCCGGGTAGCTGAGGAGATCGAGCAATTGGCCCCTCACCAACTGGAAGAAATACGTGAGCGCCTGGGTGTGGAACGCCAAGACGAAATGAGCGAAATTCTCGGCCTCGGGGCTAAGACATACCACAAATGGGAAAATGGCTCCCAATTCCCGACGCGCTCGATGTGCCATTACATTCGGGTCCTCGCAGAGTTCCCGGATGCCTTTCAATGGCTTCGCCAACGCGCTTGGCGCTACAACAATAGGATGGCACAAGTAAAACTTGCGGAGGATTTTGAAACAATATTCCCTGACCTCGCCGCCTGCATGCACGAGAACCATACCTTCAGCAGGCGCACTTCAACTTTCGACACACGAATAAATCCCGCTTGCGGTTTAATGCGGGTCGCCTTTTCCTCGAAATGAAAGCATTCTGGATAACTTTTTATTCCTATAAAGGCGGAGTTGGCCGATCGCTCTCCCTTGCAAATGCTGCGGCTCTTTTGGTCAAGAGAGGTCGACGAGTCGTTCTTATCGACTTTGATCTCGAAGCTCCGGGATTGGACAGCTTTCAGGAATTCAAATCCGTCATAGGTAAACAAGGCGTTGTCGAATACGTTGCCGAATTCGAAACCACCAAGCGTGCGCCTGATATCACCGAGTTTGTACATCCGTGCGAACTCGACGGAGTCCAGCGTGGAAAACTTTGGATAATGCCCGCAGGAAAAAAGGATTCCTTCTACAATTCCTGCAGAGCAAATCTTGATTGGGTCAGGCTCTACGAGTCCGGTTTGGGGCAGCCTTTTGTGGAGAACTGGAAAGCTGCTATTACCAGGCACTACGAGCCAGATTATGTACTGGTGGACTCGCGAACGGGCCTAACGGACGTCGGAGGCATTTGCACCCTCCATTTACCCGATTTGGTTGTCATGGTTTTCGGCTTGAATGAACAAAACGTTCGTGGAATTGCCGCCGTGGCCAAGACCATTAGAGAGTCGGAAGGTACCCGTCTGCCCCAGATCCACTATGTCGCCTCACCCGTGCCCAACCTGCCACGCGACGAGAAAAGCCCAATGATGCAGCGGCTTACGTCAGCAGCATCACAACTGGGGGTAAAGATCGAATCCATAATTCGCTACAATCCGTTAGCAGCTTTGAGTGAACGTCTCTTCGTCCTTGAGGAAGAATCCAAATACTCCCCTTTGGTGGAAGACTACCAGGAACTGCTGCAACGCCTCATTACCTACAATCGAACCGGTTTGGATTTCCTTTGGGCACAGGCGAGACAAGCGATTAGTAATGTGGACACTGCCCTAATGGAGAGACTCGTAACTGTTTTTGAGCAAGAGTTCCCGGAACGACCGGAAGCTTTATTGGCTCGCGCTAAGCTAAAGAAAGCCCTCGGGGACCTTGACAGCTCAACAGTGCTAGCAAGGCGCGCATACGACGCTGATCCTAATTATGATCTGGCTTTAGATTGGCTCATCAGCGCGGCCAGGCGCGATAAAGACTACAAAACGGCGCTGCAGCTTTCCTTACTCGCAGTCAAGAATGCCGAAAGATTTTCCGCTGAGAGGAAATACGAGCTCAACCAGGACTTGGGCACCATTGCTATGACCGCCCGGGATTATGAGACTGCCAGAGCAGCATTCAAGAATTGCCTCGGTCATATCGCTGAGAAAAAAGCTAAAGGGGATCATGATCCATCTTCCTCAATGATCCATCTATTTAACCAGGTTGAGGCCTCTCGAAGAGCCGGCAAACAAATCTCTACCAAGATTTGGCAAGCAATCACGAATCTTTTCGAATCCACTGGCGAAACGAGCGAGGCACCTCTGGTTTTTCAGGCAAACCGATGGCAGGCCATCCACATCGCTTACGCAATGGCAGGCCACAAACACCGAGCGAAAGAAGCCCTCGCTAAAGCAAGGCATGCCGCCGAGTTGCTGGGCCTGGCGGAGGATATTTTCTCAGTTGAGGAATACCTAGAATTGCCAGTGCACAAATTTCTTAAAACCAACCACAAGATGCTGGCTGCAGTCGAGCAAGGAAAGCTTTGGGATGGCATGGCCTTGCCCAGTGGAGAGGCCAAAGCTGACTCTGGGGATGATTTGGATGAATCCGGCATAGTAGCGAAGGAGCCGTGATCCAAATTCCGAACCTGCGTCAGATTCCGCATGCTGCCAATTTTCATTGTTGTTTTATGCATTTACAGGCACCCTGACCCACTACTGACGTCCATGTTGGGGAATGAGCCGCAACGAAGCCCAAACCAGGTTTGAATTGATCGATCCCGCCCTCGAGGACCGGGGCTGGAACCGCCGCACAGACATCCGCGTTGAGGAGACTGCCAAACCTATCGACATCATCAATCACCAGCCGCGGAGAAGACCCGCTGGCCGGACGGATTACGTTCTCCGCAGGCCACTCACACCTGGCACCGAACCTATTCCCTTGGCCATCCTGGAAGCTAAGCACGAAGGCCTGCCACCCGAACACGGCTTGCAGCAAGCAAAGGGCTATCGGGTGGGTCAACTTCATCACGTCCCTTTTGTTTTCTCATCTAACGGCCACCTTTTCGTCGAGCACAATGAGGAAACCGGTGCCGTGTCCGACCCGAAACCGCTCTCCGAATTCCCCACCCCCGAAGAGCTCTGCCAACGCTTGCTAGCCATTCGTGGTCTAGATCCGCAGACCCCGGAGCTAAAGCTCCTGCAAACGCCATATAAGCAAGGCCGCGAATACTTCCGCTACTACCAGGACGCCGCCATCCGTGCCACCTGCGAGCAAATCATCTGCCAGCGCCAGCAGCAGGTGCCCCCGCGGGCCCTCCTGCCCATCGCTACCGGCGGCGGTAAAACCCGGATCGCTGCCGGCCTGCTCCGGCGCATCTTCGACGCCGGCTTCATGGGCAAGGCCCTGTTCGTCTGCGACCGTACGGAGTTGCGTGACAACGGCCTTGGCGACTTTCAAGCCGCTTTCGGGAACGATGCAGCTGAGGTTGACACCCGCCACCCACAGAAAAATGCCAAAGTCATAATCGCAACCTTCCAAACTCTAGGCGACAAGCAGCCCGGCACGCCGCAGGAAGAAGAGGGGCCCACCATGGAGACCACCTTCTTCCTGAAGCACTACCCACCGGGCTATTTCGATGTCATCGTGATTGACGAATGCCATCGGTCCGCCTGGGGTAAATGGTTTAATGTTCTAGAGCAAAACAAAGCCGCCATCCAGATCGGCCTCACCGCTACACCGCGCGAAATCAAGTTGCCGGAGGTTAAGGCTGGGGAGTTGGCCAATAGCATTGAAGCGGACAAGCGCTTGCACGCCGACAACCTTAGATACTTTGGCCAGGCGGTTTACGAATATAGCTACCAGCAGGGCGTGGCCGATGGCTATCTCGCCCCCTGCGAAATTGAACAATACGATATTCACCACGACGGCGAATTGCTGCCCGAGCGCATTCGCGGCGTCCTCCGCGCCGACGTCGCGGACAAGAAACTCACAGACCTCCTCACGGGCCAGAACCTTACCGCTGACGCCGTCTCGCAGTTCAACGACGGTGCCTCTCTGGAGGGCAAGCTTGTCCTGCCCGACCGTATCAAGGGCATGTGCGCTCATCTTTTCGCTCGCATCCTCGCCACCGGCGACGGCGACCCGCTTCAGAAAACGATTATCTTCTGCGCCAGCGACCACCATGCCGACCTCGTGACAAACGAGCTGAATACGCTCTATAGCGCTTGGGCGAAAGCGAAGGGCGTTAAACGCATCCAGAACTACGCGTTCAAGTGCATGTCCTCGGTGAATGGGCAGGCCCTCATCCCCGACTTTCGGGGCCGTGCCAAATCGCACATCATCGCCAACACCAAAGACCTGCTAACCACTGGTGTGAACGTACCCCGCGTCCGCAACATTGTCTTCTTCCGTTATGTTCAATCACCGCTCCTGTTCCACCAAATGGTCGGGCGCGGCACCCGTATTGACGAGGAGAGCGGCAAGCTCATGTTCCGCATCTTCGATTATACCGGAGCGACCGTCCTGTTCGGTGCCGATTTTATTACCCCGCCGCCGCCCGAGCCAGGCCCGAAGTCGCCACCACCGCCGGGCCCGCCCCCGCAAAAGGTCCGGGTCAAAGGTGTGGGAGTTGAAATCAGGGACACGGGTCGTTTCAATCTACTCACGAAAGACGGCCGCCTTCAGCGCGTCACACCCCAGGAATATCGGGAGGAACTCGTCAAACAATTGCTTGCTGCCGTCCCCACTCTCGCGGATTTTCGCGCGAAATGGCTCGACCCCGTAAGCCGTAGTCAGATGATGGAGACTTTGCGCGCACAAAATCTATTGCCTGAAACCCTGAGCGAAGGCGCCGGTATGGAAGCTTACGACGAATTCGACATCCTCGCCGCGATCGCCTACGAGGTGAAGCCTCTTACCCGCTCCGAACGCGCCGCCCGCTTTCAAGATGGCACCCCCGGCTGGCTAATCCAGCTGCCTCAACCTTCAGCTAAGGTTATTCGCGCCATCGTGGAGCAGTTTGAAAGGGCCGGCACCGCCGCGCTCGAAGCCAAGGAAATTTGGAAGACTATCGGTATCCCGAATCCAATCCAGCAGCTCAAGCAGGGAGGACCTCCAGATGCGCTCATCCGCAAAACCAAAGAAACACTTTTTGTAGCATGATCCTCGATGAAGCCCCCGCAGATACAGTAAAATCGCACCATCCAGCATTCCATTCTGCGCCGCTGTCGGATCTCATCGCCGACCTACAAGCGGGCTTCGCAACCTCGCAGCGCGACGAGCGTGGCACCGTACAAGTGAGGATGAACAATGTCACCAGAGAAGGGCAATGGGATTGGTCGTCCATAACTCGGGTGCCTGCGAGCCCTTCCGAACTCACTTTCTACTCACTCAAAGCAGGTGATGTGCTTTTCAACAACACGAATAGCACGGAACTGGTTGGAAAGTCGGCTTTATTTACGGGTCACGCTGAAACAGTTGTGTTCAGTAACCATTTTACAAGGCTGCGCACCAACCCATCCCTTCTGGATCCGGCCTTTTTGGCGTATCGCCTCCTGCAGCTGTGGAAGGAAGGGGAGTTCGCAAGGATATGCGACAAATG
>JAQGOV010000394.1 GCA_028293425.1 Verrucomicrobiales bacterium
AGGAATCTCTCACCATATTTTATTCCAATGTCCCGGGATTTAATGGGTGGTACCTCGCTGACTACTCGCCCGCCAGCAACCAGGTTGTTTACCCGGAACAAGGGTTGATGGTGCGTACGAAAACAGCCAAAACTTTTTCACTCTTCGCCAACGGTGTTCGCCGAACCAAGGCGTCTGTCGCTCCAGTTTTTGCCGGGTTTAACCTGGTCGGAAATTTAACATCCAGCCAGCCCCGCAAACTGAGCGACCTGAACCTTTATACCGGCAATGCAGCAACTGGTCTTTCTGCCGGGAGCAATCCTGACGCCGCGGATGCGCTTATTTTGCTCAACCCGGATACGACCACCTCCACCTATTTTTATTCCAATTATCCCGGGTTTGAAGGCTGGTTCGATACCTCGTTCCGCCCGGCAGGAAATATTTCGATCGCGCCAGGGATGGCTTTTTTCATTCAGCGGAAACAGCCGCGAGGACTTTTTTATTGGACAATGCCATGAACCCAGTTTCAAACCAAACTCCCCCAAAATCCAAACGATTTCAAACCCTCGTCGCCGCCCTCCTGCTCAGTTCGAGCGTCGCCGGAAGTTATGCCCAATCCACCGTCAATGTCACGGGTGGCATTGGCGAGCGTGATGTGACATTTAACGGGAGCACCCCGGTCCCCCAAGGGAACTCGGTGCAGGTTGGGTATTTCACGGCAGGTTTCGATGTTGTGGCCAATGCCGCCAATGTTTCTGGCCTGGCGAACAATTGGCATTCAGTAGGAGCTACCACGATTAGGAGTATCTTCAACCAACCGGGGCATTTCGGTGCGGACTTTAATCCGTCGGATCAGTCGTTCAGCGGCCAAAAGATTTGTCTTTGGATATTCCAAACCACCGATAATGCCGTTCCGCTTCCAAACTTTCAAAACCTTCAGGGTTATGGCCTTTATTCGAGCACCGCTCTGAATTGGCTTTTTCCACCGTGGAATGTGGCTCCGCCGGGGAACACCACTTCCGTTACCTCCTCGGAAGTGAACCAATCCTACTTTGGCTCCTTTGACACGTCTCACTTGATCCTGACGCAAGTGCCCGAGCCGGCAACCTGGGCGCTGCTCCTGGTGGGTTTCCTTGGGATGACCGCAAGGCACCGCTGGACGCGACGCTCTAGCAATCGCGGCTAGCGATATTGCTTTGCATTTGTTTTTGCGTGAAAAGAAACCGAGCAGCGGACGATGATAGTGAGGGATTGGGGAAACCCCTTTGGAGCTGATCCGCCGCTCGGTAAACTTACTTCACGCTTTAAAAAATGGTCTATATGGTCAAATCACTAAAAAGCACACGGAATGCCAACCAGACTTCTAAGCAGTATTATCAGGGAGTTCAAAAGCGTAAGTAGCGCATTCAAAAGGATTTGAGCGTGATAGGGAGATCATTCATAGCACGGATTAGGTTTCGTGAATTATGACGATTTTGTAACATTTTCCGACAAAACTCCTCCCGCGCGTGTAAGATACTGGGTTTTAAATGGTGCAGATATACCTGACAGCGATGCCTCGGACTAGTGGAAACCCTGATGGCAAGATCAGCTCTTGGCCGATTTTCAACTGGTACCCGAATCCCTATAGTCCTCAGCGAGTTGCTTACCAACTGTGTAGTAGAGCTGATGATAGGAGCTGCACATGCGGAGCGAAATCACGATGAAGAGAAATGCTTTTGCATTGATTCTGGGGAATCTCTGCGCAGAGGGGGTTGACGTGGAAATGGAAGGCCCGAAAAACGTAAGTTTTTCTGGCATTCGCGGGCTTTTGTCTTCTTCTCATTTTTTCCTGAGGCTTTTGAGCCGTCCCAAGGGTGAGTCTTCCTCAAGGTTAACTTTTTCAACATGTCCGAAATCCTCCTAAACCCTATGCATTCCCCAGGAATTCAGGACGAGCTCGCCTGGTTTTGCGTTCGCAGCCAGCCAAAACATGAACATGTGGCGGCAGGCAACCTGCGAAAACGTCTGGAGATTCAGGTCTTTAATCCCCGTATCCGATTTAAAAGGCCGAGCAGCCGCGGCCCTACCTGGGTTACGGAGTCCATGTTTCCTTCTTATCTGTTTGCCCGCTTTAAGTGGAAATCCGATCTCGAGTCGGTGAAGCATACATTCGGGGTAGCCGGAGTTGTTCATTTTGGAGGATTTTGGCCGGTCCTGGGGGAGGAAGTGATCACCGAGTTGCAAACCCTCGTCGGCGATGAGGAAATTCGCATCGTTCAGCCTTCCATTGCGGTGGGTCAAGAGGTGGACATCTCCAACGGTCCCTTTGCCGGCTTCCATGGAATTGTCACCAGGGTGATGCCGGCCAAGGACCGCGTGGCCGTGCTTTTGGATTTTTTGGGTCGTCAGACAACGGTGGAAGTTATGATGGCCGGTATTACCAAGCAGGGGCTGGGATACCAATTGTGAGCAGGGAATTGAGCCTATTTGGTTCAGGAGTCAGCGAAAGAACCGATTCCCTTATTGAGATGCGGAACGGTTGAGCTTTTTCCGCTGGTGCCGTCACGGGCTTTTGACGGCGTTGTACATACAGGTGCCGAGCACCTGACTGGTTGTTGTTGGTTTGGCCGAGAAAGGATTTTCGTCCCGAGCCTATGCTTAGGGTAAACACCAGCCGCCGATATCAGTTTTGGTCTTCAAAGAAATTTTGAGGAAGGGCGGAGCTTTCCGCCCGGTTGGTTCGAGAGTCGCCCACTTATAATCTTCACGCGGCTATCATGAAAATTGCTATTATCGGCCTCGGTTACGTTGGGCTGCCGCTTTCCTTGCAGTTTGCGAAGTCGGGCGCAACCGTTCTGGGTCTGGACATTGATCCGCTTAAGATCAAGCACATCAACACCGGCCAGTCTTATATCAAGCACATCCCGAACGACTCGATTCAATCGGAGGTCAGCCAAGGGCGTTTTTCCGCGTCGACTAATTTCAGCCTGATCCACAGCATGGACGCAGTCATTATCTGTGTTCCGACGCCTTTGAATAAGAACCGGGAGCCTGATATTTCCTATATCACGGACACGGGCAAATCCATTGCTCCTTTTTTGCGCAAGGGAATGCTGGTGGTGCTTGAATCCACCACGTTTCCCGAAACGACTGACACGGATTTGCGATTAGTCCTGGAAGAAGGTTCGGGCTTAAAAGCCGGCCAGGATTTCCATTTGGCATTTTCTCCCGAACGCGAGGATCCGGGCAACCCAGCCAGCAAAGTAGCTTCCATACCTAAGGTGGTCGGTGGCTACACCCCGGTCTGTCTGGAAAAGGCCGTGGCCCTGTATTCCCTGGCCATCAAAACAGTCGTTCCAGTCAGTTCCTGCCGTGCGGCTGAAGCTGTCAAGTTGCTCGAAAATATTTTCCGAAGCGTCAATATCGCTTTGGTGAACGAGCTCAAGGTGGTTTATGACGCCATGGGAATCGATATCTGGGAAGTGATTGATGCTGCAAAAACCAAGCCTTTTGGTTTCATGCCATTCTATCCTGGCCCCGGGTTGGGTGGGCATTGCATCCCGATTGATCCTTTCTACCTCACCTGGAAGGCTCGCGAATACGGACAACACACCCGCTTTATCGAGTTAGCTGGCGAAATCAATACAGCCATGCCTCATTATGTGGTGGACCGGCTGATTCACGCTTTGAATTCCCGGTGCAAGGCTTTGAAAGGAAGCCGCGTTCTTCTGGTCGGTCTGGCCTACAAGGCCAACGTGGACGACATGCGGGAGTCTCCCACGTTCCACCTCCTGGATTTGATCAAACAAAGAGGAGCGGAGGTGGCTTACTTCGACCCTCATATTCCGGTGATAGGTCCAACCCGTGAGCATAAAAACTGGCAAGGGCTTGAATCCATTGCTTGGAAGGAAGAGACCATCCGATCTTTTGACGCGGTGGTTATTTCTACCGCCCATGCTGCGGTGGATTACAATCAACTCGCGAATTGGGCTGAATGCATCGTGGATACCCGCAATGCCTTGAAAGCCATCAGCACAAAGCCGGGGCAACTTACCAAAGCTTGACCGGAAGGCGGCAGGGCAGACTTCTTCAAAGATTAACACAGACGTGACACCCAAACAGCATAGGATCGGGCGAGTCCTTCGGCGACACCGGACCACCCTGGTTGTAATCACGATGTTAATTGCCATCCTGAGCGGTCTGCTCGGTTACGGCAGTTACCGTTATTCAGCCGTGACGATTCTCGCCAGGGCAGATAGCGTCAGGGAGCCACAGTTCGCCATGGAAATAGCGCCGCTCCTCCAGGCCCGTTTGCGTGACCTAAATGTTTTGCAAGGCGCTGCGCGGGATTGCGGGCTCGCAAGCAAGCCCGAAAACCTGGCGTCGGCTGTAACGGTTCAAGCGGGCACTGCCACGGGAAGTATTGAAGTGATTGTTCGGCTCTCCGATTCTTCCGAGGCCGTGGCGCTGGCAAAAGCTCTCGGGGTACAAGCCTTGTCCATCGCCTCCGAATTGGTGGCGGTTCCAAACCGCACCATGATCCCGCTTTACGAAAAAAAGCTGGTGGAAGCTGAAACTCAATTAAAGAGTGCCAGCGAGCGCCTCATAGCACTGGAGCAAGAGCAGGGGAGCGGTGAACGCGACAACACCCTTGAAGAATATTCGAAACATCGTGAGGAGTTGGAAACGAAGCTGGCGGAAAATGAGAGCCTGTCCCGTGCCTTGGGTTTGCAAGTTAAAAACCTCCAGGGAGATATTGCGGCTCATCACCCCGCGGTGCTGAGTGCAAAGCAGGCGTTGGACAAGGCCCTGTTGCGCTACACCGAAGACCATCCCAAAGCAGAAGAATTGAAGTTGACGCTGGCTGCCGTGCAGGCGCGGGTGCGTGAGCAAAAGGAGGAGGTGGATCCCGAGATCGCTCTCAATGGTAGTTCCTTGGCCCAAAACCTCTACGCGAAGTTCGTAAGCGTGCGCAGCGAAGAAAAGCTGCTGGATGCCAAAAAGCAGGAAACGCTGGTCGCTCTCAACCGCCTGACGCAAAAGATTCAATCACTCCCGCAAACCCAGGTTCGCTATGCCCGGGCAAAAGCCGATTACCAGCTTTGGAATAACGCCTATCAACAGACTTTGGGAGAGTTGAACCAGCAACAGCTGCTCGCCTCAACTACTAGGGTGCCGTTCACTTTGCAAGCGACCCCCACGAACCCAGCCCAACCGGGCGTTCAGAGATGGTGTTTCGCCCTGCTGGTCGCCATCGGCGGCTCGATTCTCGGAAGCATGGGATTGAGTTTTGGACTAGCCTGGCAAACCTGCCGCGACCCGCGCATCCAGTCGGAAACAGAACTGCTTTTCGCGACATCGCTCCCTCTGCTTGGAAAACTTCCCAATCTTAAGACAATGGCATTGGAAGAGCAGGAAAAATGGGCCTTTCATACCTTCTCACAAATGAAGGCAAAGCTTGCTCCGGCAGCCGGGGCAGCTCTCGTTTGCGGATTTACTTCTTCGCGACAAGGCGAAGGCCGTTCCACTTGGATTCGCCTGCTGGCTGGTACCGCCCGGAAACAGGGATATCAAGTGCTGGTTGTGGCGACCCTCCCCACGTCGTCATCCGATGGCCACAGGGACCACGCATCCGGTTGTGCAGTATGTGAAGCGATGCCGATGGTAACTCTTTTTGATGAATCGCACCCAGTGCGCTTGACGACGGAGGGTTTCAGCCAAGTCCAGGCTTTTGCCGTTCCTGCTCAAGCTGCCTGGAGCCTAGCAAACCGTCTACAATGGCAGCAGGGCATCCAAGATTTGGGGAAGGTACCGAACCGGGTAATTTTGGTTGAGTTCCCCCCGGCATCGGAACCGGAAACGGTGCTCTTGGCTCAGAATTTCCCGAACCTGATTTGGGTTTGCGGACAGGACATGGTTACTGAGAGTGAAATTCAAACCCAGATGAAATCACTGAATGGTTCGCAGGCAAAGTTGGTCGGCACCGTCTTGAATTTCGCCCAAGCATGAGAGGCCTCAAACTACACGTACTGGTGGGTTTTATTGGATTTCTGCACGCAATCTCCATGGCGGCCGCTGATGGCCCCACCAACAGTGTGGGTGGCCTTTCAATATCTTCACCCACTCAGCTGCAGGATTGGCAGAAACATCTGACGCTCGGGCCGGGGGACGTCTTGCAGGTCAGCATGTATGGGGAAGGATCCTCTACCCGCCCCGGCTTGGTCATCGGCCCGGACGGCCGTTTGAATTATTTGCAGGCGCGCGATGTCATGGCTTCAGGCCTCACGGTCGAGGAATTGCGGGCCCAACTTGAAACAGTTCTGCTGAGATTTTATCGGCCACCGGTGCGAGTCATGGTGGTGCCCCAGGCGTATAAAAGCAAAAAGTATTACCTCTTGGGCAGCGTGGTGCAGAATGGAGTTTTTTCTCTCGATCAGCCGGTGACCATTGTGGAAGCAATTGCGAAGGCTCAGGGATTTGTGGCAAATGCCCAACGACGAAGCGGCATGCTTCTGGTGGATCTGAGTCATAGCTTCCTGGCGCGAAAAGCAGCCGATGGTTCTTTCCAAAACGTAAACATTGATTTTGAGGCTCTCTTCTTGAACGGCGACCTCCGGCAAAATCAGGGCCTTGCCCCGGACGATTACCTTTATTTTCCGCCTTTGGACATCAAGGAAATCTACGTCTTGGGAGATGTCCGGGCTCCGGGAGTTCTACCGTACGACAAGAGCTTGACCGCCATCGGTGCCATTGCGTCCAAGGGCGGATTTGGTGAAAAGGCCTATAAAAGTAAGGTTTTGGTCATTCGTGGTTCCCTGCAGCACCCGCAAGCCATGGACTTCAATGCCGCCGCGGTACTGGATGGTAAGACGCTCGACTTCAAGTTAGAGCCTGGGGATATCATCTACGTCTCCCGTCGGCCCTGGGCGTACGCGGAAGAGCTTTTGGAAGCCGGTATCACAGAGTTTATGCGCGCTGCGATCGTCTCGTATACTGGGCAGCATGTCGGTCCGTTTATCAAGGAACCGATTATAAAATAGTATGTTCCGACGATCCTTATTTTTCCTTTCCTTATCAGCGCTGGCCTTCGTTGGCTGTGCCACAAGAGGTACACATCCATCTTCCAAAGTCGATCGCGGGACTGCTGCGCTGATGCAACAGTTGAATGACTATAACCGCACGGTGGGAACGGAAAGAGCCGCGAGCTTCGTGCTGATTCCCACAAACAATACGAACCTCCTTAGCACGGCACCAACGAACTTTTTCAAGCTAGGTCCTGGAGACGTCATACAGATTGAAATGCTCGGAGAGGCCGAAGGACCAGCCGTTCAAACCGTGGGGCCCGATGGCAAGATTTATTACAATCTTCTCCCCGGCTTATTCGTTTGGGGCATGACTTTAAGCGAAGTCAAAACAGCCTTGGAAAATGCTTTGGCTAAATCGTTGAAACTAAAGCCCGAGATCGCTGTCACCCTGAACAACGCCCAAAGCGGTAAGGTTTGGGTCTTGGGCAGCGTCCAACGTTCGGGGGTTTACTCCTTGGCAAGCTCACTAACGCTCCTCGAGGTTATTGCTTTGGCAGGCGGTCTGAACACCATTCCAGGATCAACTGAGGAAGTGGTCGATTTGGCGAATAGCTTCATCATGCGCAAAGGGGAACCTTTGCGCGTAAATTTCTATGCCTTGCTTCGCAAAGGGGATCTGTCCCAAAATATTTATTTGCAGCCGGATGATTTTATTTATTTTCGTCCTGCCGCCACTCGGCAAATTTATGTGCTTGGAGCGGTCGTCCAACCGAATGTCTTGGATTTTACCCCAGGGATGACCCTTCTCTCAGCTATTTCCCGCGTCGGTGGCCCAGCCCCGTATGCCGAATCAGGTCAGGTCGGAATCGTACGGGGTTCGCTAACGTCTCCTTCAGTTACTGATGTGAATTACAAAGCAATCGCAAAGGGACATATACCTGATTTTCCGGTTGAAGCCGGGGACATCGTCTACGTTCCATTTTCTCGTTTCATGAAAGTTGAAAGATTGGGAGATCAAATCCTGCGTCAATTTGTCCAGACCATCGCTGCCAATGAAGGGCAAAGAGCGGTGAACCGCAACGCAAGTCCTATTCAAGTCACTGCTCCTGTTCCAGCACCTTGAGGGCCTTCTTACCCGCTGTCATCGTCATCTAACAACACCCGTGCAACCTCACGCGCAATCCTCGGAACAGCAGGTGATATCGCTTCACCAGGCGCGGCCCTTTTCCAAAATACCTGGCTGGAAACGAAGTTTCGACATTGTCGTAATTTTGATTGCAGCTCCGTTTTGGGGGCCAGTTTTTCTCGGTATCGGTTTGCTCATTAAGATTGTTTCGCGGGGTCCGATTTTCTTTAAGCAGGAGCGAGTCGGTTTTCGCGGAAAAAGCTTTGTGCTCCTCAAGTTTAGAACTATGAGAGTAAATGCCTGCACTCAAGGCCACCAGGGGCACCTGGAAACCTTGATGACCTCAAATGCCCCGATGACCAAAATGGATAATCTGGGCGATGCGCGGTTAATCCCGCTCGGGCGGCTCTTGCGATCGAGCGGACTGGATGAACTGCCTCAATTCGTGAATGTCCTTAAAGGAGAAATGAGCCTGATCGGTCCACGACCTTGCACGGTTTATGAGTATTCAAAATATGAGGATTGGCATAAGGAAAGATTCAACGCTCTTCCCGGCTTAACAGGTTTATGGCAGGTCAGCGGCAAGAATAAGACTACTTTTAAGGAAATGATCCAGCTCGACATTTTGTATGCGTCCAGGATGTCGCCCGGACTGGACTTTAAAATCCTTTGGAAAACCTTTCCTGTGCTGATTGGACAAGTTTGGGAGATGTTCAGTAAACGGGCCTTGCCGCGTAAACGTTGATCACAGCATGCGGTTCCAACCTAAATTAGTCTCCAGATAAAATGCTCTCGACGTTTACAAAGGAACCACCATTGGCCATGACTCGGAAACGAACCGCGGAAGAGTCTTCCAAGGTCCGGGTGCTCTTGGTGGATTCTCACCCCATCCTGAGGGAATCCTTTGCTTGGTTTATTAATCGTGAAACGGACCTCGATGTCTGCGCCCGGACCGGTGATCCCTCCAAAGCCATGCAAGAGCTCGGCGCCTTGCAGCCCGACCTGGTCTTGTTGGAAATCTCAATGGAGGGCGAGGATGGCGTTACTTTCATCAAAAGGCTCCACGAGGAATTTCCACAGGTAAACATTCTAGTATTTTCCCACCTGGACGAGGCCCTTTACGCGGAGCGTGCCCTGCGGGCAGGGGCCAAAGGATACATCATGAAGCAGGCTCCCATTGAAGAGGTCATGGCAGCTATCCGGAAAGTCGGTGTAGGCGGCCGATATCTGAGCTGCTTGATGCAGGAACGCATGCTGGAAACATTCGCCAATGGCAACCGGAGTCAGTCCCTCGGAATGGGGAGTTTGAGCGACAGAGAATTAGAGGTGTTCAAGAGAATTGGAGCCGGCTTAAGCACCCGGGAAATTGCTGAAGATTTGCGCATCAGCATCAAGACGGTGGAAACTTACCGTGCCCACATCAAGAAGAAGCTCTGCCTGCGCAAT
>JAQGOV010000432.1 GCA_028293425.1 Verrucomicrobiales bacterium
CGGTATAGCTGAGGAGCACGAACGGCAGCGATGTGAAGCCGCTGCTGTTGGTGACATTGAGATCATCGCGCAATGCAAATGCCTGTCCGCCCTGCATTATCGCATGCTCCTCGTTAGGATTGACGCCGGGCAGTGCACGATCGTTCTGGTAGTAAATGCTGCCACCGGCTTGCAGGCTGACCAGCGGGCCGGAGCCGTCGTTGCTGGCAAGAACGATCTCCGAGGAAAAAGTTGGATACTGCACGGTGTAGCGGCCGATAACGGCGGGCCAGTAGCTGTTGAGAAATCCGCGCGTCACGTTCACCGGGTTTTTCCTGAACCACCAAACCTCGATCTGGTTGTTCGTCGGCATGGCATTTACCGGTATGATGGCACCGCGATTGGCTTCCTCGAATCCGCCTGCGAAGGGGTCGACATAGGCCGCCGGGTTGAACAGATTTCCCTGGGCCTGGCGGATGAATCCAGCCAGGTAATTTGTGTCGAATCCGCTTCCGAGTTCGCCCGCTGGGGCCCCAATGCGGTCCCCCACGTTGACCGCCAAATCGACCACGCGGGGACGCACGGATCCGTTGGGCCAAAGGAAGGTGGCATCGCCGACCCAGGTGTTGAGATTTGTAGCCACGCTGCCTGCAAAGGAGCTGGCAGGACGATTGGTTTCCTTGTTGACCACGATCACCAGATCGTCGATCCAGTTTGCGGTGTTGGCGCCGCCGCCGGCGCGTCCACCCAGGCCAAAACGGCCGGTGCGCGGGGTGTAACCGGTGGCGACGTTCGCCAACACCTTCACGCCCTTGTAGGACACATCCATAAGACCGCCGTTGCCCAGGACGATTTCCACGGGGACGAACTGGTTGCCTGTCTCAATGGTCATGGGCTGGCCGGTGGCGGGGTCAGTGGGAATGGGAAGACCGCCCGGGTCCACCACAGCGTCCACGCCGGCCATCGAGACCCAAGCCATTGTTGCGCCATTGCGCTTGACCGAAATCCCCGGCGCCTGATCCCCGGCCCCGTTGTCCCAAATATCAAAGGTCACTGACAGGCCGTCGGGGATGCCCTCCTCGCCGGGCAACTGGCCATTGGCTATCGTACCAAAATTGAAGCTGAAACCATCGGCGGGCGGGATCGTTCCATTGCGCACGCTGGCGCGGAATGTCGCCCGGAAATTTTGCACGGAGGAGCCCACAAAGTCGTCCAAAATATAGCTGCCGTTCTGGTTGTAGAGGGCGTCTGTGAGATGAAGAATTCCGTCGGCAATGAAGGCGTCGCCGTAGGTCTGGCCGCCAGGGGGGTTGGCCTCAAAATCTTTGAAAACAGTCGGCAGGGTCAGGCTGCGTTCCCGGAGCGCCTGATCCAGCCAGGAGAAGACACGCTCGAACCGGATGAACTCGCCCGACGTGAACCGCAGCAACGCCCGATGCGCCGGGTGGGCTGCGTCAAGGAAGCTGTAGTAGGCAAAATTCTCAGTCAGTTTGCCCCGCGGTTGATCCAGTGGATCCTGGTAGGCGATGAACGGCGCGTTCTGCGATGGCAGCGCCACGGCGGTCGCCTTGGCCTCTGCTTCAGTGGCGACCAGCGGGCGGACGTAATGACTGTACTTTGCCACGTCATCCGGCCAGACCTGCTTGTAGCGAACAAAAATGAAGGGCCATCTCAATCCCTGCAATCCTTCCTGGAGCCAATGCACCTGAAGATCGTTCTGATTGGCAGTTTCCCGGATCGCGTAATACGTCGGCCGCGAGCTGCCGCCGGGATTCTGCTGGAAAGTGAAGCTCTGTCCAATCACGAACAATGGTTCCGGGAAGAGCGCGCTGTCGTCCGGCAGGCCGTCGGGATAAGCCGTCAGTTGTTCGCCGAGTT
This sequence comes from Verrucomicrobiales bacterium, assembly GCA_028293425.1. Taxonomy (GTDB): domain Bacteria; phylum Verrucomicrobiota; class Verrucomicrobiia; order Limisphaerales; family JAQGOV01; genus JAQGOV01. The sequence continues at coordinate 1,858 of JAQGOV010000432.1, forward strand.
CAATAGTCACATCATTCGGCGCCGGCTGGCGGATGACATCGACGATCTCGAACCCGAGGTGTTGGCGGGTATTTGGGCCGGTCACGTCGCCCAACAACTCCACGAAGACGCGTCCCTCAACGTTGTAGGAGCGGATTTGGCCGCCGGCCTGTCCGCCAGTTTGATCGAACCAAAGCGTTCGCAACTCCTGCAGGCTGTTGCTGGTGACAATGGAAGAGGTGTCGGGGATATCGACTTCATCCCTGACCCGCTCGGGAAAATTATTGTTATAGACGATATTAACCGACCCGACGCGCGCGCTGGGAACGGTCACGGGCTTGCCAGTGGCCGCAAACGAGCGTTCGGTCCAGTAGATCAGGCGCGGTGTTTTCACTGGGCTGCCGGAAATGACGTATTGATTGGTCGCTACGACATAGGAGACGCCCAGCACGATCACACGCGTGACGCCCGCGACGGGGGTCGCGTTGGTCGTGGAAGGGGAACTGCGCCGCCACGGAATGGTAAGCGGCCCCGCATTCGCCGCGAAGACCGCCTGGGCATTCGGACTCCAGTAGTAGAGGGCGTTGGTGTGGTTCGCGGTCGTGTACGGCTCGGGCAGCCAGTAGGCCTCGGGCGTGGTCACGGCGCGGTTCGGGGTCACGTTCGTGTTCACGGTACTCAACAGCACTCCGTACTCATCACGGTCGGGCCGCGGCACAATTTCGCCGAACTGAAAGGACACACCGCGGCCCAGATACGGGCCGGCGACGCGGCCTCGGAGCATCACTATCACCACCTGGTTGCTTACCTTAACTCGGGGGAGGTCGAGATTCTCAGCGTTGCCGGCGAGGCTCAACACCGGATTCAAGTTGGTGCGGGCCGGCTTCACGCTCGCGCCAAAGGCGGTGAACCCAACAAATTGATTGCTGGTGGCCGGAACTTCCGTCAACCCCGACGCCTGCTGCTGCGCCAGCGTTGGACCGCGTCCGTCCGAGCCGGGCGGCACGTTCGTGACCGTGGAAATGGGCAGGCCGCCGACCTTCCTAAGGTTGTATTGGATGTTGTCCTGGCGAATTTCCAAGGGAAGCGCCTGCGGAAGAGCTTTGGTGACCAGCCCGAGGAGCAACAAGGTGGCGAGGAGCGCACGAGACCTGCCCGTGACCGTGACGAGAATGCCTGCGTTGGCCGTTGCCCTTCGATTGCTCCAGCAAAGGTTGAGTATGGTTTTCATGGCGGAAGTTCCGATGGAACGGATGACGCCAATTTATTGGTTCGAAAGGTTTTTTGCCCGGAGGCCGGCCTGCTGGACGCCATTGAGCTTCTGCCGCATCAGGGTTTCAAGCGCCGCCAGTCGCTTGTCCTGCTGCTCCAGCCTGGAGCGCAAATCAGTGTTCTCCTTGTCCAGCATGACAGCTCGCGAAGCCGCTTTCTCCAGTTCCGCCAGGCGGGACTGGTTGGATTCCAGCGCTTGCACTTTTCGGGCGAGTTCCTGGATGGCACCAATGCCGGTCGTGAAAATCCGGTCATAATCCACGGCCATAAAATCAGAAACCTCCCGCCCATATACGAACACCCGCTTGGGCTCGTCACGGACGCCTTCGACTTCGAACTCAAGATTCCCCCCGGCTTTGGAAACGACGAACTCTTGGGTCGTCTCATCGAGCATCATTCGAACCTTGTCGCCCACCTGCAATCCGTGCGCCTTGGTCATCCGCACGAGCATGCTTTTTCCCTCGGGACGAAACGTCACCGACGCGGCGGGGGAATAGACGTCCGGAACAAAATTCCGGCTCACGGTAATGGCCTCCGGTATTACCCCTCTGACCTCTTGGGCGATGAAGCCTTTTTTCTGCTCGCGGCCGTTGGTCACCCAATCGATCAGTCGGTAGTTGGTGACCTTCAGCTTTTGAATGATCTCAAGGTCCTTTGCGCCATCGCTCGCTTGGCGGTCTCGCTTGATGCGGGCATCGGACACGGCCAGAAAGCCCATTCCCGCAAGGATTTGACTGTCCGCCATGATTGACACGGGCTGGGAGCCAGGGCCGTTCATGTGATGGTTGTCCCTGCTGACGTCATTGATATCAATACCCCAAAACGCCTGGTTACTGGCGATGTTGACCACGGGCTTGCCGACCACATGCAGTTGAGCGGACGGAGTAGTGGTGCCGATGCCAAGCCTGCCCCCACTGAGGCGCATTCTTTCGGTTCCGTTCGAGTAGAACTCCACTTGGTTATCTGCGGAACTAAACATGCCGCCATCAATGTCGCCGCCATTGCCCGTGAAGGCGTACCCGTTGTTATTGGTCCCCAGCGCCCCCGGCGCCCCCCCGCGCACCCGGATACCACCTGTAAATTCCGTGCCGCCCTCTGCAAAGATTCTGACCTTGCGATTCGTGTTGGTGGGGCCAGCGCCGACGATGTCCAGGGCGTCGCCGGGGTTGAATGCCCCGTAACCGATTTTGCCCGCGTTGCGCTCTTTTCCCGCCACGTCGCTGCCAAACTCCAGGACATTGCTACCACTGACCTTGATGGAACCGTTCACGTCAAGCCTGGCCGTGGGCGCGGTTTGCCCGATGCCGACATTACCGGCGCCATCCCAAGTCAAAACCATCTTGTCGCCACCATTCTTGGAGCCGAGGGCCCCGCCATTCCATCCGTAGAGCACCGGGCCGTCCAGGAGGACGCCGGCAAACGGCTTCCCCGGGCCTCCGTACCAGCCCAGCCCGTGATTACGATCGGAGTTACCGCGAAAAAACAGATCGTTATCATTCAACCGAATGGGCCCCTCCACATCGAGGGTCGCGTCCGCGGGCGGGCCACCAATACCGACATTGCCGACGATCACCTGGTCGCCCCCGAAAGTATTGCCGCCTGAGCGCAGCGCCACGTTGGTGGAGAGCCGCGAATCTGCAAACGTGCCCGCACCCACCTGCGCGGCCGTGAGGCCTGTCAGCCCGGAGCCGTTGCCGGAAATGGTGCCCGAGGCGAAGAGATTGCCGGCCACCTCCACGCGGCTGTTGGCATAAGTGACGACGGCGGCGCCCGCCGGATTGACCATTTGATTGGCGCTAGTGGAAAGGAACGCGAAAGGCGCGGGCAGCAGCCGCATGCGCGGCAGCATGTCGAGCGTATTGGCCCCGATTGTGACTGAAAGCTGGATGTAGCGATCCGCGCCATTGGTGCCCATCACAACGGACAACAGCGGCTTGGGTTCGCCACTGACGGCCGTGCCTTCGCTGAGGACGACGCTGAAGTTGCCCTTATCCACCGTGACGATCTGTTGCTCCGACCATAGGCTCGACCCGCCGGTCGCCGCCCCGAAGATGCGGAAGATCACCGGGTAATTAGCGGGGTTGTTCGTCGCGAGCGGAGTACCATTCGCATCCACGAGGTAGCCTTGATAGGTCATCGCCTCGGGTGGTGCGGCGTGAGCGCGAGGCCATGTCACTGCCAGCAGGGCGCAGAGCGCCACGGCTGCGCGGGCCAATAAAGAAACGTTACCGGTCAGTCGTGTTTTCATGAGGGCGTGGATTCTGTTCAACGGTTTCATAGGAAAAGTAAAATTCAGTTGGAGGTCAGGGTTGCGATATCGCTGATGCGTTTGAGCGAGAAGCTGCCGAGAACGTTGTACTGTCGCGTCTGCGAATTAATTCCCTGGAGTGTAATCGCCTCCAGGTAGTTGCCGCTTAGGTCGTCGCTGCTCTGCGTCAGGCTGTTGAAGTCATCGCTCGGCGGGGTAAAGCTCAACGTGATCTGGCGCAGCACACCGTACGATTCAAACCCCTGGGCCAGGGTTGTGCCGAAGAGCGGGTCGAGGTTGTCATGATCCGGATGATACGTGTGCAGAAATGGATTCGAGGATTGATCTCTGTAATCGAGCGGAACGCTCACGGCGAGACTGCTGCCGGGCTGCATGACGCCCGTGGAATTCCACGGCACATTTCCAGCCGAGGCCGGCAGGTGCACCGAACTGATCCGTCGTGCGGAGTTTAACTCCGAGGAAAGCAGCAGCGCTTCCCTCGTCGCCACCACGGTGTTGGAGGCAAGGCCCGTGCCGACAAATACTTTCTGCAGGAGCTTGGCCGAGTTCGCACTGCCCCCGTTGTGCAGGATTAAGCGCAGCGGAAATGGGCTGGCGACGGTGCCCGCGTCAACTTTGATGGGGCCGTCCAACAAATAGGAACCCCGGTTTGTTTGCGGGCCGCCGAAGACCAGCACGTGGCCACTTTGTGGATCCAGTTGGTAGTGGTAGCCGTTCACGCCTTCGCCCAGCCCGAGTCGTGACAAAAGGGCACCCAATTGCGTGCTGTTCGTGGCCACCGCATAAGGCTTGAGGTAATGATTCACCTGCGACACGGACGCGCCACCGACCCAAAGTCCGGCTGTCGATGGCTTGAGGGCGGACACCGCCACGTCAATCTGCGAAAGACCCAGCGAGTCCGTCAGGCGCAACACCCCGGCGTAAAGCGCTCCGGCGGCACCGGCCATCTGCGAGCGATTCAGGCCAATAACCACTTCGACTTCTGAGCCGACCTGGCCGGCGGCCGCCAGGCTCCAGGTTGGAGTGGTGCCGGTCAGGCTCGTGTAGGCAAACGTCAGGTTGGTCGTGTTGATCGGGCCGCGCAGAAGCAGAGGAGGCGCGCCAGCGATGTTCGTCTGGCCTGCGGGGGGAGCTTCGGAAGCGACCTGCCGCAGCGTGATCGTGATCGGCACATTGGCTAGATTGCGGAGCCGCAGCTTTGCCTGGCCTGTCGAATCGCCAAAGTTAATCCCCGAGGAGCTGCTCTGCACAACCTGGATTGGGCCAAAGTAGGAGTTGTAAGCGTCTCCCGCCCGAACCCAGTAAGCCTGATTCCTCACCACGGAAGTGGTGCGGAAGGCGAATAGGCGCACTGGATTCGTGGCACCCAAATCGCCGCCCTGGTAGCGATAAACCTCGCCGTTTTGTTGCAGTTGGGGCGCGGGAGCAAAAAGGGAATCAAAGGTGGGAGCGGGTGTGTTTGGCACGGGAAAGCCGACGAAGTTCAGTCCAGTCAACGTCCACTTATAGGTGGGCGACACCGGCTTTCCTTTCACTACCCAATTGTAGGGCGCGGCATTGCTCGCGAGCCTGACCAGAAAAGCGCCATTGCCCGTGAGATTCTGCAAGACCGAGTTGGAATTACCCACTGAGCGTATCCAACTGGACCACTGGCTACCTCCCCCAGTGGGAATGAGAGGTGAATTAACGAACTGCCCCGTCGGCAAGGGGGGCTGCCAGTACCAGATCTCCTGAATGGGATTGGACGGAACGCTGGCAACGAGTTGATCGAGCGTCGCGTAAGAAGCATCGACGGTAAGATAAACCGCGTTCCAACCCGCCCTGAGCGCATTCGTTTGGCTAAGCCACTGCGCGTGCCCATTGTGACACCACCCCACGGCTCCGGCAACGATCATTCCCAAAACGACGCGTCTGGCCGAATGCCAAAAGGCTGAAAACGGGGAGTAATCACGTTGCATGCGAATACATGCGCAGTCCAAGAGGAAAAACGATCATCTCAATTGGATTTTTTTTATTTATCGGCTCATGCCTCCTCGGGAGAGGCACCACGGCCACCAAATCGAAAGGGTTTTTGATCAGTGTGGAGCGCGGAAATAAAGTCCTATCCCATGCAGAATTAGCGCGCTTTTTGGAGGAGAATCGCTATAGTTCGGCTCATTACATGAGCGAAGTGACACAGCTGCTCGGGCACGTGGCCAACGGGGATTCCGCCTCGCTCAATCGCTTTTACGAGCTGGTCTACGCCGAGTTGCGGGCGATTGCTGTCCAGAAAATGTCTTCCGAACGCCAGGGACACACCTTGCAGCCGACCGCCCTGGTCAACGAAGCCTTTTTACGTCTCGGTGGTTCTGAGACATTTCGGTTCCAGAATCGAGCTCATTTCTTTGCTTCGGCCGCTGAAGCGATGCGCCGGATCCTCGTGGATAGCGCACGCAGGAACAGCCAGCTCAAGCGCGGGGGAGGCCAGGAACGGGTCGAGTTGGAGGAAACCAGAATCGCGGCCCCAACGGACGATGAGAAGCTTCTGCAGGTGAACGAAGCGCTGGATGCACTCGCCCGGGAAGACCCGGTTAAGGCTGAGGTGGCAAAGATGCGCTATTTCGTAGGCCTCAAACACCAGGAAATTGCGGACATCCTGGGCGTGAGCGAACCCACTGTTCGGCGGCATTGGGCCGTGGCCAGAATCAGGCTTTACGAGCTAATCGCACCGGGCTCTCCTCCCGGCGGGATTTAAAGGGACCATGAAAGACCATGGTGCCCGCAAGGCAGAGGTGGATGGAGGTTGCGGTGAGCGACCTCGAAAGGAACTATCATTCATCGCATTGGTTCTCGGCCCTGGACTGCGCGGCTAACCCTGGCAACCTTGCGTGAACGACCTTGATTCAATCTATTCCACCGCTCGTGCGTTGCCAGCACATGCAAGGACAGCTTATTTGGCGGACTCTTGCGGAGTGGACCGCAAGCTGCGACAGCGTGTGGAACGGATGCTGGCTATGGCAGACCGAGCCGAGGCTTTTATTACGGACGCGCCCGACGATGCCGATGATATTGACGACCGCCACAAAATCTTCAACCGGCTGAAAAGCGACCTGGAAGACCGATCCGAGGAACTTATTGGCCAAAAAATTGGCCGCTACAAAATCCTCGAACGGCTGGGCGAAGGCGGCTGCGGCGTCGTTTACGTGGCTGAGCAAACCGAGCCCGTCCGGCGGCACGTCGCCCTCAAGGTAATCAAGCTGGGCATGGATACCAGGCAGGTGATCGCTCGTTTCGAGGCGGAGCGACAGGTATTGGCGGTGATGGATCACCCGAATATCGCCAAGGTGTTTGACGCCGGGAGCACGGAAAGTGGCCGGCCCTTCTTCGTCATGGAACTGGTCCACGGCGTTCGGATCACCGATTTTTGCGACCGGAATAATCTTTCCACTCAGAAACGCCTCAACCTGTTCATTGAAGTCTGCCAGGCGATTCAGCACGCTCATCAGAAAGGCATCATCCACCGTGACATCAAGCCTTCTAACATTCTCATCACGCTCCTGGACGGCACGCCCCGGCCCAAAGTCATCGATTTCGGCATCGCCAAGGCTACGGAACGCCGGCTGACCGACGCAACCACTTATACCCCGTCTCACCTGTTCGTCGGCACCCCGGCTTATATGAGTCCTGAGCAGGCCGGGATGAGCGGGGTGGACATTGATACGCGCAGCGACATTTACAGCCTCGGCGTGCTGCTCTACGAACTGTTGGCGGGCAAAACACCGTTTGATGTCAGTGAACTGATGTCACAGGGCATTGATGTCATGCGGCGAACGATTCGCGAGAAGGAGCCCACCCGCCCGAGTACGAAGCTCGCTCGTCTTGATAAAACAGAACTGACGACTGCTGCCAAACGCCGAAATACCGAAGCCCCGCGTTTGCTGCATGAGCTCCGCGGCGACCTCGACTGGATCGTCATGAAGTGCTTGGAGAAAGAGCGCACTCGCCGTTATGACACAGCCAGCAGCCTGGCCAACGACCTCAAGCGGCACCTCACCAACGAGCCTGTGCTGGCTTGCCCACCGACTCCGCTTTATCGGTTCCGAAAAGCTTTCCGCAGGAACCGGATCGCCTTCCTCTCCTTCCTCGCGATCGCCGTGGCCTTGCTGCTCGGCATCGTCGGCAGCACCTGGCAGGCGTTTCGGGCCGGCACGGAAGCGACTCGCGCCGCCAAGGCTGAAAAGAGCGCCACTGCCGAGGCGGCCCGTGCGACGAAAGCGGAACTCCGCGAAACTGCTTTGCGCAAACAGGCGCAGGTCGGCGAACTCGCCGCGCGCTTGACCGCCTACGCCTCGGACATGAATACCGCCAGGCAGGCGATCAGTGAGAGCAATTATGGCCGGGCTGCCGAACGGCTCAACCGGCACCGGCCCGAGCCCGGCCAGGAAGACCTGCGTGGTTGGGAATGGCGTTACCTCTGGCAACAAGCCCGCAGCGATGCCCTGTTCACTCTCCCACGGGAAGCCTACCGCCAGATCGTTTCGCTCGCCGTTTCCCACGACGGCCGGTGGCTTGCCGCGGGAGTTGGCCGTCAGGCCGGCCTGGCCGTGTGGGACCTTCAGAAAAAACAGGTGTCAGCGCGGCTTGCCAAGGATGAAAAGCTTGCTTATGCCGCTTTTTCCCCCACCCAGCCGTTGCTGGCATTCAGCAGTCTGCGGACCACCCCCTCAGGGCAGGAACAAAGCCGCCTGCATTTTTGGAACACGGACAGACAAAGGATGGTTGCCGAACTGCCACTGGACGACACATGTTTCGGCCTGGCTTTTTCGAAAGACGGCAGCGCGCTGGCCACATGCACGGGAAAAGAAATTACACTTTGGCAAATGCCGTCCGGAATAAAGATTTCTTCTTATAGACGGCAGGGCCGCTACGATACTTCAGAGGCAACAACCCAATTTGCGATTACTTCGGATTTGAGTATCGCAGCTTACGGAAGCGGCTACGATCTGTGGGTGGTTGACCTGCGTCAAGGCAAGGAGACTTGGACCGCCAGACCATGGGACATGAACATTGCCGCCCTGGCCTTTTCCCCTGACGGAAAAACCCTCGCGGGCGCTGCCGGCTATGCGCTCTCCGAAATCCGGTTATGGAACGTTGCCACCGGCGAGGAGACCGGACATCTGGAGGGACATACAGCCTGGACAACTTCACTCATGTTTTGGCCGGACGGCAAAAAGCTGGCCTCGAGCAGCGCCGACCAGACCATCCGGATCTGGGACCTTGCCAGCCAAAAATGCGCGGATGTTTTGCGCGGAAGGTGGTCGGAGGTTTGGCGGGTGGTTTTGCTTCCGGATGCGAAAACCCTTGTCAGCAGCACGAAGGACGGCTCTATATGCTTTTGGGATACATCCGTCACTCACCCAAGGACAGCATTTGTTACCCTGCCTATTCCGGTCGTTGAGTGGAGATTCGCACCAGACAGTCAATCCGTTCTGGCTCTCGACCACCGAGGGGAGGTTTCACGATGGAGCGGCGCCGATTTCCAGCAAAAAGAATTCCTGCTCAACGCCGGCGTTGATTTTGATTCCCATATTTTATCCGACGATGCTCGATGGCTGGCGATTCACCGCCCGAATGGTGTCGTCCGGGTTTGGGATGTTTCGAACCTGAAGCAGTTACACGAGTGGACAAACTTTACCAAGGGCGAGCAGTTATTACGAATTGAGCCCGGCGGCGACAAATTGATTACCTGGAGCAGAAGCGAGAACCTGTTGCGGGAGCGAGAGAGGACCACCGGCCTGGAAACACAGTCCTGGCGAGGTCCGGAGGGAATTCTTATGGGATTCGATTTATCGCCCGATCGTCAATCATGCCTTTCTTTTGGTGAAGGCAACGAACTCGTCGCCCGGAATCTCGCCGACAAAAGCGGTGCGCAGCTGGATCTCAAAATGGAGCCCGTCCTGGGTGCGTTAGGCACTGCTTTCTCTCCGGATGGAAGGCTACTCGCGATCGCCAACTCCAGTCTTGCGCGAGCTTGGGACACCGCCACTTGGCGCAACGTGGGCACCATGCGTCACTTCTTAAAGGGGGTTGTTGCGCTCTCCTTTTCGCCGGACAGCAGGCGATTGGTGACCGCCAGTAGTGACCATGACGCCATCAGACTCTGGGCAACCGAAAACTGGCAGGACGTGCTCACCCTGGATGCCACTGGTTTTTTTTATCAACCAGCGTTTTCACCGGACGGGAATACACTCGGTGCCGTTGCAAATGGTTCAGGGGATATCCTATACCTCTGGCGTGCTCCGTCGTGGAAGCAAATCGCGGCAGCGGAGGCCATGGAATCGAAAGAGGGCATCCGGCCACAATGAACTCCCATCCCGAGTCCTTCGAAGGACCCGAAGCCGCTGCGCGCCCCTGTCACCCCACAACCGTTTAGTTAAGCCCAGACGCGGGAAAAACGCGGCCTTCTCCCTCCCCGCCATTTATAAAATGGGGGGAGGGTACGGGGAGAGGTGGGGCTTAGCTGAGCAAATCCGCACTGTTCGAAATTTCCAAATTGCTAGATCGTCTACTGTCCGATCCCAAGCCGCTTCTCTTTTCTCTAACTTAATGGCAGTGCCCTATCACCCCCCTTTCCAAAATTCTCTTCCACGGATGAGCGTTTTCCCTCCCATCCCACGCATGTAGTAAATAGAACTTGAAAGACCTTGACGCCATCTACTGCGCCGCCCGGGAGCTTCCTCCCGAAGACCGGCCTGCCTATCTGACCAAGGCCTGTGGAAATGACACCGCTTTGCGCTTGCGCATCGAGCAGATGCTGGCTCTCGCCCCTATTGCGGAGGCGTTTATCACGGACGTCAATGGGACAGTCCTCAATCCTTCTAATCACCAGTCCGAAAAATGCATTTCACCCCCCCTCCCGCCCCAAATCTTCCCGCCATAAAGTTGCCTGCCAAAGCCATTCCCTGTTTGTCAGTTCACTCGAACTTCTCCGCCACCTACCCTGCGATATGCGTCGTGCTAAACGAAGACGACTTCGCCCGATTCGTAAAAGGCGCAGTTCTGCTCGCGCGAACCACCAATCCTTTCTGGACACCTCTCTTCTATAGCCGCCGCTGTCATCACCGAAAGCGGCGGCCCGCTCTCCCACGGAGCCGTCACAACCCGGGAAATGCGCATCCCTGCCGTCATGGCCGTCCGCAACGTTCTTTCCAGGCTCAAAGAAGGGCAACGAGTCAAGGTCGACGGTGCACAAGGGAAGGTTTTTCTATTGGAAAACTAAAGCTTCTCATCGAGGAACCTCCTCAGCCATGGTAGCCAGGCCCTTCGGCGGGCGTTGCCTCTCCTTCAACGTGGTCAACATGTCATCAGCATTCGCCCGTATCCACGGATCGGGATCCTTCGCCATTTGCTCCAGCAGAGGCAGGAGGAATTTTGCGTCCTGCTCACGGCCCCACAGCGCGCTTAGGATGGATAACCTGATGCCCCCGCTTTGTTTCATCGCTGTCGTCCGGAGCATTTTTACGAGCGCGGCCTTTTCCAAAGATGCTTTACGCACGGCGTCGACTGCTTTGTCGCGGACAATTTGCGAAGAATCCTGTAGAGTTATAGCGAGGCCATCGAGCAAGGCAGTTTCCTCTGCCGCATTCGCTGTTTCAGTGGCGCACCGTGTAATTTCCGCAAGCGCCGCAAGTCTTACATTCATATCAATGTCGCACGCCGCCTGATTCCACCGATGATAGATTTGGAGAATTCCTGGGTGATGAGGGTCCAGCTGATTGATCTGTCGTTCTAAATTCGACAACGCCATTACGGCGCCGAGCCGGTATTGATAACTCTTATCTTTCAACTGCTCATCGAAGAGCGGCAGAACCGACAAGGCGTTCGTGCCGTAGAACCCCAAAATAGAAAGTGCGTCGGCACGTATGCGGTTTCGATCCACCTGTCTATCAGGCAATAGCTTTTGAATAGCGATCGGGAACTTCGGAGAAACTCGCCGGTAAACGCTCCAAAGGCCAGAGTCCCTATATTGTGCTGCTGCCTTTAACCTCCTAAAAACGACTTCGCTCTGGTCCAGATTAGCCAGCGTGATTAGGGCGGTTGACCGAGTCCATTCATTTGTAAGCCCGACTCTGCCTAAATCCTCGATC
>JAQGOV010000441.1 GCA_028293425.1 Verrucomicrobiales bacterium
TGATTTAAAAGGCAAGCGTTCGAAAGAGCGCTTGCCTTTTTTATTCGGGCGAGGAAAGCCTCGTGTTCCGCCGGTCCTTTACCTTGCTCCGGAACACGTCAATGGACTTTGTCCCACTCAACAAAATCCTTCACCGCAAGGTTGTAACCGCTCATGTCCATGGGACGGCCTACAACAATGCTGAGCGTGACCTTTTCAAGATAGTTGCGGTCGGCCATAAAGGTGACCACGACCTTTCCTGAACTGGAGTCCTTTTCTTTCAAGGCGGCGTAGCCTACCAGCAATTTTTGTCCCTCTCGGATTTCAAGGCTCACATGGCTGAAATCTTTCAATCTCCCCTCAGGCTTGAACTCAAGCTCTATCCAGACCTGGTTCGGCCCGTTTCCTTTCGCTCGGAGTTCGATGCCCAGGTCTTTCGCCTTTTCCCTTGTTACTTGCATGATGGACATCTCGGCGAAGCACCGGCTTGGGGCCGCCAGGAGCAGAACAGCCAAAACTGAGATGCTAAATATCATTCTCATACGGCTGTTGGACGGAAGCAGGGAGACAAAGCTCCCCTGTTTTCGTTTGGTATTATGGCCTTTGATTGCGCATGGACCGGAGGAGCGTAGCGCCCAAAAAGCACCATGTACCCAGAGAAACATCCACCAATCGACCACTGTAAACACCAGGTAGCGCTCAACGTAGAACTCGCCGTCTCGATGATGCGACAACGCAACAACTGGCTCTGGACGACCTTACATCCATGTTGCCTTTGTTCTTGTTCACGCTGTTATGCCCCTGTGGAACAAGATCAGGAACCGCAGAATGACAAGCTGAAGCAAGCCCAGAGTTTCTGGGACGCAGCCACCAATAAACTCCTGGCTCTTGCAGGACGCAATAGTTCAGACATTCCTCTTGCGGGCCTGCAAAATAATGCGAGAGCCGAAGTAGAGCCACACATTCGAACTGGGGATGCCGGATGCCTGGGCAAGCCGTCGCCATTCTGGAACGCGCCAGCCCCTACGGATTGAAATAATTCCATCGGCCCGCATTTCGGCGGAAAGTCCCGCGCAAATACAACTTACCCAGACCATGCCGAGGAGGGCAGGGTTGCGGTGGAGGTCGGTGAAGAACAGCGCATCACGTGTCACGCGCCAGGCTTCGGCGAAATGTTTGGTCACGTCGTCATCGGTATCGAGGTGATGAGTCATTTGGGAGGCGATCACAACATCGAACGAATTGTCGGCGAAGGGCAGGGCCGTGACGGAGGCGCGCACGTTGCTGGCGGCCCCATGGATACGGAGAGCATTCTCGTTGAAGTCCAGGTTGGTGACGCTCCAGTTCCAGCCCTTTCGTTTGGCCCATGTTTCGAGTGCGCGGCCCAGCGAGCCGTCCCCAGCACCGAGATCCAGAATTTTCAAGGACTGAACTTTGTCACGGCCGAGCCAGTTGACCATTGATCGCTGAAAAGGTTCCGCAAATGCGAATAATCGATTGATTTTGGCCAAGTCCGCATAATTCCGCGCCACGTGCTCCGGAGAAAGCCCGGGGGCATCGGAATATTCTGCTTGCGTGCTGCGGTCGCTCAAAAACATCCTGTTCCTCGTATCGAAATGATCTCTGCAAAACAAGACAAACAGCGCGTCGGCTTTGGTTCAAAGACGCTTCGGATTGCCGTGCGGCTAGTGTGCGTGCTGGCGGTAGCGGCTGTGATCGCCGCAGCATTGAACCGGACGGCTGCCAACCTGAGCCATGATGAAACTCCCGCAGGGCTTGCCCGAGGAATGCTTCAAGGTGCTTTGATGCCGCTGGCTCTGCCAAACCTGGCCATGGGTCGGGATGTGGCGATTTATTCGCTGAACAACACAGGCCGCACATATAAACTAGGCTACACCCTTGGTGTGAATGTCTGCGGACTCCTGTTTTTCGGAATTTTCTTTTGGCGTGTGAGCCGTTGGAGGAAAGCCGCCATGACAAAATGATGACATGAGCCAAGCCTTGCCAAGTGGCAGTTCAAACCCTACCTTTCGGCCTCTTTATTATGGAAAAAGTCGTTATTATTGGAACAGGCTGCGCCGGTCTCACGGCCGCTTTGTATACAGCCCGCGCCAACTTGAATCCCCTCGTCCTGACCGGCTGCATGCCCGGCGGGCTTCTGACCACCACGAGCATTGTTGAGAATTTCCCCGGATTTCCCGAAGGAATTGATGGTTACGAGATGATGACCCGCATGCAAAAGCAAGCGGAGCGCTTTGGCGCGCGCATCCAATTCAGCACACTCGAATCGGTGGATACCTCCAAGTACCCGTTCATCCTAACAATCGACGGCGAGAAGGTGGAAGCGGAAACAGTGATCATTGCGAGCGGGGCAGGGCACCGGCACCTGGGTTTGGGGAGCGAGCACCTGCTGGAAAAGAAAGGTGTGACCTATTGTGCCACCTGCGACGGAGCTTTACCAATGTTCCGCAATCAGCCAGTGGTGGTGGTTGGGGGCGGAGACTCAGCTTGTGAAGAGGCAATGTATCTGACGCGGTTTGCCTCAGTGGTGTACCTGGTGCATCGTCGTGACTCTTTGCGTGCCTCCAAAGTAATGGCCGCGCGCGCTCTGACTCATAAGAAAATTCAGCCGATTTGGAACACAGTCGTGACGGATATTTTGGACGTGAAACAGGACAAAGTGACGGGTATTCGCCTGAAAAGCCTGGAAACAGGCGCAGAAAGCCAGATCGATTGCACTGGTGTGTTCGTCGCGATCGGGCATGTTCCGAACACACAGGTGTTCAAGGGAATCATCACCATGGATGAGGATGGTTATATTATTCCCACGAAAGGCTCATCCACGAATGTTCCTGGGATTTTTGTAGCTGGCGATTGCTCGGACCGTGTGTATCGCCAGGCAATCACTGCTGCGGGCATGGGCTGCGCCGCAGCGATTGACGCTGAACGCTACCTGGCAGCAATGAATCAATAATCACGCCCGATGGAAATTCTCCCGCAGGAATTGGCGGCGCGCATCAATAGTTCTGATGTTCCAAAACTCCTGGACGTCCGCGAACCGGAAGAACATGAGTTGGCAGCACTGCCGAATTCAAAACTCATCCCATTAGGGCAGTTAAGCGTGCGCGCTTCCGAGATCAGCTCGTGGAAAAGTGATGAAATCGTGGTGTATTGCCATCATGGCATCCGCAGTCGGCATGCCATCCAATTTTTGCAGCAGTTGGGTTTTGAGCGACTTTTGAATCTTTCCGGTGGAATTGATCAATGGAGCGTGCAAATTGATCCCACAGTTCCGCGTTATTAAAGGTTCTCAGCAGGCCCGCTACAGGGCGTTCGCAGGATCACTTCCGGAACAAATCAGTTTTGTTTTCCATCCGAAGGTTGTTTAATTAAGGCAATGCAGTCCCGACAGGCTAAAATCAAGCGCGTGACAAAAGAAACGCGCATCGAGCTTAAGCTGAACATCGATGGTTCAGGCCGTTCTTCGATCCATACGGGGATTTCGTTTTTTGACCATATGCTGACGCTCTTCGCGCGGCATGCGGTATTGGACCTGAGCCTGCGTTGCAAAGGCGATCTGGATGTGGATGCGCATCATACCGTGGAAGATTGCGGAATCGCGCTGGGTCAGGCATTTTTGCAGGCCTTGGGCGATAAAAAGGGAATTAAACGCTACGGTTTCGCTTTTGACCCAAAAAATCCGTTCACAGGCGAAGCTTATGTGCCTATGGATGAATGCCTGGCGCGGGCCGTGATTGATTTTAGTGGGCGCCCCTATCTGGTATGGCGAGCGCTGGACAAATTGGCCTATAAATCGGTCAAAAAGGTCGAAAAAACCCAGGATATGTCCAGTGCCTTTCGGTTCGGCCTAGCCCGCGAATTCTTTCAGGGGTTTGCAAATGAAGCCCGATGTAACCTGCATTTGGAGTTAATTTACGGGGAAGAACCCCATCACGTGGCGGAGGTTTTATTTAAGGCATTTGCTAAAGCCGTGGACCTTGCCTGTCAACGAGATCCGCGGATTGCTGGACGCATTCCGAGCACGAAGGAAGTGCTATAGTTCGCATGAATATGCACTAGGCGCTTCACGTCTCAGTTATGGCGACGCAACACAAATACGCGGAGTTGGCCGACGATAAGTTGGTGCGGTTAGCCCAAAGAGGCGACATGCTCGCCTTTGAGGAATTGGTAGGCCGGCATCGGGACAAGATTTATGCGCGGGCCTTCAGCATGATGCGGAATGAGGACGAGGCGGTTGACCTCTCTCAGGAAGCCTGGGTCAAGGGATGGCAAAGGCTGAAGCAATTCCAGGGCGACTCAAGTTTTGTCACCTGGATGACGAGGATTGTCATAAATCTTTGTCTGGACCAATTGCGGAAGCAAAAACGACACCGCACCGAGTCGATTGAACTCATGGAAGAGGAATCGGGCGGGGTAGAACGGCAAATGCCGGTCGTGACGATTAACCCCACGGAAGGGCTGGAACGCTCAGAATTGAGGCAGCGCATTGATAAGGCGTTGGCCCAATTGTCGATGGAGCACCGAACGGTGCTGATATTGCACGAATTTGAAGAGTTGGAATATAAAGAGATCGCGAAAAGAATGCAGTGCTCGATAGGGACCGTGATGAGTCGGCTGTTTTATGCCCGGCGCAAAATGGCAAACCTTATGGCAAGTTATAAGCGAGAGGAACTAAGTTGATGAACCCTGAAATGGAATTGGATTTGCAGTCGTATTTGGATGGCGAACTGACCGGCCGTGAAGCGCGTCGTGTGGAGCAACTCCTGGCCAGTGACCGGGAAGCGCAGGCTCTTCTTCAGGAATTGAAGATAACCAAGGAGCTGTTGGGCGGGAACGAGCTTGCAGTCAAGCTCCCCGAAACACGGGAATTTTACTGGAGCAAAATCCAGCGAGGCATCGAACGCTCAGAGCACCTCGAGCCTGCTGGTGGCATGGACAGCGAAACCCTTTGGGGCCGTTGGAAGCGATACCTGGCGCCTATGGCGGGTGTAGCAGCCGTAGTAGCCTTGGGAGTTCTCACAGCCAAGGTCTATGATGCCGCAACCTTGAACAGCTCGGCGAAACACCTTGCAGAGATCCAGAATCTTTCCGATGAAACCGGCTCCTACTCCTTTCGTTCGCAATCAGAGAATATGTTCGTCGTTTGGGTTTATAACCGCGAGCAAGATAGTCCTGATTTGATCGAAACGACAGAACCAGAAGTAATGCCCCAATGAACCTGATGTTTTCCTTTACGCCCAGCCGGATCATCCGGTTGGGCCTTTTTCTAGCGATTTGCCTGCTTGCTTCCTCGCAGGCCAGGGCGGAAGATCTTTATCTGGTTTCCAAGCTGATCTGGGGCACGGATAAAGAGAACGTTTCCAAGCCGTCCCTCAAGCCAGTGGACGCGGAAACAGCCAAAAAGTTTAGCAACGTTTTTAAGTGGAAGCACTATTACGAGGTGAGCCGTACCAACGTCTACGTTGCTTCCCGGACCAGCCAGCAAATCAAGATGAGCAAGCAATGCACGATTGAAATTACCGAGCTTGCCGGACCATCTGTTGAAGTGAAGCTGATTGGAGAAGGCAAGCCGTTGCACAAAATTGTGAAGCCGCTGAGCAAGGGCGAATACTTTACCATCGCCGGGGGCAGCAAAGATGACAGCGCCTGGTTTATCGCCATCTACCAGGTGGACCAGAAAGATTTTAAGGGCGAGATCATTCCCAAATCCGCTCTGCCCGTGGTCAGCAAGTAAGGCTCGTGGTTGGCCAATTCTACCCCGACAAGCTCTCCGCCTTCCTGCAGCCCAGGCAAACTCTTCCCAGTCTTCCCGTTTCCCAAGAAAATCTCATTCTCGTAAACTCCTCTACCAGAATCGGTGGTGAGAGTTGTGCTAAACCGGGACATCGTCTGTCCTGATTCTGGCCATTCTTCTGCTTTTAAGCGTTCAGCTATGCGGAAGAGTTTTATACTGATCGCGCTGCCCTTCCTTTTTGGGCAATTGGCAGAGCTCAAAGCCATATCCCTGGATGCATGGAACGCATGCAACAGCATTACCACGGCAAACCTATTGGGGGTCTCTTATGCCAAGGGGCTCTGGGTAACCGTAGGGGAACAGGGAACCATTCTAACTTCCAGCGACGGCTCGAATTGGGTTCAACAAGTTTCAGGAACCACCCGCCGGCTGCGAGCCATCACCTATGGGAACGGCCAATTCCTGGCGGTGGGCGGCGATGCTGCGCCCCCTTTGGCCTCAAGGGTTGTTCTGGCCTCAAACGATGGCACTAACTGGTCTACGCTGCATTATGTTACTGGAGAGGTCAGCCTCTCTGCCGTCGCCTACGCAAAGGGCAACTACGTGGCCCTGGCGAGTGGGTTCTCCAGCGACATTCTGTCATCTGCTAACGGTTCGAATTGGATTGTCCGTGCAACGGTTGCCGGGGTTATGAGTGGGGTCATTTACGCCACAAACATGTTTGTGGCCGCGGGAAATACAATCCAAACCTCGCCGGATGGAATTACGTGGACTCAACGACTGACCGCTGACCAAAGCCTGCGCGGGATTACTTACGGCAAAGGGAAATTTGTGGCTGTGGGTGATGCCACCCCAAGTTTGTTCGTCACTTCGAATGATGGCACCAACTGGTTGAGCGCAACGCCCATCTCTGTCGGAAACCTGAAAAGTGTAAGCTATGGAAACGGCTATTACGTGGCCGTTGGTGGAGGGGGAACCATAGTATCTTCGGCTGATGGAAGTACCTGGACGAATCGGCCTTCAGCAGGTTCCAATTTCTTAAGATCTTCCACGCACGGGACCGCCAACTTTGTCACTGTGGCAGACGGGGGAGTCGTTTTACAATCCGGGTTAACGGCGCCTCAACTCATGAATGCGCCCCACAGCTTGCCGGGTACCCACCAGATGACCGTGAATGCTGACGTCGGCCGAGTTTATCAACTGGAAGCGAGCACGGACTTGGTAAATTGGGTCCGCATCTTTCCATTTACTCCCACCGCGCAGTTCACCGCAATCGCGGTTTCAACCGATA
Source organism: Verrucomicrobiales bacterium (assembly GCA_028293425.1). Classification (GTDB taxonomy): domain Bacteria; phylum Verrucomicrobiota; class Verrucomicrobiia; order Limisphaerales; family JAQGOV01; genus JAQGOV01. The sequence goes on from JAQGOV010000441.1 coordinate 7,026, forward strand.
GGTTTCCGCGAAGATTCTTTCGCGTCAGCACGCCATAGTTTCGAAAGATTGGGCGCTTCCTAAACTTATCCAGGGAGCGATCATTCCTCTTCTTCAGTCAACGTTGTCGAGGTCACTGGCGGCGTTTGGACAGATTGCAACGTGCCCTGCAACACCCAGGCGCGTTGGCTGGGAGCAAACCGAGGCGCAAGAAGCCCATCGTTAATCTCTCGAGTCACGGCGAACCGGTTGAATTCGCTCACCGGAATAAACATTGGAACGCCCGCGTTCGCCGCTGCGTCCGCCTCTTCAAAGGACACAACACCGTCCCGATTGGTATCCACTTTCGCCACTTCAGCAGCGTACGCATCGAACAGGCGCTGGTTAAAATCGGTCACCGTTGGCTCAAACGAGGCTCGTCTCATGAGGACGTCCAGAAGGATTTCTCGCGCGATGCCGCTTGGGATCATTCGCAGACGAAACTCAGGGTTCGCGAGGTTCGTATTGATGAGTCCACTCGAGTTGTTCGTTCGGAGGGTGAAAGGGGTGCGGTCCGGGTCACGCGGATTGTTTGGGTTATCGCCATAAAGGACCGGACTATTGGTAATGCCTGCCGGGCCGGAGCCAGGCACGATGGAGGAGCGCGCCCCAATTAAACCCATTTCAAAGGCTCCTTCGAGGCCCCCAGTGAAAGGGAATTCATACACCGGAAAAGCCCAATCGGTGTAGCGGTTGATTTGTTTGTAGGCATGCGCGTCATTCCGCTGGAGGGCGTTGAACGTTCCGGCGCTCACGTAAACTGCGATTGTGTTAAAGCTGGGGACTGGGCTTGCGGTCATATTGGTGGAAGCCGCGTTGGTGGTGCTGATTCCGCCCTGGCCCGTGTTTGTCGCGGCTGTGGGCACATTTCCGTCGAGGGTGAAAACCGCACCCGGTACATTGTTTCCGGTTCCAAGGCTAGTTAACGCGGTCGCATCATCGGCCGTAATGCTGCCTGCTGTTGCTGAGCCATTGGTGTTGGCAGCGGCCACGGCGGGAACCACGAGATCATGGATTAACCAGCCCTCGTACCAGCCAGACTCATTCTGAATAGGCCCAATGCCCGCTACATCTGTGAAAAAATCAAAGCACCCCGGATCATTCGAGTTGGACGCCACATTAGTGGTATTGGTGGAGGTGATTTGGAGGATTCGAACCGCGCCGATTGGGCCGAGGTTTGTGTTCGCCCTGAGACCTGCATTGGTCGAGGGGGCGACGGAATTTAGGCTCGTCGCAAACAGATTCGAGCTCACGATACCAGAGTCGTTCAACAGGGCATAACCGGTCAGTTGGCTGACCACTCCGGTGCCCGCCGGGAAAGTGCGTTGCGGGACAAAGGTGTGCGGACGTTGAGCCAGCTCCCGCAGACGAGCCTTTAAAGGATCGGGCAAAGAACGTAGATCCACGCGATTGGTTATCCTCGCGAAGGCATTCGTATTCGCGTTCGCTGGCAAGTTGATTGACCGAGCCCGGGCAGATGCGGAATTTCCGGGATTGGCGGAGGGGGCTGTTTGGCTGGCAGAATTCGTACCCGGCGAAACACTCGGGATGGAAGGGAGAGTATTGGTGGCGGCTGTTCCTGCAGAGTTATTTGTCCCAGTCGTGGAAGAGGAGGAACCCGAAGAACCGGAGTTTCCCGGAAGGGTGGGAGGCAGTACGGCACCCTGAACTGGAATGCCAAGGCCAAGTGTGATAGTCGTGAGGACAGCAGCAACAGTTGGAAATAAACGGGTCTTCATAACAACACTCCTTTTTTCGGATTTCGGGCCAGGCTCTGGCCTTGCGATACTTTGAAGGCATCGGCACGGGAAACCAGTGAGGGATAAACCCCAGCCGGGTAGGAGATGTCGGAGAAGAGACCTTTCAGGGATGCGTTAGTCGGAAAAAGCGGTTTCCGATGGAACCATCCGCACTATAATAAAAACGACCTCCGGATTCAAACACGTCGGATTGGAGACTTGTCCAAACGCCCGCACTGAGATTGGTGGTGGTTTCAAGGCTCCAACCGCCAAAGGGAGTCGGCCAGCTCACGTTAATAAAAAGATTTTGGTCCAAAAAGATTTCAAGACTTGGAGGAGGGCTGTCCAAAAGGACGAAATTATCCAAGGTGACGTCTACCGGATTGGTGGCCGGGTTGCTGTTGTCATAAGTAAAAAATCCAGCAAGGCCTTGGCCATAGGTGGCGTCCGAGCCTGTGAGAGTAGCGAAGGGATCTGTAAGGTTGGGCAATTCATAGACCTTCCCCGTAAAATTGGGGCCGGTGCCCACGAACACAAAACGGTAGTCGTGCTGCGGGTTGAGGGAAATATCGAGGGAGGCACCTGCCAGGGCGGTGCCGCGTTCTCCGGTAATCCTCAGGATTTCCAACTGGCCAAGCGCCGAACGGCCTGTTCGCGTGGCATAGGTCATTGCGTAGCCATTGAGAGTTCCAAAACCGGGTGAGCTCATACGAGTGAGCAGACCGAAAATTTGATCCAAACTGTTATTCCAATCCACTAAATCCACCGATGCGTAAAAGGAGGAATAGATGGCGTTTGGGAGATAGCTGCCAACTCTGGCAGGGCCGAGTTGGGTATTCTGGGCGCCGGTGGCCTGCAAGCGGTAGGTGCTCCCTTGCGGAAATGAATAAGTAGGGGTGCTGACAGCGGTGACAGGCGTATACCTCGTCCAACCGGTGTCATTCCCGTCATTGAAATTGTCCGTTTCCGCCTGGATAGAGAAGCTAAGGGTCAGATGGGCCAACACCGAGATCGTCGGAATCAATTTACTGAGGAAAATTTTCATAACGCCAAAACAATATTACTGTCCTTATTTGCAGTCTCCTACGGGTATGAAACGGATATAAGCTTATCACGGCACAAAAGGCAAGCGCTTTTGGAAGGCGGGGAAAGGCGGCTCGTGGGGTAGGAGGACTTCGCGCGACCGGCAGGCACCCGAATCGGAGCTCCTCAGCGGGCAATGGACTGATTAATAAGGGGAATGCCTTCTGTCGTGTCCTGGACGTCCTCGGGTTTGAGCTGGAGCGAGTAAACGTTCATCGGCAGCTCGCATGCATTATCAAATTCGCAACTTGCCATAATCGCCACTCTGGCGATCTCCACTGGGTCATCGAAGCTGTCGTAAGTGGCAAACATGGCCCCAAGCGCATAAGCTTTGCCGGAACCGATCGCCCAGAATTTTTCGAATTCGTGCACTTCGCGAAATTCAAACATTCCAAAAATGCCGTGCTCGTTAGCAATGAGCGCATCTATCTGGCTGGATTGGTAAGCCATGTCGTCCGCGGCGGCTGGGTTTAGGTGGAACTTGTCCTTCAGGATTTCATGGAGCCGGAGATAAGTCTCGAAAATGTGCCGGCGAGAGTCGAACTTCAGCTCTTCGTTGTAATGCTCCAGGATATTTTCGAAAACGTTGCTGTGAGCCGCGTCGCCTACGATCCCAATGTAGCAGTTCTCGTAATTATGAATTTTCTCGGAGTGACGCTGGTATTTTCGTCCAAATTTAATTCGGCCGAATGTGGTTAACGAATCTGCCGCAATGACCGCCATTCCACCCTTTTTGACAACAACAAGTGAAGACATGAGTTCCTTTCCAGGCTGCCCGCTTATAAAGGAAAGCTGTTGAAGCTGCTGATTGAAATGGGGTAAAGACCGGAGGACGCAAGCTAGAGCGCTTGGCGCATCTCCTTCATAATCCTAATCTCCCCACACTTCATCCGTGTCTACCAGCAGCATCCCTTATTTCTTCTGGGGAATTTGCGCCTATTGTTCTCCGGTTCCTTCCTCCTTTCCGCCTTTTCATCTGCGATTCCAATCAGTCCTCTGCTTTCCCCGTGAACAGCGCTTCAGCAGTAAGGATCTTCGCGCCATCCTCGGTGCAAATAGAATAGGGTGCCGGATACAGGGAGACGGCCGCGTATTCCCCCGTTTGATTTATGATGTAGTAATTCACATTGAAGTTGGGCTGCCCTCGGCTGTTCAGTAGGCGCTTCTCGATCGTGTTGCTCACGACTCTTTTGAGCGCGACCATGCCCGCATCCTTCGGCGACATCCCATTGCGCATGCATTCAACGATCAGAAATGAACAAAGCCCGAAGAGATTGGATTCACCGCGCCCCGTGGAGCCTGCAGCTCCTACAGTTCCATCCACGTAAAGGCCAGCGCCTAAAATAGGAGAGTCTCCCACTCTGCCAGGAATTTTCCAGGCGAGCCCGCTCGTGGTCGTGACGCCGGCCAACTCGCCTTTGGCGTTGATTCCGTTGCAATTGATGGTCCCGTGGTAATGCGCCGGGTCAATCAATCCTTCCGCGAGCATGGATTGGGCAGCGCGCTTGCCCGCGTCCGCCCGCTTTTTCGGATCCAGGTAGTGGGTGGGGTCGCTGCGGCGTTTCCACTCGAGCCAAAGCCGCCGAGATTTATCGGTGTTCAGATCGTCCTCGATCTTGAAACCGACGCTCCGGGCAAATCGTTGAGCATCCTTGCCGACCAGGAGATGATGGTCCGTCTGGTCCATGATGGCTCGGGCAACCAACGAAGGAGTGCGCACTCCTTCCAGGCAAGCTACCCCCCCGGCTCTTTTGAGCGGTCCATGCATCACGGAGGCATCTAGTTGCACTACTCCGTCTGCATTAGGCAATCCGCCATAGCCAACACTGCTATCCTCCGGATCGAGTTCCACGATGTTCACGCCCGCGAGCAGGGCGTCCAGCACATCCGCTCCCTCCATGATCAGCTTGAAGGCCTTGGCGACGCAGGTCAGCCCATCCTTATCCTTTGACTTGTTCCCGTTATCAGAGGCAATGACGACCGGGCGCGGAGAACGTTTGGTTAGAAGTTGAGGTGCCTGGCCTGTGGCGATGGAGGGTAGGGTCGCGAGGGTGCCTAGTCCGGCGGCGGCCGCGACAAACTTCCGCCGAGTAATGGGCATGGGAATTTTGGTCATTCCCGCGACTCTGACAAAGGGGAGGTTTTGAGGCAAGGCGTGAAGAATGAAACGCAAAGCTTGACCCATGCACTCACCCCTTAAGGGTTTGCAGGCTCTGGGTTGTTGACGAGGTAAAGAGGCGGTTCACCTTTAGGATACCCATCGTAGTCGACGAAGCGGTAAGGCAGCCTCGCTTGGCTTCAGTCCCATCTTTCTGGCTGCGAACAATTCGCGCCAAATAGTGTTGATTCATGGTTCCGGTTCAGACTTGAATCCCAGCATGATTTCACTGAAGTGCATCCGACTCGTTGTTGCCGTTCTCTCTGCCGGGTCGATAGTGCAAGCGGCGGATTACTTTCCGCCGCCGGACAGCGCGGGCGGTTGGCGGACTCTGAAGGATCCAAAGGAGATCCGCACGCTGGCCGGGATGGACCTGAAGCGGCTGGACCAGGCTTATGACCTCACCGAGCGGTCGACTCAAAATGGCGGCCTGGTGGTCGTGCGCCATGGGTACTTGGTGTATGAAAAATATTTCGGGCGAGCGCATCGGAATGCCAATCCCGATATGGCAAGCACGGGCAAGGCTTACACGAGTATCGCGTGCGGCATCATGCTCCAGGAATTTCATGAAAAAATTCCGGATGGTTTGAACACGAAGGTGTTTACGGAAAAATATCTGCCCGAGGCTTTCCCGCTGGATGACCAACGCCGCGCAGAGATTACGCTGGGCCAGTTGCTGTGCATGTCAGCAGGGTATCATGGCGAAGGCACGAGCCCGGGCATGGTGAACGGCATAGTCATTCCGTTAAAGCCGGTGCCGGGGCAGGACATTCGCGATTTGGACCAGTCCTCGCTTCGGACGGTGATGTGGACCAATGCAGGGGCAGGTTACTCCTATTCATCCCCAGCTCCGCACATTGCCTCAATTGTCCTGCGGCATGTGACCGGAATGGAACTCAAGGATTACATCAACGAGAAACTGGCCAAACCCATGGGCTGGGGCGCGTGGGACTATTGTCTGCATCGTGGCAATTTCACCATGCCTCATGCCAATGGGGCCGGGAGCATCGCGGTGCATGCCACGGATGCGATGCGGTTTGGGTATTGTCTCCTGAAAGGTGGCAAGTGGAGTGACAAGCAGTTAGTGCCTGCGGACTATGTGGCGCTCTGCAACAAGCCCTCACCATTCAATCCGCATTCGCCTTACACCCTGATGTTCGAGCAGAACAGCGATGGGCACATCGCCGGGGCGCCGCGGGATGCATTTTTCAAATCCGGAGCGGGCGGGTTTGGATTAATGATCGTCCCCTCGCTGGACCTGGTGATCTACAAAATGGGTGGCCGGGACAATCAATACGATCCGACTCTGACGGGCTTGCCGCAGAATTTTCAGTACGACGGATCCCGAACAAATTGGACTCCCATTGCCCGGACGCCCTTTCATGAAGGTAGCTTGGGCGGAGATGATGGACTGCGCCGCGTGATCGAAATGGTGTCGGCGGCGGTGGTGGACTAGCCGAGAATTTCAACAGAAGGGCAACAAAAAAGCCGCGCCTTGCAGCGCGGCTTCGAAAGGTTGAAGCGAAAGTTTAGACTTCGCCTACGTACTTGATAACACGGCCCTTTTCAGAGCGCTTCCGCTGGTTCTCGTCCAAAACCTTTTTGCGCAGGCGCAGGTTCTTGGGTGTGGCTTCAACATATTCGTCGACGTCGATGTATTCCAAGGCGCGCTCAAGGCTGAGCTTGAGCGGTGAGTTCAGCTGGATGCCTTTGCCGTCACCTTGCGAACGCATGTTCGTAAGTTTCTTTTCTTTAACGGGGTTGACTGCAATGTCGTTTTCCCGGGCGTTCTCACCGACGATCATGCCAATGTAAACCTGTTCGCCAGGCACCACCATCAGACGACCTCGTTCCTGAACCATGTTCAGAGCGTAGGGGGTCGCTTCGCCGGAGTCCATCGAGACGAGGGAGCCATTCTTGCGGGCAGCAATTTCGCCGCGGTCAGCGCCGTATTCGTGAAAGAGATGGCTCATCACACCCATGCCTTTGGTGCTATTCACCAGGTCCGTTTCGAAGCCGATCAGGCCGCGCATCGGAACGAGCGCTTCCACTGAGGCGATGTTGCCAACGTGGTTCATGTTGGTGATCTGGGCTTTTCGGTTGGCAAGGTTTTCCATTACCGTGCCAAGGTTTTCGGCGGGGATTTCGACGAACAGCTTTTCGATGGGTTCGAGGGGTTCGCCGTCCGGGCCCTTTTTCCAAAGCACCTCGGGGCGCGAGACGAGAACTTCATAACCTTCGCGGCGCATTTGCTCCACGAGAATGGCAATTTGCATTTCGCCACGACCGGAAACCGCGAAGATTTTTGGATCGGAGGTTTGCGCGATGCGGAGAGCCACATTGGTGCGAATTTCTTTGACGAGACGGTCCCAAATGTGACGAGCTGTGACCAGTTTGCCATCCTGGCCACCCAGGGGGCCGTCGTTGACGGCGAACTCCATCTGAATGGTAGGCGGGTCAATCGGAATGTAGGGCAGCGCAGCGCGTGCGTCGGAGTCACAGATGGATTCTCCGATGAACACGTCTTCAAAACCGGTTATACCAACAATATCACCGGCATGCGCTTCCTGGATTTCGACGCGCTTCATACCTTCGAAGTGGTAGATCATGGTGATCTTGCCTTTAGTGATGCGTCCGTAGCCATGACGGCAGATGGCGGAGTCACCGACTTTGACTTTGCCTTCGTAAATCTTGCCAAAAGCAATACGGCCGAGGTAATCGCTGTAATCGAGGTTCGCGACGAGCAATTGAAACCCATCGCTGGCATGCGCGCGCGGCGGGGGGATGTGCTTCACAATCGCGTCGAACAGCGGCTCCATGGTGCCGGAGACGTGCTCCAGTTCCGCCTTGGCGTAGCCTTGCTTGGCGGAGCAATAAATGAATGGAAAATCCAGCTGCTCATCGGTGGCGTTGAGCGACATGAAAAGTTCGAACACCTGGTCCAGTACCTTTTTTGGGTTGGCGTTTTCGCGGTCAATCTTGTTGATGACCACAATCGGCTTGGCGCCTGCCTCCAAAGCCTTGCGGAGCACGAACCGGGTCTGGGCCTGCGGCCCTTCCGCCGAATCCACCACCAGCAACACTCCATCGATCATGTTCATGATCCGCTCCACTTCGCCGCCGAAATCGGCATGGCCAGGAGTGTCCACGATGTTGATGTGGTAATTCTTGTATTTGAAAGCAGCGTTCTTGGCGCGGATGGTGATGCCTTTTTCCTTTTCCAGGTCCATGGAGTCCATCAAGCGTTCCTCCTTGGATTCATGCTGATTGGCACGAAAAGTCCCGGACTGCTTCAAGAGGCAATCCACCAGCGTTGTTTTGCCGTGATCCACGTGGGCAATAATGGCGATATTTCGAATATGCTGCATAAAAGTAAAAACCTAAAACCGAGCCGCGTAATCTGCCTTTTATGCGCCAAAGGTCAAGCCTGAATTAGCTGGAATCTCGTCGCAGATGGTCGGTTGAAGCTTTTCAAGGCCTTACAATGCATCTTAAACGGTTTCGCACTCATGTTTCCGAACGTATTACTGAAGGAATGTTGTGGAAAAACCGCCTTTTGTCTACAATTCCTCTGGCAGGCGATTAAAGCCCGTGCAAACACTGAACAATCCAAAATTTCGTTCCTCGACGGACCGCAAGAACCGAAACCAGTCCGTTTACTGGTTGGCGGTGGCTTTGCTGGCGGCTGGCCTGGTTTGGCTTTGGTGGGGGCAACAAAAGGGTGCCAAATCAGGTCGGAAAAAGACTGAAAAGGTGAAGATTACCCAGAGCACTGCCTCGAACACCCTTCCGGTGCTCGTGGTAGCCAAGCCGCCCGCGCCAGTTCCTCGGCCTGCCGAAGACAGCCAGCCTGCCGTGAAAGCGCCGGGCATGGCAAACAACACCACACTTACGGTTGCGCCAGTTCCTGAGACGCCGGTAGAAAAGGCGGTCACAAATGTTCCACCGCGCGTCCAAACACCCCGCTTGAATAAAATCCTTGATGCCCAGCTCGCGTTGGTGCGGGTTGGAATCTCTCCTGGTTCCGTGGATGGCGTGGTCGGTTCACAAACGCGGGCTGCCCTGCGAGCTTTTCAACTGAAAGCTGGGCTGCCGATCACCGGCACCCTGGATACCGAGACAGAATTGCGTTTGTTGGGGACAACGGAATCCATTGGCAACTACGTGGTCACGTCCGATGACGTCGGGAGGCTCTTGCCTCTGAGCAAAACCTGGCTTGGCAAGTCGCAACAGGAGCGTCTGGATTATGAAACCATTCTTGAATTAGTGGCGGAGAAATTTCAGTCGCATCCTACACTCATCCAGAAACTCAACCCGGGGATTGTGTGGTCGAGTGTTGCTCCCGGAACGAGCCTGATCGTCCCCACCACGGAATATCCTATACCGGCAGGGAGGGCAGCTTATCTCAAGATTTACATTGGGAGTCGGTTCATGGAAGCGTTCAACTCCGAAAATGTTCTTTTGGCGCACTTTCCCTGCAGCATCGCCCAACGTGTGGAGAAGCGTCCGGTTGGAGAAGAGCTTCATGTCGCCGTAGTCGCACCCAACCCCAATTACACGTTTGACCCGGCGGTTTTCCCAGAGTCAGCCGAAGCGCAGGAGATCGGTCGCAAGTTGATCCTGCAACCGGGTCCGAACAATCCGGTGGGAACCGTTTGGATTGGATTGGACAAACCGGGCTATGGAATTCATGGCACACCCCATCCAGAAGCCGTGGGCCGCACGGAATCGCATGGCTGTTTTCGCTTGGCCAACTGGAATGCGGAATACCTGCTCAAGCTGGTCACCGTGGGCACCCCGGTGTTTGTGGAACCGTAGGTTCGCATCGTGAATGCGAAATACAGCTTTCGACTGGAGAGTCGCGACCGCCGACATGAGCTGCCGGGCAAAATCATCGTAGGCCAGGAGGAAACCGAAACCATCAACCATGTGATGTTGAAGCTGCTGGCGTATGTGTTGTTTTACCGGGAACGTTTGCAACTGGAAGTGAACCTGCATCAGGATTCCATCCCCTTCAAACCAGACCTCGTGCAATTGGATTATGAATTGAGGCCGAAACTGTGGGTGGAGTGCGGCGAGTGCAGCGTGACAAAATTGGACAAGCTCGCGGTGAAAGTTCCCGAGGCCGAAATCTGGGTGGTAAAAAAATCACCGGATGAAGTGGAGAGCATCATGCGAGGCATGGCCAAGGAGGGTTTGCGTCGCGACCGCTATGATTTGATCGCATTTGATTTCGACGTGTTCCAGGAGCTTTGCGGATTGCTCAGTTCTCGCAATCAGTTCACGTGGATTGGCGGAAGCCTTGAGAACCGGGAAATGCAATTTGATTTTAACGGGCTGTGGTTTGACACATCGTTTATAAAGGCAAGGTTCTGAGACGGAAGCCTTCATCGTTTTAAAACAGGCTCGGGGGCAAGCGGGATTCTTTCCGGTTGCACAACCGCGAACCTTCCGGTCCATTTTTTGATATCATGAATAAGAATGCTTTGGTGAAAAAAGTGATTGCGCACTTGACCGCGGAGCTGGAGTCGTATGGTAAAGCAGCACGGGCTGCTCACGCCGAGGCAACCCATGAACAGAGCAAGGCAGAGAACAAATATGACACCCGTGGCTTGGAAGCATCCTACCTGGCTCGCGGCCAATCCAAGCAAATGGCCGAGGTGGCGCAGGCGATTGACGAATTTCAGAAGATGGCTGTGCGATCATTTGGCCCGGCAGCTCCGATCGAATTGAGCGCCGTAGTGGAAATGGACGGAAACGGGGAGCGCAGCTTTTATTTAATTGGGCCAAGGGCCGGGGGCACGGAAATCTCGCACGACAAGAAAACGATTTTGGTTCTTACACCGCAGTCGCCCATGGGCGAAAAGCTGATGGGCAGGAAACAAGGCGACCAGGTGGAGATGCAGTTCGGAGCGATGAGTGAGAGATACCGGGTGATCTCGGTAGAATAATAAACGCGCTGCCAGTGTTATGGTAGTCTTACCCCCAGGCTGGTAGCGGCCGCGAGTGCCTTGGTTTGGCCATTCTCCAGGGCAGAACATCTCCGAATAACTCGCCTTTCAAAAGCATCAATGAAAGATTGATTGTTTGACGGCTCAAAAGCCTCAATAATCGTCTGAAGCATGTATTTTGATTGGCGCCAGATTAGCCGCTTTTCGGCGCGGAAATGTGTGCGGAAGGCACTTCATTTTTGCCCA
>JAQGOV010000442.1 GCA_028293425.1 Verrucomicrobiales bacterium
TGCAACTGACAATTTCCGTAAAGGGAGCTTTCGGCTGGTCCCTGTAGCCGGGAACGGTGCAGCCCTCCATTACTCTCTACAAAGCGCAACCGACCAACTAAATTCCCAGACCGTTTGCATAGACGATGTAGTCTATCGTCGTGAGATTTTTCAGGATCCGACATATCCGTCATATCCGCCATATTCGTCCCAGGGGGTTCTCATCGATTTCCGCTACCAACCGCAGTTTGACTTTAGGAATTGAGGCGGGCTGCGGGACCGAAGGGTTCGCTGATAAAAACTTTTAGCAACTATCTTCGAGGCCAAGCGTTTACTTATAACGGACGACGCAGCAAAATCAAAATGATCGAGCAATCCCCCGCCATTAGTACTCGGCCGCGAACACGGATATCATTTGTTCGGGTGCTCAAGGGAATTGTCCTCTGTTTGGGTCTCCTGTACCTGGCGGCTGTTGCTTGCCTCTACTTTGCGCAGCGAACACTGATGTACTTTCCGTTCCGTGAAAGCCCGAACGTCCTGGCCGTCCGCGCGCAGAAGGAGGGTTTCACGTCATGGACGAACACCCACGGGGAACTGATGGGTTGGTATCGGCGAAGCCGGTTGGGCGGGGCGAATTCTTCGGCTGTGCTGGTGTTCCACGGCAACGCCGGCTCAGCGGTGGACCGCACGTTCCTCGCGGACACTTTGCAGCGCGGCCAACATGTCGATGTGTACCTGGTGGAGTATCCTGGGTATGGCGGCCGGCCCGGCGTCCCGACCGAGGAGAGCCTTTTCGCCGCTGCACGAGAGGCCTTCGACGCGGTAGCCGCCAAAGGCAAAGTTTACCTGGTTGGCGAATCGCTCGGCACGGGTGTGGCCTCGCACCTGGCAGGAACATGCAGCAGCCGTGTGGCCGGGGTGTTCCTGATCGCGCCGTTCAACAATTTTTCAGCCGCTGCCCACAGTCATTATCCAATCTTTCCCACTCGTTGGATCCTGAAGGACAGGTATGAATCGGATGTTTTCCTCAGGAGGTACACAGGGCCACTTGCCGTGATTCTGGCAGGCCACGATGAAGTGGTGCCCAATCATCTCGGGCGGAAATTGTTCGATGGATATGCCGGTCCCAAGAAACTGTGGATCAACGAGAGAGCCAGCCACAACAGCCTGAGCGAATTGAACGAAAACACCTGGCCGGAAGTCCTGACGTTTTTCGCGAGAGGCAAAGGATCGTAGACAAAGGGGTGAGACAAAGTGGTTGGATGAAGAGGCGAACAGAGACAAAGTGAGAGATGAAGTGGGGAGACGAAGGGGGCGCGACGAAGAAGGGACCGCCTTGACGCGCTCCCAAAACTCCGCCAGCCTGTTTCCATTACATGAAACGTCTTTTGAGCATTGCAGGATTCTGTTTGATCTCCACTTTTGGCAGCGAGGCGGCGAAATCGCCGACCCCCACCCTGACCTGCGCGCCGATGGAGGATTTTATCCATGGCTTCGATACCGATCGGAGCGACGTTTCGCGGTTTTACGATTTGCCGTGGTCGAGCACACGGTTCGAGCGGCTGCAGCAGGTGTATACGAATTGGCAGGAACAACTGGGCAAGCTGGACTTTGGCTCCCTGGACCAGCAAGGAAAGATCGATTACATCCTGCTCCGGAATGAATTGAAGGGAGAGCTGTTGCAGGGCCGCATTTCGGAAAAGCGAATGCAGGAGATGGACGAATTGCTTTCCTTTCGCAAGCAACTCCAGCAACTCGAGCAGGCCCGCTGGAAAATGGAGGCGGTGGATTCCCAGACCAGCGCCAGCACCGTCTCGGAGATTGCCGACCAGGTGAAGAAGCTGAAGGAGCGGGTTGAGAAAGGAAAGAAGGCGAAGGATAAAAAGGAGGAGAAATCCGGCGATGAAAAGAAGGAGGAAGCAAAACCGGATGAGGCAGTGCCCCTGAAAATCTCCCCGCTAGTGGCGAAGCGCACAGCGGCCGCCATTGGCGACCTGCGGAATACGCTCAAAAACTGGTTTGTGTTTTATGACGGCTATCACCCGGATTTTTCGTGGTGGGTCAAAAAGCCCTACGACGAAGCGATGGCCAACATGGAAAGCTACGCGAAGTATCTGCGCGAAGAGGTCGCGGAGCTCAAAGGGAAGGATGAGGATCCGTTAATCGGCGAACCGGTGGGGGCCGAAGAACTGGCCGAACAGATTGCGCTGGAGATGCTCCCCTACACTGCCGAAGAATTGATTCAAATTGGTGAGCGCGAATTCGCTTGGTGCGAAGCGCGGATGAAGGAAGCCTCGCAGGAGATGGGCTTCGGCGACGATTGGAAAGCCGCTTTGAAAAAGGTGAAGAAAGCTTACGTCCCGCCCGGCCAGCAGGACACGAGCATCGCAGAACATGCCCGCACAGCCATCGCTTTCGTCAAGGACCGCAACCTGATCACGATACCGCCGCTCGCCGAGGAGATTTGGCGCCTCACCATGGTGTCTCCGGAAGGCCAAAAAACGATTCCGTACGCTGCTTACAGCGGGCAAAACATCATGGTCGCCTACGCGAAGGACGAGATGAAGCATGAGGACAAGCTGATGTCGATGCGTGGAAACAACCGGCACTTCACACGCATCACGACCGCCCATGAACTCATCCCCGGTCATCACTTGCAAATCTTCATGGCAGCGCGCAATCGGGCGTATCGTTCCACCTTTTCAACTCCCTTCCTGGTGGAAGGCTGGTCCCTTTACTGGGAGCTTTTGCTCTGGGACTTGAAGTACGCGCAAACGCCCGAGGATAGAATCGGAATGCTGTTTTGGCGCATGCACCGGAGCGCCCGGATCATTGTAAGCCTGAAGTTTCACCTCGGACAAATGAAGCCGAAGGAGATGGTGGATTTCCTGGTGGACCGGGTATCACATGAAAAGCTGGGAGCCACTAGTGAAGTGAGGCGGTTTATCGGCGGCGGTTATTCCCCTTTGTACCAGTGCGGTTACATGATCGGCGGTTTGCAATTGCGCTCGCTGCGCAAGGAACTGGTCGATAAGGGCAAGATGACCGACAAACAATTTCATGACACGGTGCTCACCTACGGACCAATCCCAGTGGAATTAATTCGAGCGGGGATGCTGAACTTGCCTTTGAAGAAGGATGGCCTTTCTCAGTGGAAATTCTAGACCACATGGGGTCTTTGCCCCAGAGACAATCAGGGGTTTAGAGGACAAGACTGGCGCGTGTTTGTGGACCGGGGTATCGGGAAGAATGGAAGGGGAATTGGTGTATCACAAGCCTTTCCTTTTTCCAGCTTAACCGACTGCATTCCGGCCCATTCATCGGGCGGCATTACAACAACGCAAAATAGAAACGCATGAATATTACCTCCTTGCAAAAAGCGCTGGCGGTCGGGGCAGCCTTGGCGGCTCTCCCGTGTTTAGCGGCGGACAACACGCCCAGCTACAACCTGCAGCCTACCTTCCCAACGGACGTGGTAGACGCTTACCCGCTGGACTACCAGACACTGAGCACCTTCGGAATCGTCCGTTACGAAAGAACAGAAAATGGCAGGAACAACTGGCTCCTTCAACCCGAGGTCAGATACGGGTTCGCCCCGCATTGGGAAGCGGATCTGGCCATCCCCTTCATGGAAGGCAACTACAAGGGCACAGGAGGCGGGAACATTCGGCTGGGAGCGCTTTACCAATTTCTCCAGGACGATGAATGGTACCCTGCGCTGGCTGTCGGACCCCAGGCTGAATTACCGACCGGCCGCGCCAGCCGCGGAGTGGACATTGCGCTAACACTCGCTGCCACCAAGAGCCTTGCGGCCTTTATTCCTGATGCGCGGGGAGATGCCGTCCACCTGAATTTCACGTGGAACCACAACATGCAGTCCCGGGCCATTGAAAGGGATGACTGGTTTCAGTTTCGTATGGGCTACAGCCGTGAGCTCTTTGAAGGAATTGTCGGGGTCGCCGATTTCATCCATCAACAAAATATTCTGAAACGTCATGATGAAAACATCATCGAAGGCGGTTTGATTTATACCTGGACGAAAAATCTGTCGGTCGCCGGCGGGCTCGGATTTGGGCTCGGGGCAGAGTCGCCGGATATCCGGGTGACCACAGGTGTGCAGTACACTTTCTGAGTGCAAGGTTAAAGGGAATAGTGGTTAGCCAGGGTTGGTCCGCGGACAGCCGCGGACCAACCCTGAGTCGTTTAAAGGTCGGAGCAGAATGCATCCAGTTGCGGAGAAGCGACGAGCGCGCTCCTGACAGGAGCTTAAAAGCCGGTTAATTTAATCCAAGAGGTGGATGGAAAACTTGCCTGAGACAATTGTTACGGTGAAAAGTTCGTCAAAACCTTCCGCCCTGGTTGGAAGTTGCAACTTTTTGCGAGTGCCGTAGAGAGCTGGCACAGGTATTCTGGCCTTTCCTTCCCGAGCTTTGTTCCGCTCGATGCAATCCTCAACAGGCACATCGAAGTAATAGCCAACGACCTTGTAGCCTCCTTCCTTGCCCCGCGAAATATACGGGCGCCGTTCATCGATAGTAGGATTGGTGTTGTCCACCACGAAGTCTCTTTGTTCATGCAAACATTCCCGCAAAACCAGATTCTCTCGGTGTCGGGTTTTCAACATATCGAGATTGATTCGGACGTGCGTGGAGGCAAATCGTTGCTGGTAGAAAGTGGATTTCCCGGAGCCTTGAAGGCCTATAAAAATAACTGCTTCCATTTACCAAGGAATATACACCCGCCTGTATTTCCCATAAGGGATGAAATCAAGACGGGTTCGCCCTTGGTGGGGCAACACCTGGGTGCGCGCTCGGCACCGCAGCATATGGTCGGGCATACTCCTTGAGCCGCCGGAGCGCTTCGAAGGACACCGGCTGCCGGCGCAGGCAGTCATCGAGGCATTCCACAAAGTTACGAACACGGTCCAGATTGGGACATTTGTGGACAAAGTAATGCACGCCTGCCTGGTAACAAGAGGTCACAATATCCGGCATTTCTCCGCTGCTGTACATCACCGTGGTTAGATCGCGCAAAACAGGTTGCTGGTGGATCCAGCGCAATACGTCCAAACCGGTGCTCCCGCCGTCCAGCGTGTAATCGAGGAGGATCACGACGGATTTTGTCGGTTGAATATTATGTAGGAACTCAAGCGCTGCCTGGCTGTCGGAAACGGTGACGAGGTCGAAGCACACATGGCTTTTGTTCACTTGCCGTTCCAGAAAAAACCGATCGTCTGGATTATTCTCCAGGTATAGAACAACAGGCTGACATTTGTTGGCTGTAATCATTTTCTGCTTCCTTTCCAAGGTCAGACGCGCAGCAAACCGTTTCCAAGCTATGCGCGCTCTACAGGGCTGTCACCATTTCCCTTGTCAGGATTATGCAGGCGATTAAAAGCGAGGCAGCCTGACGAGGCTGAAAGCAGCAATGAACACTGCTGCGCGACTGATGATTATTCCCCGCCGACAACAGTCCGGGTAACGACCTCAGCGAAAGATTTCTCCCTGGCTGACATCTCCGGGGGCATCGAGAATTTGAATTTGATTGACCGTCTTAAAGTGTTCCTTGTCCTCGAACTGCCAGACATTTTTTTTGTCACGAGTGACTTCGAAAAACATCGGCTGCTGGCCAATAAAACCATGGCCAAGGTAATTACAGCAAACGGTGTTGCCATTCGGCAGCCGCTGGCATCCGGCCATCAACCGCAAAGGATTCCCTGACAGATCTTTTTCATTGAGCTCCCAAACCACTTTTTCGGAGCCGTCCAGTTCTATAACCTTGTGACCATCTCCGCAAGTGATCAGCAGATGGGAATCCGGCAACGGCACCACTTCATGAGGATCGCCGGGAACTTTGATGGAGCGCAACACCTGGCCGGAGCCATCCAGTTCCACGACCTTTCCCTCGCCCTTAAAACACACCAGGTAATGACCATCCTTGGTTTTGCGCGTGCCGCGATATTGATTGTGCGCCTCAGGGATGGTCGTGTGGAGCTTTATTTCCTTCGCGATCTTGCCATCACGGCTGACTTCAATAATCCGGCTGGTTCCGCCTTCCACGATCAGCACCCGGCCGTCGGGAAGCGGCTGACAGGCGTGAACTTCAACTTTTTCGGGGGCCTTGTATTCCCAAACTATCTTTTTGGCTGGCGTCACTTCGAGAGCGCCGTTGAGAGCGCAGAGGAGATAATTGCCATTGGCCAGGCGCCAGCAATCCTGAGGATTTTTGCACGTGTATTCCCATTCTATCGTGCCTTCGGCGGAAACAAGGCAAACCTTATTGCCATTGTAATCACAGCAAAGAAAGGGATGCGCGGCTTTGGCGGAAAAGCAAAGAAGCAAAAGCGCGAGTTGCATCAGGCGGATGGGTCTCATGCCGGGTATCCTGCCTGCCACGATGAGGATCGTCCACCGGAAATTCGCGTTGCGATCCAGCGGCAGGCACAGCCAGTTTTTCGAGACCGCCCTACAAACTCATCCGCTCGCGGAATAGCGTGGCCGCACGCCGGGAGAATTCGACCTCCGCGCCACCCTTCAGAATTGCCTTTAAAGAGCCGCTGAACCAGGGTTCAACCTTCTCGATGACTTCCGTGTTGATGATTTGTCCGCGGTTGATCCGGAAGAAAATGCGTTCGGGCAGCCGGGCTTCCAATTCGGTGAGCGACCGATAAATAAGAGCGGCGCCGTCGGAGAAATGGACTTTCGTATAGTTGCCTTCGGATTCGAGGAGCCGGAAATCGTGAATGGGAACGAACCAACATTTGTCACCATCACGCAGAAACACGCGATCGGACTCGGAAAGTCGCTGTTTGGAATTGAGAGGCTCGGCACGGGGAGCGCTGGCTCGTTCTTTAAGGCGCTGGAGCGATGTGGCCAGGCGTGCCGGATCAGCAGGCTTGACGAGATAATCGACTGCGTTCATTTCAAACGCTTGGATGGCATACTTGTCGTAGGCCGTCACGAAAACGATCCACGGCAGAGGCGGCTCGAGGGCAGCAGCTACATCAAGTCCGTTAAGCCCAGGCATCTGGATGTCCAGGAAGACAGCGTCCGGCCGGTGCAGGTCAATGGCCACAAGGGCGTCCTTGCCATTAGCGGCCTCGGCCACCACTTCAATCTCAGCGTGGGATTTGAGGAGTCGCTTGAGCTCCTCGCGGGCCAGTCGCTCGTCATCAACAACCAAAACTTTCATAATTTGAGCGTGCGTATAGGGAAGCCATCCACGTGTTCGGAACCAGCGGCCTGCCTTTCGGCCAGGGGAGCCCGGTTAAAGGGAATTGTCATTTCGGCCAGCACGTTGCCGGGTCCAGCTTCACGCAGGGAGAGCTCGGCCTGGCCCTCAAAATGCAATGCCAGCCGAGACCGCAGATTTTTCAGGCCAACCCCCGTGGATCGGCCGCCGGCCAGCAAACGGCCCGGGGTGTTGCTCACAAGAATGTGAAGGAAACATGAGCTTCGACTCGCCTCAATCCGAATGAGAGCGCCGTCAACATGAGTGCCGACGCCGTGTTTGATGGCATTTTCAACCAGCGTTTGGACTGCAAACGGAGGGACGAGCGCCTCCTGTGCTTCTGGAGCGATTTCGAACTTGGTGCGAAGTCGTTCCTCGAAACGGATCTCCTCGAGCGCCAGATAATATTTCACGGCGTCCAATTCCCTGCTGAGTGGAACCATTTCCTTTTCGCTGGAGCTCAGGGCACCGCGGAGGAGATTTGCAAGGAGTGTGACCGCCTCACGCGCCCGGCCAGGGTTGCTTTCCACCAGGGAACGAATGCTGTTCAATGCGTTGAAAAGGAAATGGGGGTTTAATTGGATACGCAGCGCGCGCAGTTCGGCGTCCTTCAAAGCAGCGTTGAGATTGGCGCGATCGAGCGCGGCCTGCTGGTAATGACGCAAATAATGCCAGCCGAAGTAGAAGCCCGACCAGACAACGAGAGCGCTGTAAGACCAGAAGAAAGCTGCAAAAGCAACGGCACCATTCTCTTCCGGCTTCACCTTGTAAGGGTCGAAGGCCCAAATCAAAGGGAAGAACATGGCGACATAAATGCAGGCAGCCGGGATGCAAAGAAATATTGACCAGAGCAGTTGCTTGCGGGAAGACCACTGGAACCAGCCCTGGTGCAAAATCAGGCCTCTCAAAAGGTGGGTAATGACGATCCCAAAGCAGGCGCCAACCAGGTTAAACCAGGCGCTGAATGCGGTGCGTTCGGAATGCAGGACGCTAGCCACAATCTCGCCGGTGGCACCACCGAACCACCCAATCAATTGGCAAACCCAATAGGAGGGATGGCCCATCCACATTCGTTTCCAGCCCAAACGGACGTGTTTGCCCGGTTTAGACTGTAGCGATGGATGCGCTGGGACATCATCAATCATTAAGCGGCAAGTTTGTCGGAAAACCGTGATCTGAACAAGGCTCAGTTCACTCGGAAGTGAATCAAAAGTGTGTAATGCAGCTCCTGAAGCATCAATAAAACTACAAAAGCAGCATTTTTGCGACAAAGGTGTAGGATTCACCAACCGCTCATCCTCTTGAGGTCACCGTTTATCACTTTCCGCATCCGTTCGTCATAAACACCGTTTTTGCCTACTTTTAGTTCCCTATTCTTCCTCGCGGAGGAACCGAAAACAGGTGGTTCACCGGATGTTTCGCGTTAATCCGCGAAAGCTGGTGAACCGCCTGAATCGTTCCCCGTAAAACAATGACTGACGAAACATTGGTACGCTTGGGCTCCGTGGCAGGACACCATCATGGACGCAGGACTGCTCCGCATGGGTCCAGCCTCGAAGAAGCCATCGCCCGCTCACAAAACTATCTGCTTTCCGAGCAGAAGCCGGAGGGTTACTGGGTCGGGGAATTAATGGTCGATGTCACTTTGGTGGCAGATATGGTGGCGTTCTACCATTGGTGGAAAAAGGTGGATAAAGAGTGGGAGCGCAAAGCGGTTAACCATATTTTCTCCAAACAATTGCCTGAAGGCGGTTGGAATATTTATCCGCATGGGCCTGCGGAAGTGAATGCGACAGTCAAGGCTTACCTGGCTTTGAAGCTGGCCGGAGTGCCTGCGGAAGACCCCCGAATGCTGAAAGCGCGGGCTGTGGCCTATTCATTGGGCGGCGTGCCGCGCATGAATACCTTCTCCAAACTTTACCTTGCCCTGCTTGGCTTGGCGGGCTGGGAGCATGTGCCGACCATCCCCTGTGAGATTCTGCTGATTGGAAAGTGGTTTCACGTAAATTTCTGGGAGATGAGCAACTGGTCGAGGGCCATGCTGGTGCCCCTGGCCATCATCAACCATTTTCGTCCAACTCACCGCCTCCTGGGAGTGGATCTCGATGAACTTTATCCGAATGGCAAATGGGAACTGGACGAATCAATCCGTCCGCGGTATTTCGATTTCAGCCTTCGCAACGGTTTTCTGTGGCTGGACAAGCTGAACAAGGTGGCTGAATGGGCAGCTCGGAAGGGTTTGCATCCTGTCCGCAAAACGGCGCTGGCCCGGGCCGAAAAATGGATGCTGGAGCGCTTCGAAGGCAGCGATGGGCTGGCGGCCATTTTCCCGGCTATCCTCAACTCCCTGATCGCGCTGAAAGCGCTGGGTTATGCGGATGATCATCCCCAAGTGATTCGCGCCCACCATGAATTGCTCAAACTGATGCACGTTGATAAAGACTCCGTGCGCATCGAGCCTTGCCTGTCTCCCGTGTGGGACACCGCCATAGTACAAATCTGCCTCCGAGAATCGGGCGTGCCTGCCGGACACCCAAAGATTGAAAAAGCAGGCGAATGGCTGATGGACAAAGAAATCCGTTTTGCCGGCGACTGGGTGCATAAAAATTCCGCCAAGGTGGAGCCTTCCGGCTGGGTCTTTGAATTTAACAATAAGTGGAACCCGGATGTGGACGACACGGCGATGGTGCTGCTTGCTTTGCGGTTGGTTCCGACCAGGGACGAAAAGCGACGTGACGAATGCTTTGCCCGCGGCCTCAAATGGATGCTAACTTTTCAATGCAAAGACGGAGGCTGGGCAGCCTTCGACAAGAATTGCACGAAGAGCATCCTGGAGAAAGTTCCCTTCGCCGACCATAACGCCATGCTTGATCCTGAATGCGCGGACATTACCGCGCGCATCCTGGAGCTGGTGGGCTACGAGGGATACTCGCTGGACAACAAACAAGTGAGGACGGCGATTCGCTACCTGCAAAAGAACCAGGAGGCCGATGGTTCGTGGTACGGCCGTTGGGGCGTAAACTACATCTATGGCACATGGCAGGTGCTGCGTGGCATGAAGGCGCTGCAGCTCGATATGAATCAGCTTTGGCTGCTTCGCGGCCGTGATTTCCTGCGCCGCATTCAACATCCGGATGGCGGCTGGGGCGAGCGCTGCAATACCTATGATGATCCCGTCTTTAAGGGTATGGGCTCGAGCACAGCTTCGCAGACCGCCTGGGCTGTGATGGGCTTGTGCGCGTTCAGCGATCCACATGACCCATGGCTGAAAGCCGGAGTGGAATGGCTGATCGAGCGCCAAAATGCGGATGGCTCGTGGAGTGAAGACGAAATTACTGGCACTGGCTTTCCACAGGTCTTTTACCTGAAATACGATATGTACCGGAATGCATGGCCGCTCCTCGCGCTGGCCACTTACCGAAAGCTGCTGAAAAACTCGAAGGATTGGCAAGCCGTTTTGCCCGCCGCACTCGATGGACTTCCGCAGGCGGAGATTAGCACGTTTGGGAAGTGAACGCGGAAGTTTCCCGCACTTCCTAGCCGCGGCCCAGTGTTCACTGGAGCTAACGGCGCGTTTGAAGGCTCCGGGCCTTGATTCGCTCATTGAACATGACCTAAGCGCTGGGTATTCTGCGTGTTCCTGTCTCTTTAAAGAGGCGGAACACGAATGAGCAACACGCATTTAAGTCCTGTTCACGGATGGCGGCGATCCCGATATGGGCTAGCCGGACTTTTCCTTTTATCCTTCCTGATTTTTAACTTCGCGTTGCGGCTTGTTCTGTTTTTCGCCTTCAGAACAGACGTTTCCGTAACATGGCCGGCTGCGGTTCAAACCTTTACCATAGGCTTGTATCGAGACTTCTTTGTGGCGCTGGTGATGGCCATTCCCCTGCTTTTTTGGCTATTCGTGGTTCGGAACCGGTGGTTTGGAAAGAAGTGGCACCGCGTTTTATTGGGGGCCGGGCTTTTCCTTTTCTGGACTATTCAGAGCTTTAGTTTTATCGCCGAGTTCTTCTTTTTCGAGGAGTTCCGCTCACGTTTCAACACGGTTTCGGTGGATTACATCATGTATCCCCATGAAGTATTCATCAATATCTGGGACTCGTATCCCGTGGTGACGGTGGTGGGGGCTTGCTGTTTTCTCGGCGCAGCCTGGGTATTTACGGCATTCAAGCTGACTCGGGGAATGTGGGGAATCAGCGTACCTCCCCGGGCTCGCGGGCTTATTTTAGGCGGAGCGGTGGCCTTAGTTGCCATTTTATCGACCACAATCGGCATGAAAGGAACACGCTTCAGCCAGGACCGCATGTTGAACGAATTCGCGAACAACGGCGCTTTGGCTTTCGCCGCAGCGGCTTGGACCCATCACCTGGACTACGCGGTCTTTTACCGAACTATTCCAATGGACCAGGCGTATGCAAGGGCGCGCCAGTTGCTCAATGACACGAATGTAACTTTCACCGGCGGGGAACAGGAATTGAAGCGAAAAATCGCAGGGGATCCCGCAAGGCCAAAATTAAATGTGGTGCTGTGCCTGGAAGAAAGCCTCGGTTCGGAGTTCTGGGGATCGCTCGGACGCAAGGGAGCTACATGCACTCCCGAGATGGATAAGCTGGCTTTGGAAGAAGGCATGTTTTTTACCAACATCTATGCCTCCGGAAACCGTACGGTGCGCGGCCTGGAAGGAGTGCTCGCTTCCTTCCCTCCGCTGCCCGGGGATTCGATTGTAAAGCGTGATTTATCGGACAACGTGGAAACGATTGCCCGCGTTTTGAAACGCGATGGTTATAACACCGCCTTTCTTTACGGTGGGCGTGGCGTTTTTGACGGCATGCGCTCTTTTGCGGTGAGAAATGGCTTCGATCGATTTATCGAGCAAAAGCATTTTGTTAAACCGACATTTACAACCATTTGGGGTGTGTGCGATGAGGACCTTTTCAACCGAGCCGTCGTCGAGTTGCGGGAGCTGAACAAACAAGATAAACCGTTTTTCACCACCATTCTTTCAGTCTCCAATCATAAGCCCTTTACGTATCCGCCTGGACGCATCCCCGAAAACCCCAACCAACGGAAGCGTGAGAATGCCGTGAAATATTCTGATTTTGCCCTGGGAGAATTTTTCCGGGCTGCCAAAAAGGAAGCCTTTTGGACGAATACCATTTTTGTGGTCATAGCGGACCACGGCGCCCGCGTGTATGGCTCGCTCAGTATTCCGATCGGCTCGTATGAAATCCCCTGGGTGGTGCTTGGACCGGCGGTGGTGAAGGAACCAGTCAAAATTGGCGCATTAGGAGGCTCTCTCGACGTGGGGCCGACAATCCTCGGGCTTATTGGACGGCCTTATGAGAGCATGTTCTTCGGGCATGACCTATTGAACAGCAGCCCGGAAAAGCGCCGCATTTACCTTAATCATAACCGGGACATCGGGTTGATGGCAGGGGACAAAATGGTGATCCTCGGGCTACGAAAAGGGGTGGAGCACTTTCTGGGTGATCCGAAAACGGAACTCAAAGTCGTTAGCAAGCCAAACGAAGGAGATTTGAAATTTGAACAGGATGCTGAAGCTTTGTACCAGGTGGCTGATGATTTATATATTCACAAACGTTACAAGCTGGATGAGCCAGCAAAACCAGAGCCGTTAAAACAGTAGTGCTTCTCAGCCCGAATCCGGCCTGGATTGTGAAAAGGCTGGCACAGGCAGGTTCAGGTCGTAACGATCACCCCCGTCGAATTTTAAGACCAGACGAACATCCGCCAACCCGTTGGAGGTGCAGAAATCCAGAGCTTCAAGCGTCGAGTGAAAAAGAATCGATTCCGAAGGTTCGGCGGTCCAACGGAGATCGCTGAGTAAATACCGACCCGTAGCAAGCGATTGGATTAATATGTCCATAACCTTCCTCTTCATTGCCACCCCATAATGAATATAAGTCTGAAACAAAGCCGGGAGGAAGGCAACTAGCACAAAAGGGTTACGGTGTATGCCCCACGCCTGTGGCATGACCTAATGTGAGCATTTCTCACCTTCCCGGCACAATTCTGAGCCTCGGCTTTTTCATTGCTCCACGGCGGCACCTCTTTAAGCTTGCGGCGCAACATGGCGAAACGAGCAGTATTTCTGGATCGTGATGGAACTTTGATCGAGGAGAAGAACTATCTTCATCAACCGGAGCAGGTGGTGATTTATCCAGGCTCGGGCAAAGCCCTGAAGGAGCTTGCCGATGCGGGTTACCTTTTGATCATGGTGACAAACCAATCCGGGGTAGGCCGCGGTTTTTTTACACTCGACGATGTGGAGAAGGTTCATGTGCATATTGGCCAGGAACTGGCCCGTGATGGCGCGCACATTGTTAAGACCTATATTGCCGCCGAGCACCCCGATAAACCAAGCCGCGGCCGCAAACCGTCCCCGCAATTCCTTTTCGATGCCCGGGACGAGTTTGGACTCGATTTAAGCCAATGTTACATGATCGGCGACAAGTTAATCGACCTGGAATGCGGCTGGAACGCTGGCGTGAGAAAAAGCCTGCTGGTGCGCACCGGTTACGGCGCTAAAGTGGAGCGGGAACCCGGGGTCGAAAAAGCGGTGGTGATGGACGACCTGTCTGCCGCCGCCGCCTGGATTTTAGCGCAGAATTAGCAATCACATGAATATCATCGGAGTCATTCCCGCTCGTTTCGCTTCCACCCGGTTTCCGGGCAAGCCATTGCACCTCATTGCCGGAAAGCCGCTCATCCAGCATGTTGTCGAGCGCTGCCAAAAGGCAAAGTTGCTGAGCGACATCATTGTGGCGACCGATGATACCCGTATTTTTGAAGTAGCCCAGGATTTCTGCCGAGTCGAAATGACCGCCCCGGATCACGCCAGCGGCACGGACAGGATTGCCGAGGTGGTGCAACGCACCCGCTGCGACGCGGCCGTCAACATTCAGGGCGACGAACCATTGATTGATCCCGCAGTTGTGGACAAGGTGGCGGAGGCTCTGGCCAATTCGCCAATGTCCACAGCGGCCACCCGCATCAAGAACCCCGCGGAATACGGAAATCCGAACGTTGTAAAAGTCGTTGTCAATGCCATGGGACGGGCGCTATATTTCTCCCGGCGTACGATTCCTTATCTCCGCGATGCCGCCAATGGTTCTGTCGCAGAGCAGTTGGCAGCTTTTCCATTTTTAAAGCACCTTGGGATTTATGGTTACCGGCAGGAAACATTGCTCCGGCTGGTGCAATTTCCTGTTTCCCCGCTGGAAGATGCGGAAAAGCTCGAACAATTGCGTGCGTTGGACCACGGAATCGATATCGCGGTGGTCCAGGTTGACTACGAGAGCGTAGGCGTCGACGTCCTGGAAGATGTAAATCGGGTAGAAGAATTGTTGCGTAAATGAAATATATTTTTGTTACTGGCGGTGTGGTGAGTTCGCTCGGCAAAGGCTTAACGGCTGCCGCGCTCGGCACATTGCTCGAAAATCGCGGACTGAAAGTCGCGTTTCAAAAGTTCGACCCATACTTGAACGTCGACCCGGGCACCATGAGCCCTTTTCAACACGGAGAGGTGTATGTGCTCGACGATGGCGCCGAGACCGACCTCGATTTAGGCCATTACGAACGCTTTACCAACACAAACCTCACCCGTTACAACAACCTGACGAGCGGGCAGGTTTACCAAAAAGTTCTCGATAAGGAACGCCGTGGCGATTATCTGGGGAAAACCGTGCAGGTCATTCCGCACGTTACAGACGAGATCCAGAATCGCATCCACCAAATCGCCGAACAATCCAAGGCGGATGTGCTGATTACGGAAATCGGGGGCACAACCGGCGATATTGAGGGATTGCCTTTCCTGGAAGCAATCCGCGAGTTTGCCCTGGATGCAGGAGTGGGCAACGTGGTGTTTCTTCACATGACTTATGTGCCGTTCATCAAGGCTGCTGGAGAGCTTAAGACCAAGCCGACCCAGCAATCCGTGGCCAAGCTCCGCGAAATTGGTATCACTCCCCAAATTCTCGTTTGCCGCTGCGAGCGGCCGTTGAACAAGGAATTGCGCCAAAAAATTTCTTTGTTCTGCAATGTTGCCTACGAGGCAGTCATAGAAGAAATAGACGTGGAGCATTCCATTTATGAAGTGCCCCTGATGCTTCAACGGGAACGGCTCGATGAACTTGTCTGCAAATTCCTTCACATGGAGGCCAAAGTGCCAGACATGTCCCATTGGCAGGACATCATTCGCAAGCTCATCGCACCGCAGCACCGCGTCCGGATTGGAGTAGTGGGCAAATACATCGAGCTGAACGACGCCTACAAATCCGTTTACGAAGCAATTATTCATGGTGGAATTGCCAACGATTGCGGTGTGGAGATTGAAAAAATTGAGTCGGAAGAGATTGAAAAGTTTGGTCCGGACAAGGTGCTGAAGGGACTGGGAGGCATCCTGGTGCCGGGCGGCTTCGGGGAGCGAGGCGTGGAAGGTAAAATCATTGCGGCCCAATATGCCCGCGAGAAGAACCTCCCCTACCTGGGCTTGTGCTTGGGGATGCAGATAGCAACGATCGAATTTGCCCGAAACGTGCTGGGACTCAAAGGCGCGCACTCAACCGAGTTCGATCCCAACACGCCGCATCCGGTGATCGCCTTGTTGGACGACCAGAAGCAAGTCTCTCAAAAGGGCGGCACCATGCGCCTCGGCTCTCAGCCGTGTCAACTGGCGATGGGCTCTCGTGCTGCCCATTTGTACGGGGCCTTCCTGATCAACGAACGCCATCGCCATCGTTACGAGTTTAATAACGCCTACCGTGAAAAGTTCGAGCAGGCAGGCTTTGTGTTCAGCGGAACCTCTCCTGATGGAAAACTTGTCGAAATGATCGAGCTTAAGGAACATCCGTTCTACATTGCCAGTCAGTTTCACCCCGAGTTCAAGAGCAAGCCGAATAAACCGCATCCCCTGTTTAAAGGGTTCATCGCCGCCTGCCATACTCATATTCATCACAAACCTTTGTGAGCCGGACGAGCTTCAGGCGGGGATGCCAAGGGCATTTTAACTGGGCTGTGCGCTTTTGATCAACTAGGTGCTCTGTCCCTTGCCATTCCCGCATCACCAGATTTGACTTTGGACTGGCTAATTCCAGAGCCGTGCGTTTTGTTACCTTTGCGCGTCAGTCTTAACTTGCATCGCTGTTCCTTTATGCTGAGCCCATATCGCTAGAGCGCGTTGTACATACGAAATACTCCCCTCATTCGGCTCGAAAAGGCTTCACGCCGGGCTGCTCCTGCCTGCGCTGGCAAAAGCGAAGGCCCGTGCGCAGCGCATCAAAGGCGTCAGCAATTTGAAGCAAATCGGCCTCGCCTTCAGAATGTGGTCCAACGATCACGACCAAAGGTTTCCTTGGGCGGTGAGCCCGGCGGATGAGGGCTCGGCGGATTCAGCCAATCAAAAAACCTTTAACCACTTGCATCTTGTCACAAACGAGTTGAACACTCCCAAGATTTTGGAGTGTCCCGGTGACGTCGCCAAATCACTCGTGAGCGATTGGGCAACTGCCCTGGCTGACAACATACATATTTCCTACTTCGTGGGCTATGAAGCGGACGAAACCAAGCCGCAGACCATGTTGAGCGGAGACAGCAATATTGCCGGAGCAAACAATACTCAGACTTGCGGTACGCTCGGCGCTTTTTGGACCACGGCCGGCATCTCCGGTTCTGCAATGGGAGCCCAGATTGATCCTGCCTCAACTTGGACGAGCGCTGTGCATAACAATGGTGGAGACCTTGGTCTGGGGGATGGAAGTGTGCAGCAGGTGACAACCCGGGGTTTGCAAAAGCAAGCTCTGGATTCTGACCCTAACAATCAGAACAATCACGCTCGCTTGCCAAACGACTAACCCTTTTCCCTTGCGGCTTTATCCAGCCGCCATGATCTGATAGCTTTTGCACGTCAGGCCCCTCAGGCCTCGCGTGCAAAATGCTTTATACGAACGCTATTGAGTTTCTTTATAGCCTGCGGCTTTTCGGGGCCAAGCTAGGCCTTGAGAACACACGCAGGCTGGCTGCCCTGGCGGGTAATCCACAGGATCGGCTCCGCTTTATCCACGTTGCAGGCACGAATGGCAAAGGCTCTACGTGCGCCATGTTGGAAAGCATCTACCGGTCCGCAGGCCTTAAGACAGGTCTTTTCACCTCCCCTCACCTCGTTAGTTTTCGCGAGCGCCTCCAGGTAAATCGCCAGCTCATTTCGGAGCAAGAGGTGGTAAAGCTCGTCGAGAAGATGCAAGCGCACCTTGAGCAATTTCCACGGGAGTCTCATCCCACGTTTTTTGAAGTCGTAACGGTTATGGGCCTGGAATGGTTTGCCGGGCAAAAGTGCGATATCGTGATTTGGGAAACTGGGCTGGGTGGGCGGCTCGATGCCACCAATATTGTCATGCCTTTGGCCAGCGTCATTACCAACATCGATTTCGATCACCAACAATGGCTCGGGGATTCGTTGGAAAAGATTGCTGCCGAAAAAGCGGGTATTATCAAATCTGGAATTCCCGTAATTACTGCGGCGGAACCCGCAAAGGGTTTGGAGGTGATTAAGGAAACTGCATCAAAGCTCCAGGCTCCTTTAACGGTCGCGGCAAAGGCGGACGCGGATAAGCTACCGCTGATCGGAGTTGATCTGCCGCTTTCCGGCGACTACCAGAAATTGAACGCTGCGACTGCCATAGCCACGGTCGAAGTTCTTGCCAGCCGTCTACGAGTTTCCAAGGAAGCGGTGCGAAGGGGATTAAACCAAGTGCATTGGCCGGGCCGCATGCAAACAATCAGAACTTCGCACGGACAAACAATCCTGCTGGACGGCGCGCACAATCCAGGCGGAGCCACGTTATTGGCCGAGCACCTTCGAACCTGTTTCCCGGACCAGAAACTGGATTTAATTCTGGGCATTCTGGGAGACAAGGATTCTTCCGCGATGGCACACGCGCTTCTTCCTATTGCCAGCCGAATATTTCTGCCGCCGGTGAAAAGCGAACGCGCTTTGCCACCGGCAGACTTGGCGAAGCTTTGCCGCAGCGCAAATCCACAAGCGGAGGTCCATGTCACGAGTTCGCTTCAGGAAGCGCTCGCTCTCAGCCAAGCCAGTCCGATTTTGGTGATCACTGGCTCGCTTTACCTCATCGGAGAAGCCATGGAACTCCTGGATCTTTCTCCAGCAGGCGCGAGAAATGAGCAGGGCTTGAACGAATACGGCGCGAGGCTTTCTTCCAAGTGAGTTCCACCGGCTTCAAAAAAATTCGCGCGGTGACCTTTGACGCCGGGGGCACCTTAATCGAGCCCTGGCCATCGGTCGGCCACGTTTACGCCGCGGCAGCTCGTTCGCATCTCTCCGAGGATGCAGACCCGGAGGCTTTGAACAGGCAATTCCGGGATGCATGGGAAAAACGAGGCTCGTTTGATTATTCCAGGGAGAGTTGGCTTGACCTGGTCCGTCAAACCTTTCGAGGTATCTCTTCCGATCCTGATTTGTTCTTCCACGAACTATATGACCGATTCGAGCAACCGGATGCCTGGCGCATTTACGATGACGTGATTCCTACCCTTGAACTCTTACAAGAGCGGGGGTTCAAGCTCGGGGTCATTTCGAATTGGGACGAACGGTTGAGACCTCTCCTAAAAAACCTGGGCTTGGCCAAATATTTTGACGTGACTACGATTTCGGTGGAAGCAGGTGCCACCAAACCAGCCGCTCAGATTTTTCAGCAGACCTTGGAAAACCTCGGTTTGCCTGCTGAAAGCGTCCTGCACGTGGGAGACAGCACCAGGGAGGATTATCTTGGACCACAACAGGTTGGAATGCCCTCGCTGCTCGTGAAAAGAGGCTCTACTCAGACCACGGTTCCCCATATTTTGGCCTCTTTATCGGAAATTCTGGCGCTCCTTCCCAACATTGACGGGAGACAATCCCGTTTGTAACTTTACTGTCGTTAAACCGGACCAGCAGGTTAATTTGAGTGTTTTGAGTGTCCAGAACGTATATTAATAACATAGATATGAAAATTGTTAAAACAGCCCTTTGTGGATTGGTGCTTCTTGGTTTGCTGCCTCTGGCCAGCTTGGCTGAGAAGAAAGAGGAAAAGGCCAAAGCTTACCCCTTAAAGACCTGCGTCGTTTCCGATGAAAAACTCGGCGATATGGGCGATCCTTATGTGTTCACCCAGGATGGCCAGGAAGTGAAGCTTTGCTGCAAATCCTGCCTCAAGGATTTCAAGAAAGATTCCGCTAAGTACATGAAGAAGATTGCCAAAGCCGAGAAAAAGTAACCTCGCGCCGAGGCCCTATTCTATGAGAGCGCTGCTTGCCATTCTATTCAGCTTCCTCCTGGCGGGGACGCAGGCAGCCTTTCCTTCTGCAGTTGGGGCCGGTTCGACGCTGCCGGTAATGAAGGCCAAGTGTGCCTGCTCCGGTTGTGAGACCTCGTGCTGTCCGATGCCTTCAGGCCGAAGGACCACTCCCCTGCCGGCAATTCCTTCTTCAGCTCAGTCACACGTCGATTGGATTGGTTTGTCGGCGCCTCCCTCCCCTGCCCTCTTCATTCCTCCCGTCAAACCTGCTGTTCTTTCTGAACGCCTCTTCCCTCCTTCCTCGGGCAAAATTCCGCTCTACGATTGGAACTGCGCCTACCTGATTTGATTTGATGACTCCTCACGCCTGAAGTGTGCCTACCCTGGGCGGCTTCATGTTTCCATGGCAGATGGCAAGGTAGCAGTCTGCACAATTCAGAGAAGAACTCTTGAGATGAGGATGATCGATGAAAAAGACAATTTGCTTAGTTCCCCTGCTGTTGGCGGCTTGGTCTGGCGCCGCGCAAACCAATAGTCCCGGCTTAACGATCGAACAGGTCGTCGCCGAAGTGTTGAAAAATAATCGGGCGTTGAAATCTGCCCGCGCCAGTTGGGAGGCCATGAAAGAACGGGTTCCCCAGGAGCGGGCCTGGGCGGACCCTCGCGCCGGTGTGGATGTGGAAAGAATGGGCACCACTCGTTTTGATACTTTTACCGACAATGAGTGGATGGTTTCCCAGGAGATTCCGATCTCCGGCAAGAACCGGCTGCGCGGCAAGGTGGCCGAGGCTGAAGCAAACGCTTTTCACGGCACGGTGCGCGGACGTGAGCTGGACCTGGCAAGCCGGGCACGCATGGCGTTTTTTCGTTACGCCAACACCTTTGGTTTGATTGACCTCAATCGGCGCAACGAGGATTTGCTGAAGCAATTCGCTGGACTGAGCCTCGAGAAATACCGTCTGGGCCTTCGTTCGCAAGCCGATGCTTTGATGGCCGAAACAGAACTCGCAAAAAATGGCGAAGCGCTTCGCGATTTGGAGTTGCAGCTCTCCGAAAGCCAGTCGCGCTTGAACGTCCTGATGAACCGGCCGCCCAATGCAGAACTGCCGAAGCCCATTTTACAAACTCCGCATTACCCGGAGCAGGATCTCCAGCAACTGGTATCAATGGCTTTACGCCACAGGCCGGAGTTGCAAAATGCGCAATTCAAAATCAAAGCCGCTGAAACCCGGCGCGACCTGGCAAAACGGCAATGGATTCCTGACCCGGAAATACGCGTCGAAGCACGCCAGTACAATGGAGCTGGAAGACCCATTAGCGAATATGACACTGGCATATTTTTCAATATTCCGTGGGTGAACTACCGCAAATATAAAGCGGCCGAACGAGAAGCTCAGAAAAACCGGGAAAGCGCGGATGAGGAACTCGCCGCTTTGGAGTTGGAAACTTTTGGAATGATTCGCGACCAACTCAAGCGCATCGAAAATACCCATCACCATTTAACTTTGTTCCAGGAAAAAATCGTCCCGCTGGCCCGCCAAACGGTCGAGGCAAGCCTGGCTGCTTACACCAGCGACAAAGCCACTCTCCTGGATTTGATTACTGCTCAACGTGGTGTGCGTGAAGCCGAAACCATGCTGCAACAACATTCCACAGACTACATGTCCGCTGTTGCCGAAATGGAAACCCTCGTCGGCCCTGGTGCAGGTGCCAAATAATTTGTATGAAAGTTAAAACTCTTCTGCTCGTGATCCTGGTTGCTGTTCTGGCCGCGGCAGGCGGTTGGTTCGCCGCGAAACATTCACCTTCATCGGCAGGGACGCCCGCTGCGTCCGGCCGAAAAGTGCTGTTTTATCAAAGCCCTATGCATCCCTGGATCAAGTCGGATAAGCCAGGCAAGTGCACCATCTGCGGCATGGACCTTGCCCCGGTTTATGAAGGCGACAAGGTGCTTGGAATGCAGGAAGGCACGGTGGCTCTGGGTTCCAACAGCATCAACGTCCTCAATGTCCAAACTGTGGAAGTGAAAAAGGAACCGTTGCGCCGAACTCTTCAGGTTGCGGGCACCATTGAGGATAATGATATGCGCCATCGTCTCCTTTCCGCGTATGTCGAGGGACGAGTGGATAAACTATTCGTTAACTACGTGGGAGCCGAAGTCGTGCAGGGTCAACCGCTGGCGACCCTTTATAGCACAGGCTTGCTCAATGCCGAGCGGGAGTACATCGGCCTGGCCAAAAGGACCGCCGGGCGCGAATCCACCGAGCTGCAAAAGGTGAACCAGGACCTTTTGGCAGCGTCGGCACAACGGCTCAAGCAATTGGGCCTCACCGAGGAGCAGATCAAAGGTTTACCAGCCAAACCCGAAGGCAGCTTGCACACGGAAATCTTGGCGCCCGTCTCAGGAACCGTTGTGTCGCGGAATATTTACGAAGGCCAATATGTTAAGGAAGGCGAGAAGCTTTTTGAGATCGCTGACTTCTCAACCATGTGGTTTCAGTTCGACGCTTACGAACGGGATTTGAATTGGTTGAGGATTGGACAAAAAGTCAGCATCACAACGCCCGCTTTGCCCGGGAAGTCATTCGACGGAAACATTGCCTTCATTGACCCGAATATTAAGGAAATGACTCGCAGCGCGAAGGTGCGGGTCGAAATCCCGAACCCGCTCATCGACGTTGCAGGCCGTAAACAACGTGAACTATTGCATAAGCTTTATGCGCAAGGCACCGTGCAGGTGGAAACGCCCGAGGTAGTCACCGTCCCGAGAACAGCCGTCCTCGCCCCAGGCGCCCAGGCCGTCGTTTATGTGGATAAGCAGGGCGGTGCCTATGAACAGCGTCGGGTAAAGCTCGGGCGTTCTGGTGATGATTCCTGGGAAATCCTCGATGGTTTGAAAGAAGGCGAGCGTGTGGTGACCACGGGCAATCTTCTGATCGATGCCCAGGCGCAGTTGAATGCCTCGGCAAATATGGGCGATGACGCCTACGCAGCGACTCCCGGCGTGCAACCGGTCGCAGCCTCGGGCAAAGCAGCCGCTCTCGCGGAATCGCAACGGAAGGCACTAAACGCGTTGTTTAGCCAAACCGATAAAATCGGCCAAGCCCTCGCCTCGGATAATTTCCAGGAATTCAAAACGCAGAGTCCGGCTTTGCAAGAAATGGTGGCGACCTCAAAGAAGGAACTTCAACCCGTGGCATCCTGGGAGCCGCTCATGGATAAGGTCGGCTCCGCGGTCCAATTCCCCGAAGTCACGGACTTGGCCGGCGCACGGAAAGTGTTCCTCCCCTTTAGCATGGCTGTCGCGGACCTGGCCCAGCGGGCGCGTAAGGAGGATAAAGCCTTTCGGAGCGTAAAGGTGTATCAATGTCCGATGGTCAACCAGGCCGTTCCCGGCGCGCCCAAGCGAGGACTCTGGGTGCAGTCATCTCCTCCATTGCGCAATCCTTTCTTTGGCTCTGAAATGATTGATTGCGGATCGGAGGTGAAATGATTACCCGGCTCATTGAATGGTCGCTGCGCAATCGCTTCCTGGTAATTTGTGGCGTCCTCGCCATCATTGCCTTGGGAATCCGCGCACTCTACCGCACTCCGGTCGACGCCATTCCCGACCTGAGCGAAAATCAGGTCATTGTCTTTGCAGATTGGCCGGGCCGCAGTCCGCAGGAGGTGGAAGATCAAGTCACCTACCCTCTCTCCGTTAATTTACAAGGCCTTGCCGGAGTCAAAGCCGTGCGTGCCAATTCCATGTTCGGTTTTTCACTGATCACCGTCGTCTTTGAGGACAAGGTGGATAATTACTTCGCCCGTTCCCGGGTGCTGGAACGATTGAACTATCTGGGCGATGTCCTGCCAACCGGGGTCGCTGCCAAGCTTGGACCGGACGCCACTGGCCTCGGTTGGGTCTATCAATATTATCTGGAGGTTGACCCAAGCCAATCGCCTCAGGGCGGGTACGATTTGGGGCAGCTGCGCGCTCTTCAGGATTGGTTTGTTCGCTACCAACTAAACTCGGTGCAGGGAGTGGCGGAGGTCGGCAGCGTGGGCGGTTTCGTGCGTCAGTACCAGATAGAGGTTTCCTCGGCCAAAATGCGCGCGTTGAAAGTTCCTTTGCAGGAGGTCATGGAAGCCATCGGCAAGAGCAACCTCAACGTGGGCGGCAAGGTCGTTGAGGAGAATGGGATGGAGTTTGTTGTCCGCGGCATGGGGCTGATCCAGTCGCTCTCGGATTTAGAGAACATCGTGCTCATGGAGCGTGAAGGAACCCCGGTTTACCTGCGAGACGTGGCGCAGGTCCAGATCGGCGGCGACTTCCGGCGCGGCGCACTCGACATCAATGGCAAAGAAGTTGTGGGTGGCACCATCGTCATGCGCACAGGCGAAAATGCCATGGAAGTCATCCAACGGGTGAAGAGCAAAATCGCGCAGATTTCCCCAAGTCTGCCGCCGGGCGTGACCATCAAGTCATTTTACGACCGCAGCGAGCTGATCGGCCGGACCATCGACACACTGAAGCATGCCCTTACGGAGGAAATTATACTGGTAACTCTGGCTCACATTATCTTCCTCTTCCATTTTCGAAGCATCCTGATTGTCACCATTCCCCTGCCCGTCTCCATCCTGATTTCCTTCATCCTGATGAAACAGTTCGGCATCACCTCGAACATCATGTCCTTATCAGGCATCGCAATCGCCATCGGGGTGCTCGTGGATGCGGGAATTGTCATGACTGAAAATGTCATCCGGCATTGCGAACGCGCCGAGGAACACAAAGGCGGACGCTTAACCGCGCAGGAAACTTTCCTCACCACCCTCGAAGCATCAAGGCAAGTTGGGCGCCCCATCTTCTTCGCCATGGTCATTATCATCCTGGCGTTTGTCCCCGTCTTCGCGCTCACGGGTCAAGAGGGGAGACTCTTTCACCCGCTCGCCTTCACGAAAACCTTTGCCATGATTGGCTCGACTCTTCTCGCTGTGACCCTGGTCCCGGCTATGTGCGTGACCCTCGTCCGGGGCCCTTTCCATTCCGAGGACCGCAATTGGATCATGCGCATTCTCCTGCGGGTCTACAATCCAGTGCTGGATTGGGCTTTGGAACACCGCAAGACTATCCTCTCGGGAGCGGCGCTTCTGCTGGCCTCAGCGCTCATCCTCGCTTTCGGTTTGCCGCGGCCCGCCGTGAACTTTCTGGAAGGACGCCACTGGCACACGGCCGCGAGAGTTGTCCACGGGATGGGTACGGAATTCATGCCCACGTTAAATGAAGGCAGCCTGCTGTTCATGCCCGTCTTGCTCCCCAGCACTTCCCTCTCCGAGGTGAAGCGAATCATGGCTTGGCAGGACCAGCGGATTAAGGAACTCCCCGAGGTGG
Organism: Verrucomicrobiales bacterium; assembly: GCA_028293425.1. Taxonomy (GTDB): domain Bacteria; phylum Verrucomicrobiota; class Verrucomicrobiia; order Limisphaerales; family JAQGOV01; genus JAQGOV01. Next base: position 24,898 of record JAQGOV010000442.1, read on the forward strand.
AATCTGCCGCGGGAAAACTCGGGCGTGCTGAAACCGCTACCGATCCTGCACCCGTCGAAATGATCGAAACTACCATCATGCTCAAACCCGAAGCCCAATGGCGGAAAGGCATGACCCGGCAGCAAATCATCTCCGAGCTGAGCGAAAAGCTGACCCAGGTCCCTGGCTATGTTCCCGGCTTCCTCCAACCCATCGAGAACCGCATTCTCATGATCAGCACCGGCATTCGTGCGCAGATCGGCATCAAAATCCTCGGAGATAACCTGGACCTGCTCCAGCAAAAGGCTTTTGAGGTGGAACGGGTTGTCCGCCAGATTCCCGGTGCCATCGGCGTCGCTCCATCCCGGGTCCAGGGCAAACCTTACCTTGAAATCGAGGTCGACCGGCCTGCGATGGCCCGCTTCGGGTTAAGGGCACAGGATGTCCTCAACGTCGTTGAAGCGGGTCTCGGCGGAAAGAATGTGGCCACCACCATTGAAGGACGTCAGCGTTTCCCCATCCAGGTGCGCCTTGACCGCGGCGAACGTGAAGACATCGAGCGCATTGGCGACGTGCTGGTCGCCACGCCGTCAGGCAAATTCATTCCCTTGGGCCAGGTGGCCAAGATTCGCCGGAACACCGGCCCGAGTGAAATTGCCAGTGAGAACGGCCGACTGCGCGTCTTTGTCCAATCCAACGTGCAGGACCGTGACCTGGGCAGCTTCGTCAAGGAAGTGCGTGAACGGCTTGAGAAGGAAGTAAAGCTCCCTCCCGGGATGACTATCGAATGGAGCGGCCAATACGAAAATCAACTCCGTGCCCAACGCACTCTGCGCCTCATTGTCCCGGCCGTGCTCGGAATCATCTTCATCCTCCTTTATATCGTATACGGATCGGCGAAAGAGGCTGCTCACGTCATTCTCGCAGTGCCTTTCGCTCTCACCGGCGGAGTCTTCCTTCAATACATCCTCGGATTCAACTTCAGCGTGGCCGTCTGGGTTGGTTACATCGCCCTCTTTGGTACCGCCATTCAAACGGGCGTGGTCATGGTTGTTTATTTGGAGGAAACGGTGAAGAAACGACAATTGGAACGCGGGGCGTTGTTCAACCACGCTGATCTCATCGCCGCGATCAAAGACGGGGCCAGGCTCCGGCTGCGCCCCAAGGTCATGACGGTCGCAACCATTGTGGCCAGTCTGCTCCCCATCATGTGGAGCACCCGCACCGGTGCCGAAGTCATGAAGCCGCTCGCCACCCCTGTGATCGGAGGAATGCTGAGCAGTTTAATCCATATCCTCATTGTCACCCCCGTCATCTTCGCCTGGCTCCGGGAAAGGGAGTTAAGAAAACATCCTTCGTCACAACCGCCCCTGTCCGAAAAAGCGTCCGATTTGAAACCAACGGAACAGCCAGCTTAGCGTAAAAGGATGTCCTCCGGATTGAACGTTCGCAGGAACGCTCACGCCGTTGCGGACTGGAGAACGAAGCGATCCCTGGTTAAAGGCCCCTCCCTCGGCTTTGCCCCGGCTACTGCCTCAAAAAATCCGGTAACAATTCTTTGAGCGCTTTTCTGGCACGGTAAAGTTTGTTCTCCACCGCTTTTGAGCTGCACCGAAGAATTGTTGCGATGTCGGCCGCGGAGGCGTCCTCATACTCGGACAGAATCAGAGCGTCGCGCTGGTCCTCCGGGAGTTGGCCGATAGCCTCCTTAACCTGAGCAGCCAATTCTCGCTTTTCTAAATCCTCACTCGGAGTATTTCCCGTATCCGGCAGGAGTTCCCGGTAATCGTGGCCCGTGATTGGATTCTCTGCATCTATCGAAACGGTCGGATGTCGGCGGCGCCAGCGGATGCGGTCACGCGCCAGGTTAGTCGCAATGGTAAAAAGCCACGTGGAAAATTTCTGGCTGACATTGAACTTGTGCTTGTTTTGGTAAATGCGGACAAAAGCTTCCTGGGCGAGGTCGGCAGCTTCTGTTTCATTTTGGAGCACCCGGTGAAGAAAATGGTAAAGGCGTTCGCCATGACGCTCCATCAACTCATTCAAAGCGGCGTCATGGCCCTGAGCCAGCCGACTCATCGCCAGTCGATCCTCCTCGTCGTTGGGTGAAACGGTCATCAGGACGTTTAGTGCTGAGAGGTCATTTGCCCGGTCGGCAAAAGAGTGCGCTGCTGAATCCAGGTCAGGTAGCGCCGGCCCTGCTCCGGGGGCATCGTGCTGGCAACCTGGTAAAAGTGGTCGAGCATCCTTTTTTGGCACTCCGTTCGGAGAGCAGCCGATGCGTTCAAAGCCTTCTCCACGTCAGGGGTAACTGTTGAATTGGTAGCCAGGAGTTTCTGCAGAGCGGTATTTTGTTCATCGATCCGGTGACACATCTCCGCGCATCCAGGCAAGTATTTGCGGTGCAGCTCCGAAATCCGCGCAAACTCGGCATCCGAAAGGCGGAACTCTTTTTTGAGCCAATAGAGTTCCGGGGTGTCCATGCGGGTCATCTCACGCTGCCTCCCGATGCCCTTAAAATATATGCCGCAAAAAGCGGCAACTGCGACCAGCATTCCAAAAGCGAGAATGACCAACCCTTTGCGCATCATGGACGGAATTTCTGGTAAGGGTCTACTGCCTGGACATAACGCTGGCTCAGATTTTGTTCGAGCCGTGAGGTTTCCTCACGAGCCTGCCACCAGCCAGCGCTCAGGCCGGCAAAAAGAAGAACAAGAACATAGGCAAGTGCCACTGCGGGCCGTGGCAAAAACGCGTTGAGCCAATCCGTGAACTGGAACCATCCGCCCGGCTGTGATTCGCTGGATGCGATCCGTTTCCATACCTCCTGCTGAAAGCGCGGAGGAACAGGGCCGGAAATCTTCCAGGACTGAAGCGCTTTCTGCAGTTGAGGGTCGTTGGGCGAATTCTGGTTCATACTCTTAAAAGCAGGGACGGACGGGAACCGCCCCTGCTTGGAAAGATGGGCGGCCTTACATCTTTGCGCAACAATGTTCTTTGGTCGCAGGTTCGCACATATTGCCATGATGCATCGTCGAAGGCATCGCCTTGGAAGAATGAGCCGCGCAGGTTGCATCTCCGCTGGTAGCCGCTGCATCACCGGAATGCTGCATGCTGCAGCAGGAACCGGAGCTTTTCTCCTGAACGCCCTTGCCTCGAGCGAAGAGTTCCTGGGCTCTCGCATTGCCCAACGTTTGCTCGTCCTTAAGCGTGTCGGCCAATGATGTGGGAGCAGTGACGGTTGCATCCGGAGCGGGAGCCTTGTGGTGGCTGGCATGCGTATCATCCGCTCGCGTCAAAAGGGTGGAAGACACGGCCAAACCTAAACCAAGGGAAAGAAGGATTTTGTGAGTGTTTTTCATATCTATTCTATTTTACGGCGGATTTTCCGCCGTTTTGTTTTTTCGCATCCTTACTACGCCACTCATCTGAAAATCCCTCAACAAATCGTTACCAACACCGGCGCTCGACTCCGCGTATGGACGCCTCCCAGTTCTCAGTCTCACTTGAACCGCTCAGCACCGGCGTTCGGACACGACGGAGGTAGACAGCCTCCGGGCAATCACAAACCATCGTACCTCTCCATGATGGATGGCAAAGCGTTGGCACGGGCTCGTTCCCGTGCTGGATTCGCATGAACATATCCCCATTGGCGATGCGGTCGCCCGGCTCCAGCAAATAAAACGGCAATGATTTCATACAAATTTCAGTGAACGGAATACTACCGTTCAATTGAACGGTATCCATCAAAAGTTATTCACATTCTTGAGCAAAAGGTCTCTTTCGCTTTGACCGCAGGGTATTTATACGCTTTTTCAGCGGCTTCGTGCGCCTACGCTTTAGAGTCTGTTTTAAAATAGGATGGCTCCCGTTTTCGCCAAAAAGGCTGGATGGCACCACGTATCGCGACAGCGATGGTCTCCTTTTGGGAAACTGACTAATGGAGGCTTGGGTCTGCTCTTCGCGAAGCGAACGTCGTCACTTGGGAAACTGACCGCAGGTGTTGGGAACACCACCCAACGCGCGACGTCCCGAGCATACCCTTTGCGTCTGTTAGGGATGTTGCAACAACGCCAGACGGCCTTTTTCGCGAAAACTCCCCTTCCTTCGCAGCGTTCTGGGTTTTCAATGGTTCATTCATTGGCATTTTAAGAACGGCAGCCTTCATCGTTTTAAACAGGCTCTGAATACTTACGCTCCACCAGAGAGCCGGAAAACGTGACTGAAATCTCTTTACAAAAAAATTAAGCGTTATTAAATGGAGGTTTTTCTATGCGTGTTGTCTTGGCCATGGCTTTATTTGGGTGTGCCGTTTTGCCGTTATGGGCAGGCGTGACAGAGGAGTGGTTCAACAATCTCATAAACGTCACGGTGGTTGCAGCCAGGGCCGATGCCTCGGGAAACAGTTATCTCGCCGCAACCTCCACCAACCTCGGAAACAACGACATACTGACCCTTAAGTATTCCGCCACCGGAGGGCTGGTTTGGAGCAACCGCTTTGCCGGCCCGAGTAACGCCGATGATCGGGCCTCTCAATTAATCCTGGATGGCCAGGGAAACTCCTATGTGTTTGGCCAATCGACCGGCACCAACCGGCACGTGGGCTACGGCTACCTCTTGCAGGACATGGTGGTGCTCAAATATTCGTCGACAGGCCAAAGCCAATGGATCGCCAGGGTTTCCTCGCCCCACAATATTGATTTGTTCCCCGGACGCATGGATCTCGACACAGCCGGCAACGTTTACTTGACCGCCATCGAACGGGATGCCCGGGGTTATCCTGTCGCATATACAAATGGATCTTATCCGCAGTTTTACACCGTTAAGTTGGGACCCGCCGGGAATCAACTCTGGCGCACCAATTACCCGAGCCAGGCGCCAGCATCCCTGAAAATTTATTCCACACCAGTTGTGACGGTGCGTCCCAGTGGCGGCGTGCTCATTGCTTGCGAGGATGGAGTGCTGCGTTTTCAGTCCGACGGCACACGGAGCACGAACCTCGCTTTGCCTCAAGTGCAGGGCGGCCCGATTTTTCCCACTGCGATGCTCTTTGACAAAGCCACCAACCTTTTCACGGCGGGAGCTGCCTACTCGCCGAATACCGCGGTTATTTGCAAATACAATCAGGACACGACTATTCAATGGATCAATACGGAGTTCGCCCTCGGTTCCGATACTTCTCCCGGGGCGCCCAGCACGTTGTTGCTGGACGGATATGGAAATTGTTACGCCGGCGGTTACACGGCATCCACCAACGCCGTCTTCGCATTTGCTTTCCTCCTCAAGTCGAGCAGCAACGGTCACCGGGCCTGGGACTCCTGGCGTCAGATGGACGCTAATGGCCACTTTGCGGTGCCACAATTTGCCTTGGGATTAATGGGCCATGTTTATATGGCTTACCCAGGTCTGCCAGATCCGTACCTCTTTTCCGGAACCAGCCAAATCGCGCTGGTCAAACATTGGCCTGAGGACGGCCGAGTTCAAGAGCTCCGGCACAACTCCGCCGGCACCACCTTGGCCTTTCCCAATGCGATTGGAATGGACGCCACGAACGATGTGTTCGTGGCCGGGACCGAGGTCTTTTCGGGAGCTGCCAGCGGTGTGCTAATTAAGTTCAAAGACCCATTCGTGCAACCCAAATTTCAAAACCTTGGTCTAGGCTCAGGCGGCCAGGTTCAGGCTCAATTCGTTGCCGTGAGCAACAACACCTATTTCCTCCAGGCATCCCTCGACCTGAAGAATTGGGCAACCGTGAGCAACTATTTCGCTCCGCAGAATACAAATGCCCTGGTGCTGGACCTCCGTTCCAACGCCAACTATCGATATTTCCGGGCGGTGACCAAATAGGGTCAACAATCAGCAATTCCAAATCAGCTATCAGCAATCTCTTCCGACGACTATTCCCCCTCTTTGACTTCCGCTGCCGGCTTCTTGCGATAAAGGACAACCACATTTCCCAGCAATGTGATGAGGTGGCTGTTCGTCTTTTCCGCCAGTTGGGGAGCCAGGTCGTGCTTTTCTTCCTTGTGATGCGCGAACTTCAGCTTGATCAGTTCATGGCTTTGGAATGCCATCTCCACGCTTTGCAGGAACTCAGGCGTCAGGCCCGCTTTCCCAATGTGTAAAATCGGCTGCATCCGCTGCGCGGCCGCCTTGTGTTTTCGAATTTCCGGATTGGACAGTTTTTCCATTTTTGTTTCCTGAAGGCAAGGTAGCCGCTCAGGCGCGCCGAGGAAAGTCGGAAAGAACCAGAAAGGGTTGTGATCCACAAGCAAGCGCACTAGGGTTTGTGGGATATGCAGCGGGCTTTATGCGTCTGTTTATTCTTTCTTTGCTCGAGTTTCATCGTGTCGGCGGAGGAAGACAAAGCGCCCTTCAAACTCTCCGGAAAGCTGAAACTTGTTGCGTCAAACGCTATTGCGGAACAATCCACGGAGGCAAACTTCACGATTATCCTGTTCACCTACGGGTGGAGGTACAGTCTGGAATTCGCGGCTCACAAGACGGGGAGCCGTGAAAAAGCCATGGAAGTGGCCTGCAACGGTAAAGACATTTACGAAGTCATTACGCTCACCCCTGAGGCGCATCGAAAGAATCTGGAAAGCGATCGAGCGAAAGTGGCTGTCGGAACGAGCGGTCAGGAAGCAATCGTTTCTTCCGGCGTCGTCCCACGCAATACCGATCCCATCCACATTTTTCCCTGGCTCGCCTTTTGCAGCAAATCCTACTGCAGCGGGTTGCAAAACAAGCAGATGATGACAAATATTTTCCAGCGGTCGTCCTGGCCAACCAACCAAGTCCGGTTCAAGGCCTCGTTTGGCGAACCATCTGACCTTTTCCCCAGCACGCTGGAAATTTACAAGCCGGGTTTCGCCCGACTGAAGGCCCCCCGGAATGCCTCGAAGAGCCTAGTGCAAAACTATCCTCCTCCTTACGACTCAGGGTTCATCGGAGCTGCATACCGGGTGAAATCCTGGACCAGGTTGAGCGGAAAGAATATCCCGAAGGAAAGTTTGCTCGCTTACCATGACCTTCACGAAGTTGACGGGCGATGGCAGTTAACCACGAACCTTACCATTGTCAGTGTGGTCGAGAAGCTCGAATTCGCACCAGATGCGGAGGTGCTTCCCATGGTGAAAATTGATACGCAGGTCCTCGATCTGCGATTTCCCGCCAAGGGCTGGATTTCCTATTTCACCACCTCGAACTCTCCAAATCTGCAAACGGAGCCACCTGTATCGGAAAAGCTCACACGCGCTGGGAACCGAGTCATGATTAATGGCAAATGAGCTCGGCACTTATATAACCTCCTCCAGAAACTCTGCCTCAAGCCGGATATCGTTCATAAAACCGCCGAAGCGCTCGTCGATATCCGCGCTCACATCCAGCACAAACACCCCATCGTCGTCAATTTCCTCGACGCGGTACATACGTCCCAGGCAGAACTCGAAAACCTGACGGCTCTCCTCGGGCATCCGCGCCACCCACTCTGGCGTTTTCACAAATCGGGCTGTGCTGCCTGGCTGAATCATAGTTAATTGCAAAGGCGGACTTTCCGCCACCCTAAGAGGTTTACGCTGTCCCCAACAAGGATGTTCCTTCCAAAACCCCGGCGAGGTGACCTGAAGGCAGCCCATTGTCACCGCCGCTTCAACGCGACAACCTGCGTTTACAACGACCAACAAACACGTCCCTCCCCCACATCTTCTTTGTTAACCTTGTTTTCTTCTGTTAGATTTTGGCCCTCCTCCCTTCTCGATAAATATTTTGCACATCATTGACTCCACACCAGATTGACAACCGGCGCTAATTTAAGATCGTATTGAAAGGCACGGCTTGGAGATATGCAGCAGCTAAAGCAAACCGACAAAAACACGGATGGGGTATGGGGCATTCGCAATGCGCTTTGGCTCTTCATGTTTGCCGCATTCCTCGGGTGTCTGACGCTGGTGTGGTTTCATCCTGATTCTGACCGCACGACAGCTCATTCACTTCCTGCCGATATCCCCGCTCAGCAAGTCCAGAACCGCGAATCGATGCCTCGTAGATCGCCACGCGGTCACTTCCCTGCTCCACAAATAGTGGAAAACCGGACGGGTCATGACCTTGCAGAAGTTCGTCTGGAGCTATTCGAACAGATGAGCCAGGACCGTCGAAGCTGGGTGGATGACCCGCAGTTCTAAGTGAGAAGAAATTTCCCCTCAACCCTTATCGGAAACGACGGACTCAGCCCGAAAAGCGGAAGCCTCTGGTGTTCGCATCGCACCGGGCCGCAGACTGAGCGCACGCTCGCGCAACCTGTCCAGCCTGCGAAGCGTTTCCACCATCGGTCAAGAAGCCAGTTCACGGCGAAAGCGGCGCTTGCTCTTTAGTATCTTTTGCAAATCAAATGTCATTGGTCCTCATGGAGAATCATGCGGCCGTTTCGTACTCATCCTTTAAAGCGCCCACCTCCTCGA
>JAQGOV010000461.1 GCA_028293425.1 Verrucomicrobiales bacterium
CGACGCCCATCGCCAGGCGCCCTGGTGATTGAATCGCCAGAAACCATAAGCAGCGTACGTTGCGGCCAGACTCCCAAAAGTAAGAGTGGCCCAGCGATTACGCAAAAGAAAGAACACGGCTGCCGCCGTCAGGATCACATTGGAATAAAGTGTAAACAGACCGACCTGCGTGATAATTGAGGTGTAGTATCCCAAACCGACCGCAAAAAGCGCGAGGGTTTCTGATTTGTCGCGGGTAGCGAGCCACACCATGAATCCAGCCCACCCCAGAAGGAGCGCCCCATCCAGCAAAGGACTAACAATTACTTGCAACGGAACGACATGGTGAGCCGCGTAGGTGGTGAAATACACCGCTGCCAAACCGCCTGCGAAGAGCACCTGACCATAATTCTTGAGAGTTTCCTGCTGACGCCCGATCCATTTGCCGAGCACCAGCAATAGAGCACTGGCGAAGTACAGAAGCGTGATCTTGCCACCAGGCCCGAGCTTCCCAATGAAATTTTTGTAGGCGTAATTACCCAGGAACACCATTCCGCTGAGCAGCATCACAATCCCAATTCTGACCAGCCAGTAAGTTCCCAACCGCATTTCGAAGGAGCCACGTGCCACCTGGAGGGTGGGTTTGGGGGCAGAGGAATCCAGGAGATGGGCACCTTGGAGAGTCGGCTCCTTTGGCGTTACAACTGGCTTCTCGGTTGTTGCCCGTCTAAAGGAATCCGGCAGGGGCAAGGGAGGCGGCTCTAATACCGGAAGGATAGGCGGAACTGCCGCTCCCTGATTTTGCGGCGGCATACCACCAGACGTGGCGATCTGGGGAGCGTTTTGTCCCTGGCTGAACTGCCGCTGAAGGACGGCCATCCGATCCGAAAGGAGGTTGAGGTCCACAGCCACTGATGCTTGCTCCTGGCGCAATCTTTCGAGTGTCCGCACAGCAATTTGTGCCCGCGCTTCCTCCTGGGTGAGCATGATGCCCACACGATCGAGCCTGTCTAAAAGACTTTTCTGCTCGTTCCGCAATCGTTCCAATTCGGTTGGCGTGCTCAGACCCATATGGTCAGGTTCTTCGTTTTTCACTGTTTTACAACTATCCGGACATTCATTTGCCTCCTGAGCCTAGCCTTTCGACCTGAATTGGTGTTAATTGGAAAATCTTGAACGCAATATCGATTAAAACGATGCGAAAGCCCAGGAGGAACCAGATGCTCGGGGCAAATGCTGAAGAAGCAATGGAGTTTTTCCTTTCCGCAGGGGAGGGCTCTTCGGCATTCTTTGATTAATTATGGGAAAACGACGTGAGGCGCGGGAGCGTGCCATCCAATTTTTGTTTCAGCATGAAATCAATCCTCCAGAGAACCTGGAGGATGCGCTGAATCATTTTTGGGATTCGCAACGCGCCTCGGCAATTGCCGAAGAACGCGGCGGGGCTGCAACCTGGGGGCAGCCAACGGAATTGCCTCCGCCTTCGACCGAGGAAGCGACCGTGCGAATTTTTGCAGATCCTTTGATACGTGGCGTTCTGGAGCGGAGAGATGATTTGGATGCCACAATCAAGAAGTACGCCTTGAACTGGGATCTGCACCGAATGGCCGCGGTCGATCGGAACATTTTGCGCCTGGCTATTTTCGAAATGTTTCACCGTGACGACATACCCCCTGTAGTCAGCATTAACGAGGCGGTGGACATTGCGAAAAGATTCTCAACGCAGGACAGTGGTAAATTTGTGAACGGCATTCTTGATCGAGTGAAGGGCGACCTGATGCGCCCAGCGCGGGATGCCAAATAAATCAGCCAGTTGGAAACGCCTTTGATACAAGTAAGAATAATTGAGAACGTGTTTGCTGACCTTCATCTGCACACCAATTTTTCGGATGGGACCTACACCCCGGAACAACTGGCGCAGGAGGCGAAACGGTGCGGATTAAAGGCTATAGCCCTAACCGACCACGATACTGTTGAAGGCTGCCCGCGGATGAGCGCGGCCTGCCAGGCTTTAGGCGTTGAGTTCATTCCTGCGAGTGAATTGACTGCCGAGCTGAACGATTTTGAGATTCACCTGTTGGGCTATTTCCTGGATACCGAAAACGCTACATTGCTGGGCGAACTGGCCAAGTTCCAGGAGGTCCGCCAGCGGCGAATCCGGGAAATGGTGCAGCGCATCAACGAGCACGGGATCCCTTTGCAGGAAGAAACGGTTTTTAAGCTGGCGAATTGCCGCTCGCCGGGCAGGCCTCATGTGGCCCGAGCCCTGGTTCAGGAGGGCTTTTGCGGCGGACTGGACGAAGCGTTTGAACGTTTTCTAAAAAAGGGCCGGCCAGCTTGGGTGCCGAAATTTAAAATGTTTGCCCGGGATGCCATCGAATTGGTGCACCAGGCGGGAGGTTTGGCGGTGCTGGCACATCCCGCGCTGAATCGGAACGACGATTTGATCCCGCCCCTGGTGGAAATGGGCTTGGACGGGCTGGAGTGTTATCACACCAAACATACCCCGAGCGCGACCGAGAACTATTTGCAAATGGCCAAGCGCCATCATCTGCTGGTCACGGGGGGGTCGGATTGCCACGGGTTGAGCAAAGGCAAACCATTGATCGGCACCGTGAAGCTTCCTTATCAAAGAGTAGAATTGCTCAAAAACCGAGTGATTCAACAGGCTGCCGAACGTGGCTTTAAATTAGCCGGTTCTCCGCCGCAATCTTCATCCTGATCCCAAGCCTAACCCGATCCTCGAAACTTCCCATGGGCCTTTTCGATAAATTTAAAGAGGGACTGCAAAAAACCCAGAGCAAACTCACGCACGAGATCAAGCGGATCGTCACGCTCTCGCCGCGACTTTCCGGCCACTCTCTTGAGGAACTGGAAGTAGCCTTGCTGGCAGCGGACCTTGGCACTGCCATGACCTCGCAAATTATTGAAGCAACCAAGCTTGGCTATGAAACGCAAGGCAGGGCAGGTTTGGACTTTTTCGATGTGGCACGGCAGGAGGTGGAGAAAAGCTTTTCCACTTCCAATCCGTCGCTCAAGCGCAATCCCAATGGATTGACGGTAGTTTCGATAGTTGGAGTGAACGGCACAGGAAAGACGACCACGAGCGCAAAGCTCGCTCATTACGTGCAAAGCCAGGGCCAGACAGCGGTTCTGGGGGCGTGCGATACCTTTCGAGCGGCCGCTATCGAGCAGCTTAAATTGTGGGGCGAACGCTTAAATGTTCCGGTTATTTCTGGAGCGTATGGCGCGGACCCTGCCGCGGTCTCACACGATGCGGTGACGGCAGCCGAGTCTCGAGGGGCAACCTTCCTGTTCGTCGACACGGCTGGCCGGTTGCATACCAAGCACAACCTCATGCAGGAATTGCAGAAGCTGCACCGGGTAATGGGCAAAAAACTTGACGGCGCCCCGCACGAGACGCTGCTAATCCTTGATGCCACCACCGGCATGAACGCGCTAAATCAGGCTCGCGAATTTCACAAGGCTGTTCCATTGACCGGGCTGATTGTAACCAAGCTGGACGGCACCAGCAAAGGGGGCATGATCGTGGCAATTCAGAAGGAACTCAATATCCCCATTAAATTTTTAGGACTTGGCGAGAAGCCCGAAGACCTCCAGCCTTTTGATCCAAAAGAGTTCGCCAAAGCACTCTTTTCCGAAGAGGAGTAATTTTTCTTAAGGCAGCAGACAGGCTTCAGGAAATCCACCGGGCAGATGAAATCGACTTTAAACGACCGGGCGCTCATGCGACGGGCCTTGCGATTAGCCCGGCGGGGGCTTGGGACTGTTTCGCCTAATCCAATGGTAGGCGCACTCCTGGTAAAGAACGGGCGCGTCCTGGGACGGGGCTGGCATCAGCGGGCTGGCCAACCGCACGCTGAGATCGAAGCTTTTCGCGATGCAGAACGGCAGGGAAACGTAGTCAGGGGAGCGACACTTTACGTTACACTGGAGCCTTGTTCAACTTTCGGCCGGACCCCTCCCTGCACGGAAGCCATTATCCGATCGGGGGTGGAACGGGTAGTGGTTGCCGCCATGGATCCCAATCCGAACCATGCCGGGAAAGGATTTGATTTATTGCGCGAGAAGGGACTCAAGGTCACGACCGGAATCCTGGCGGAAGAAGCGTCGGAGCTCAACGAAGCATTCAATCACTGGATTGTGCAGCGCACGCCTTTCGTCACCGTCAAAGCCGCGATGACCCTGGACGGTAAGATTGCGAACAGTAATGGGGAATCGAAATGGATAACGGGAGAAGCCGCGAGGGCCCGCGGGATGCAGCTTCGGCAGGGCACGGATGCCATTTTGGTCGGGATTAACACCATTCTTGCTGATAATCCATCGCTCACGGTGAGAAATGCCTCCGGGCAGCCGGAAGAACCGGGCCGGCTGCGAAGGATTGTATTGGACTCCCAGGCACGCACTCCTTTGTGGAGCACTGTCGTCTCGGACTCTTTTGCTTCCTTAACCACCATCGTGGCCACGGAGTCTGCTTCCAAACGCAAGGTCAATGCGCTTCGCAAAAATGCAACGGTGTTGATTGCACCCGGGCAAGGGCGCATTGAGCTTCCCTGGCTTTTGAAATGGCTCGGATCCCAAAATGTGACCAGTCTGCTGGTCGAAGGGGGAGGAGAGGTTAACGCCGCTTTTCTTTTTGGCCGCCAGGCAAACAGGGTGGCATTTTTTTATGCGCCGAAAATCCTAGGCGGCTGGAATTCCATGAAAGCAGTTTCCGGCAGCGGAGTGGAACGATTAGCGGAGGCACTTCGGCTTTCCAAAATCCGTTGGAGCCAACTGGGCCAAGACCTTTTCCTGGAAGCGGATGTTGCGTGAATTTTGGTTCAGGGGCGTCTTTTTGCCACATTCCACCCGCGTCAAATGGGGCGTAAACCGCTGCGATAACCCCGTGTCCAAATCGTCATTTCGCTTTATCCTGTGTTAAGGGGGTTGCGCCGCAGGATTGTGAGTGCATCAGAACAACTGGCCCGTCTAATGCTGAAAATGATGTGTCGGCCGACCGCACCTTTTGGCTGAATGATGTGTTATTATAACAGTCTATGCCGCAAAAGATTAATGCCAATGCAACTGCGGAACCTTCTCTCCACCTATGAACAAACTTACGCCGATTCAGGTTTACCAGAAGTTGTTGGCTAATATCGAACTGGTCATTACCGGGCAAAAGTCCGCGTTGCGAAAGCTCCTGGCTGCCATGGCCAGCGATGGACATGTGCTTCTGGAGGATTATCCCGGCACGGGCAAGACCACCTTGGCGAAAGCTCTTGCCCGATCGATCGATGCTGACTTTAACCGCGTGCAGTTTACCCCAGATTTGCTGCCCTCGGACATTTTGGGCGTGGCCATTTACAACCAGAAAGTGCAGGAGTTCCAGTTTCATGAAGGGCCTATTTTTACAAATGTGCTGCTGGCGGACGAAATCAATAGGGCGTCACCTCGAACACAGTCCGCGCTGCTGGAAGCAATGGGTGAAGCGCAGGTGAGCGTGGAAGGCAAGCGCCGGCCTCTTGCAGACTTGTTCTTTGTGATTGCAACTCAAAACCCGGTTGAATTTCGAGGTACCTATCCTCTCCCGGAAGCCCAGATGGATCGATTTGCCATGAACTTTGGCTTGGGTTACGTGTCGGCTGACGATGAGGTCTCGATCCTGAACGCCCAGGAGAAAAGCCACCCCATCCAAAGAATCACGTCCTGCGTGTCCCTGCAGGATGTGCTTAACCTCAAGCGTGCCGTGAAAGAAATCCGGATTAGCGATGAGCTTAAGCGTTATATCGTGGATTTGGCCGGCGCAACCCGGGGCATGGCTGGTGTGCAGCTGGGGGCGAGCCCAAGAGCTTCGTTAGCGCTTATGAAAGCAGCGCAAGCGCTCGCATTGTTTGATGGGCAGGAGTTCGTTACCCCGGAACAGATCCAGGAGCTTGCGGTCCCGGTCATCGCGCATCGATTGGTGATGGACCAGCAAGCCAAGTTTTCCGGTGGAACAGCTCGGGCGGTGGTTGAGGATGTATTGAAGAAGGTTCGAGTACCAGCTTGATCTTGGGTTGTGAGCCAGAACGCCAACAACCGGACAAAAATGAAGGAGCTTGAGCTCCCATGAAACGATTCCTTTTTAAAAGATTTTGGCCAGGCTCGGCACTTGGAGCCTGGTTTGGAAGACGCTTTACCAAGGCCGGTACACTGGCAATTGCAGGGCTGCTCATGACCGGAGGGCTGGCCATGGATTCCGAGCAATCGCTGGCTTATCAAACCTTTGCTCTGCTTTTCTGCCTCCTGTTGGCGGCATTTGTGTTCTCGTTTTTTTTCCGCGCGCGTTTTTCAGTGCAACGTCATTTGCCTCGTTTTGGCAGTGTGGGCTCACCTATCCGGTACAAGGTCCTGATCGAGAACAAAACATCGAAAGAGCAACGGGGGTTGGTGCTTCTTGAGGATTTGGCGGATCCACGGAAACATCCCGCCGCGGAGCATGCCCTAGTACTCTTTGAATGGCGATTCATCCGAGTGCTCCGCAACCCGCGCAGATTGAGGCGTGTGGCCAAAGTTGAGGAGGCCGCCATTCCTCGGCTTGCTCCACAGTCCAGCGGTGCGGCGGAAGTGACGATTATTCCATTCCGTCGTGGAATGCTCCGTTTTGAAGGAGTCACCATCGCGCGGTCTGATCCACTGGGATTATTCCGTTCCTTTGTTCGGATGGACCTCCCGCAATCAGTGGCGATTTTGCCAAAGCGTTACCTGGTATCGCCATTGGCCCTGCCTGGGTCGACGAAATATCAGCCCGGCGGAATTGCGATGGCTTCGAGCATTGGTGAATCCGAGGAATTTGTTTCTCTGCGCGATTACCGACGAGGAGACCCGATGCGCCACATTCATTGGAAAAGCTGGGCAAAAACCGGGAGACCAATTGTAAAGGAGTTCCAGGACGAGTTTTTTGTGCGGCACGCGCTGATCCTGGATACTTTTGCAGGAGGGGAGAAAGCAGAGGTATTTGAGGAAGCCGTCTCTATAGCGGCTTCGTTTGCTTATACGATCAATACGCAGGAATCATTGCTGGACCTGATGTTTGTCGGTGCGGAGGCCTTTTGCTTTACAGCGGGACGCGGCGTAGCGCACATGGAGCAGATGCTTGAAGTTCTGGCGGCTGTGCAGCTTTGCCCAGCCAAGCGGTTCGACACGCTGCAGGATTTGGTGTTGAAGCATGCGGCCCTGCTCAGCGGTTGCATCTGCATTTTCCTGAATTGGAATGAATCCCGACGCGAGTTGGTTCGGAGCCTGCAGGTAGTTGGCGTTCCTCTGCTTGTGATAGTGGTGATAGAACCGGGCGGGCAAAAGAAACTCAGCAACCTTTCGGACATGCCCATGCCCATCCACGTCATCGAACATGATAAGGTGCAGGAGCGCCTGCTGGAGCTATGATCTCGCCTATGCCCGAGAAGAATCCGTCCATTACCGCTCCGTTGAGCGGCGGACTCAGGACTCCGCCTGGCCTCATGTTCGCGGTGCTGCTATTCTGGGGCTGGCAAACCAACCTATTTTTGATGGGCCTGCTGCTTGGAGTGGTAATCGAAGGGAGCCGCATCATTCAATCTCGCTGGGAATTTCATCAGAACGATTTCCGGCGCATTTGGAATCTATGCACGGTCTTATTTGTCGGGGCAAGCGTGTACGGTTTCGCTTCCAACGATGGCGCCGCGGCTGTGACCAATCTGCTGGAAGCAACATCGCCCGCTAACCGAACCGTGGCGCTGGCTAACACGACCAAATCGGTCCTGGTGCTCTTCCAGTGGCTTCCGATGGTTTTTGCTCCAATCATGGCCGCACAGGTTTACGGCAACCGGGAAATGATCGACATTTCAAGATTTTCATGGCTGGCACGCCGTCGCGCTCAAAATGATGACGCATTGTTTGGCCAGTTCAGCCTGAATGTATCATTTCCTTACTTTGCGTTGTGTCTTTTTTCCGCTAGCGCAGCCAATGCGAATTTCCGATGGTTTTTCCCCGCGCTCGTTGGATTCATTGTATGGGCTCTTTGGTTTCATCGGCCGGTGCGCTATTCGCCCGTGACCTGGGTTTGCACCGTAGTTTTAATTGCAGGGTGCGGGTTCGCTGCTTCATTGGGTTTAAGCCAGGCCCAGCGAATGGTGGAAGGGCTTGATTCGCTAATCCTTTCCCGGTTTGGGCGCCAAAATGTAGATTCCAAGGTTCGGACTTCTCTTGGCTCGATTGGGAAGCTTCAGCTTTCCAAAAAAATTGTTTATCGTTTGGAAACTCAGGGCCAGGCACCTCCGGCGTATTTGCGGGAAGGGAGCTATAATCTATTTAAGTCCCCGCTCTGGTACGTCACCCGAAGGGATTTCCAGTCTGTAATCCCGGAAACAGAGACCTCCTGGAGGCTTCTTCCCACCAAGATTTCCCGAAGGTCTGTAACGATTTCCGGGCTGCTGCCAAAGGGCCGTGGCTCTCTGCCGCTGCCGTATGGCACCTCGCAGTTAGAGGATCTGCCAGTCTATGCGCTCGAAACGAACCGCATGGGAGTTGTGCATGTAAAAGAAGGCCCTGGCTTTGTGAGTTTTCAGGCAAAGTATGATAAAGGACCCAGCCTCGATTGTGCCCCCGAACTGGATGATCTGGATATCCCTTTGACGGAGAAAAGGGCTGTGGCGGAGGTTGCTGCACAGCTTGGGCTTTCGAACGGGGAGCCTCCTGAGTTGGTTCTCAGGAAACTTCAATCCTTCTTCATTAACCAGTTTGAGTATACCACCTGGCTTGGGGACGATGCTCCAACGAAGTCCGGCCTCACGCCGCTTGCAAAATTTCTGACCAGCACCAAAAAGGGACATTGTGAATACTTTGCCACGGCCACGGTTCTATTGCTGCGGCAAGCCGGGATCCCGGCTCGTTATGCGCTGGGATATTCCGTGCAGGAGCGTGCCGGTAAAGAATACCTTGTCCGGGAGAAGCATGCACACTCTTGGGCCATGGCCTACTATGATGGCTTGTGGCACGATTTCGATACCACACCGCCGTCGTGGAAAGAATCGAGCAACCACGAGACCTCACTATTCCAAAACATCTCGGATGGCTGGTCCAGAATGTGGTTTGAGTTTAACAGATGGCGTTGGACCAAAAACGCCTTCCGGGATTATGTCCTTTGGGGTTTAGTAGTCCTGCTGGTGCTTCTTCTTTCCCGATTATTTTGGAAGAAGCGAGTGCTCCGCGTGAACAAAAAGAAGTCAGCCCCTTCTAGGAAGCAGGTTTGGCCTGGAAAAGACTCCGAGCTTTACCTCGTGGAAAAAAAGCTGGCTGCCCTGGGACTGGGACGCCTGCCGGCCGAAACCCTTTCATCATGGGCAAGGCGCATCCAGGTGAGAGCCCCTTGCCGGGCGCAATTGCAGCAGTTAATTCTTTTGCATTATAAACTGCGTTTTGATCCGGCCGGGCTTTCTTCAAATGACCGGGCAGCGCTGAAGGAAAAGGCCCAGGAAGCGTTGCAGCAGACTGGGCGTTCCTGAACCTGGCAGCCTCCAATTTTTGCAAAAGTAAAGGCGGCTCCAACGAGCCGCCTTTACTTTGAGGGAATTCAGAAACTTAAGACACTTCAGCTACTTCTTCGGCTTTCTTGCCAGCACCATGGATGTGAACCTGTTTATATCCACCGCGTGATTTGAAGTATAAAATCAACAAGAGGTAAAGGACTGCCATTGTGGCAGGTACCGCAGCAGTAATTTTCAAAGCCATGCGTCCGCCATGCAGGGAGGCACCTTGCACCAGCGGCTTATCTTGCGCCGCACTGGGCTTGGCAGCAGTCCACCACGCGAGGAGATTTGCGGAATTTTCGTCCTTTTTGCCTTCCTTAGCGAGAAGCTCGTTGGCCCGGGTCAGTTCCTTGCCTTCATCTTCAAGCACACCAACCTTCGAGCCATCCAACCCAGTAGTTTTGAAGGTTAGAAAAGTATTTGGTGCGGAAGCTTTGTAGCGCTCGTACACAGCGGGATTCTCAGTCTGAAGCTGCTTAGCCGCATGATAGTCCTGCTTGAAACCGATTCCGGGGCCGCCAAGCAACCCGGCGGAGAGCATTCCCACTCCTCCCATCGCACCAATCGTAACGGCTCCACCTTTGGGAAACCGTTCCGAAACCACTGCAAGCATGGTTGGCCAAAGGAACGTTTTACCACACGCATAAACTGTTGCAGCGATAACGCAGTAGATTATCGAAGTTGCGTTTCCCAGAAGTGTCAAACCTATGCATCCAAGCACACCGCTGGCGCAGAGCAACCCTAACGGGGATGTACGATGAACAATTGGACCAGCAAAAAAGCGGAGCGCAAACATCAAACCAGAGGTGTAAACGAAGAGCAGCAAACCCTTCTTGGGGTCGGACATGATTGCCCCGGTGATCTTCCCAATCCAGGAGTCCGTTCCCAATTCAACATAACCGACCAAAGCATGGATCAACAGCAGAACGAGCAAAACCGGAGAAGCGAACTCCGCGAGCATTTGCCCAAAACTGACGCCGTGTTCACTCGCCTCGGATTTAGGAAACCTCTGGCCAAGTAACATGAGCCCGTAGATTACCACAGGAATAAGAAAAAGGGACATTTGGACCTGCCAGGCAACTGCCTTATCACCAGCGCCGGCTGCCATAAAATAAGAGGCCAAGCCGCCAATGATTAACCCACCCGGCCAGCCTGCGTGCAGAATATTCAGGTAGTGTGTCTTCTCCTTCGGGAATAAAGTTGCGACCAAAGGGTTCACAACTGCTTCGCAAACGCCATTTCCGATAGCGAACAAAAACATGCCCCAATAAAGGCATTGGAAGGCTGCCGGTTTTCCCCCGGCTTTAAATGCGGCGCCAGCCGCCAATGTGAGAACGGCCGAAAGCAAATGGAGAACGAAAGCACTAACCATCAGTTTTCCATAACCAACACGATCTGCAATTAGGCTGGAAAGAATAATGATAACCCCGAAGCCAGTGAGACCCCCGCCGGTTATCAGGCCCAATTCCGTCATTGTAAATCCGTACTGTTCAGCCCATTGGCCGAGAATACCGGCTCGGATCGAGAAGCCGACGCCCGCGGCCAAAATGGCCATGAAGCCGGCATACAGTAGCCGTTTTGCGTTTGGTGCAATACCGTTGTCCATAGTGTTGTTTAGTTTTTGGTTGTTGTCTTAAATCCTCGTTTGCCTCGACTGGTACTGTTTGAAGTTGCCGTGGTCACCATTGCGAGTGCTTGCGCAACGGGTGCTGACTTTTTTGAACTCAAGTTGTTCATAATTTCAGGCCGCACCGTCGGACGACACTGCTGGCTCGGTGCAGGGCAACTGAACGGCAATATTCGATTAAGACCTGCGGAAGCCTTTGGTGTCAACGGGAAAGTTGATGCAAGCAAGGCAGTTATGTCGCGATTCAAGAGGTTTTCGCTTTTTCCGGACACTTCCGCCGTCGCTCGCTTATTTCTGCGCGGAGCCTTTGGTGCCTTTGCTTAATAGAAAGGCCATCAGATGATTGAAATCATCCTGGGACAAAAGGTCGCCGAAGTTATCGGGCATGAGGGAGGACTCGGATTGCTTCCTTTCCTGCACCTTCTTTTTGGCAACACTGACTTCTTTGCCGGTTGCCTCCGCCAAAACCAAGGTTTCGCCTTCCTCGCGCCGGAACAAACCAGAGACCACGTCCCCATCCGTGAGGATAAGCAGCGTCGTGCGGAAGGCGTGGTCCACACTCCTGTTCGGGTCCAACACATCCTCGCAGAGCCGTTCCAAACCGCGGTTGCCGATGCCGTCCAGTTGAGGTCCAACCAGTCCTCCTTGCCCTTCCAATTGATGGCAGGTGCGGCAATTCTGGGTGAAGAGCTGTTCACCTTTTGCGGCAACAGCGCCGGGAGCCTTGAAACCAGTGCGCCGTTTATCAATGAGTTTTTGCAATTGCTCGCCAGCACTGGAGAGATTCCTGGTCAGTTGCTCGATGCGTTTCGCATTCTCTGGCTTTGCCGCCGTAAGCTTGTCTTTGACGCTCCTCTCCTGGAGCAACGAAGCCGGGGCCTGGCCTGCGCCCACCAGCTTCAGGAGGTCGTCGGAACCAGTGGCGCTGCCAGCAAGGGATTGGGCCACTTTCAATTGCAACCGCCGGGGCAATGTCTTCATGGCTTCCGCGAGCAGTCCATCCGAAGTCTTGCCGGTGAGCGATTGCACAATTGCCACCTGTAAAGGTTCTGGAGTCGCGGAATCGCCAAGGACCTCCACCACAGCCCCAAGCTGTTCGTTGGGATGAAAAGTGACTAAAGCCTTTGCGCTGGCCATTCTGGCTTCGCTGGCAGTGGCAGGATTTGCGACCAGCTTGCGCAGGGCAGGTTCGAGTTGTGGGGCCGGCAAAGTCCGGGCAAGTTCGGCTGCTTCGGCTTGACGCTTGGCCACCAGGCCCGGCTCGTCAGCGGGGACTGAAACCACGGCGGGCGAGAAGCGGCCGACGGCCATCCAGGCGTAAGCGCCGGCATCATCACCATCCACAATCTCCAGGTAAGCTTTTTGGCCTACAACCTCCCTTTTGCCCATACTTTTAAAATCCCACTTCATCGGCTGCGCCAGGTCATTCCGGGGGGGGTTGGCGGTGGCAACAATCTCATCAGTGCTAGCAAGCCGGAGTTGCATCATGTTTTTTTTCTGCGCGGGCTTGTCCGGGGAACCATCATGGCCAGCCATGTAAAATTCAAGCTGGGCAGGGATGGCGAACGCTTGCGAGCGCAACCGCCCGGTGAGTTGTTCTCCTTTGGGCAGGCTGCTCAGGAATAAGGATTCTTTGTCACCATCGGCGGAAGCCCTCTTTTGACTGGACCAGGGATTGGCCTGGTTTTTCATTCCTTCAATCGGCGAATTGACCCAGGTATTGGCGGCAGGTTCCACGGCCAGCAATTGCCCGGCGAGTTCAGCTCCCCATTCCCGGGCGCCGGGTGAGAGCTTGGTCCCTCGTTGGCTCAGCCCCTCCTGAATCGACTTGAAGAGGCTGTACTGCAATTCTGCTTCTCCTTTGAAACGGTTGCGAACCAGGGCAGCCAAGGTATCCAATTGGTCCTCGGGAAGATAACGCACGGCATGCTTGAGGTAGCGAGTCATGGTTTCACGAGGTTCGGAATACTTTTGCAGGTGGGTTAGCAGAAACGCTCCCGCGGACCTGTTCGTAATGGCGGCAGCGGCGTCCGCGAGCGTGCGCGAATCTTCTTCGGACAGGCTTTCTTCGCGCATGGCATCCAGCACGGTTCGTTCTTGTTTCAAAGGCTGGCTAACAGCGTCGCGCAGCGTCATTCGGGCTACATAGAGCAAGTGTGTATCATCCGCAGGCACGGAGCGCCTGAGTTGAAGCAAGGCTTTGACCGTGGAGCCATCCTCAACGCGAGCCGCTCCAAATGCAGCGGCCCGGCGGACAAACGCATCCTTGTCCTGCAAAGCCTGAACGGCCCATTCGGAGGGGATGGGTTTCGGCCCGGAGCCTGCCGCGAGCACGGCATGGAGACGCACGAGCGGTGAGGGATCCTTCAAAAGCCGGGCGTAATCTGAATTCTCGGCCTTGCCAAGACGATAAAGCACCCAGATTCCGTAAGCTTTTTGCTCCGGGATTTTGGAGGAACGGAGCATCTTCCGAACGTCAGCGACTGCCTTCTCGCCCAGCCGATCAGTGAGTTGATCGAGCGCAAGCAAGCGGCGGGTGTGATTGGGCGCACCCAGCTCAGCAATCAGCTCTGAAACGTTTGCTTTGGTAGCATCAATCCTGGGAGTCGTCTTTTCCCCTCCCTTGTAAACAATCCGCCAAATACGCCCCTTCTCGTGGTCCCGGCCAGGGTGGTTGAGCGGCACCTCGTAATGTCCGATGATCCTATTATAGAAATCGGCCACATAGAGCGCGCCGTCTGGCCCCATTTGCAGATCTACGGGGCGGAACCACGGATCATCGCACCGCAGGAAATCCGGCGCTTCCTTGGCAATCAGGGTGGAGCCGTGCGGGTCGAGAGTGTCTCGGTTGATCCGGCAAGTCATGACATTGCCCACAAAAATGTTGTCGCGAAATTCCGCGGGAAACATGTCGCCGGCATAATAAACGATTCCACCGATTGCAGTGGAGCCGTGGCTGTGATGCATCATGGTAGGCCCAAAACCCAGGCCATCATCAGGCTTGCCAAAGCTCGGATACCAACCGCCGTGCAGGAGTTGGTAAATGGGAGAGCTATGGCAATCGGCCGAGTAAAGGTTGGCCCGTGGATCAAACATCAAGCCAAAGGGATTCACCTGCCCATGTGTCCACTGCTCGACCCTGGAAGCATCGGTGCGAAAGCGCCAGGTGTTGCCCGACTGCATGGTGATGCTGCTGCCATCCCGTCCGTGCAGAGTAGTTGTGTTGTTAAAGCCATGCGTGGCATAGACCCAGCCATCAAAACCGCGGCGGAAGGAAGCAACCAATCCGTGTGTGTCTTTTTCAAAGCCCACAGGTCCCAGCAGCAGGTCCGTCCTGTCGGCTTTGCCATCCCCGTCGGTGTCCTGGTAAAAGGAAATATTTGGAACACTGAGGGCAATGACACCGTTTTTATAAGGGTAAAGTCCAATGGGAATACTCAAGCCGTCAGCGAAAGTGCTAATTTTGTCGGCGTGGCCATCGCCGTCGGTATCTTCCAGGACGCGGATTTCGTCTCGCCCACGGTTTCCAGGCTTCACTGGATAAGGATATTCGCGAGATTGGGTGATCCAAAGCCGGCCCTTTCCATCAAAGGCCATATTCATGGGCTTGCCGATCTCCGGCTCCGCTGCGAAGAGTTGAGCCTCAAAACCGGGCGGCAGATGAAATCCTTGCCGTTCTTCTTCGGGAGTCCGCGGAGGAGTGGAACGAATAAATTCAGCGAACGGATCGGCTGCCCGCGTGCAGAGAATGCTGGAAACCAGCAGTGTTGCCCCTAAAAGAATCAGTTTAGCTCGTGACATAAGCGTTTTGCAAAGCTGTTGGATGTACAAGAAGCCTTTTATATTCTTTTTCTCCATGGAAAAAAGATCTAAACCTATCTCGGCGGAACCCGCATGAACTCTCATACCCACTCGTTTACGTCATCGGAGGACCAATTCCAAAAG
This sequence comes from Verrucomicrobiales bacterium, assembly GCA_028293425.1. Classification (GTDB taxonomy): domain Bacteria; phylum Verrucomicrobiota; class Verrucomicrobiia; order Limisphaerales; family JAQGOV01; genus JAQGOV01. The sequence goes on from JAQGOV010000461.1 coordinate 15,100, forward strand.
CCTGTGGACATGCACGTGCATATTGTGGGAAATGGTTCCAGCGGCTCAGGTTGCTGGTTGCGTATAGGCGGCTGGCATAAGGCTTTGGCTGCTTTCATGTGCCGCAGCATTGGCCTTCCGCTCAGCGCGATAACGGGAGATTTTGACCAACTTTACGTAAAGCGGCTGCTGCTATTGGTGCGCGAATCTTCACTCAGTGCCGCCGTGATTCTCGCTCATGAGCAGGTGTACCAGGAGGATGGCAAGGTCATGGAAGGCAAAGGCTCGTTCTATGTGCCGAATGATTATGTCCTTCAATTAGCGAAGAAACATCCGGAATTCCTTCCCGCAGTATCGATCCATCCGGCACGACCGGACGCACTGGAAGAGCTGGAAAAATGCCTGGAGGCTGGCGCCGCGATGATGAAATGCCTGCCCAACTGCCAAAATATTGATTGCAGCAACCGTCGCTACCAAAAGTTTTGGGAACGGATGGCCGAGGCTGGCTTACCGCTGCTGGCGCACACAGGCGGCGAACATACCGTGCCAGTCGTCCGAAAAGAGTATTCCGATCCGCGCATTCTGACCTTGCCTTTGGAATGCGGTGTAAAGGTAATCGCGGCTCACTGCGGCACGAAAAGTGGGCTCACAGATCCGGATTATTTTAATACCTTTGTGGGGATGACGCAGCGTTTCCCCAATCTTTTTGGAGACTCGAGCGCGTTTAATGTTCCGATCCGCGGGCGGCACGTTCCCGAATGCGTGCGAGAATCGCTGGCTTCCAGGGTTCTGCATGGCAGCGATTTTCCCGTACCGGTGCTTGGGCATTGGGGCTGGCTGCAGGGTTTCCTTTCATGGACAGAGTTTCGACACGCCCAGGCTACGGGCAACTTGTTGGAACGCGACTATCGCCTAAAAAAAGCGATGGGGTTCCCGAAAGAGTCTTTCACCCGGGTTTGGGAAATTCTGCGGCTTTCTACGGCGAAAGCAGGGAAGCGATTTGAGAAGTGACTGGTTTTTACAAAAAAACCGGGCTTCTCGGTCAGGGGATGACCGGAAGCCCGGGGAATTTCGAATTAATACAAACGTAGGATTACGTGGAATATCCGGCACCTGGTCTGTATCAAACCCGCGCCGAAATCTGGTTGGGTAAAAAGAACAAATTACAATTACCCTAAAGTCGTCTGCCGTAATCCGATAACAAAAAAACCATTTTCTGCAAACAAAGTCAAGTACGACGTAAACGTATTATCTAAGCTGCTTTTAGAGATTAAGCAGCATTCGACGTTTGGATCCTCGGATTTCTTGTTATTTCCCTGTCAATGAACCCCTTTTGTGCGCTCCCTCGGTTGAACCTAAGCGCTGGCTGACCTTGCAAGGTAATCACGATTGAGTGCTTGTCCACCCTCCGGGAGTGCTTTTTATAAAAAAATTTTAGCGATTCCAGAATCCTGTTTACACCCCAACCTCGATTGTTAGTATCCGCATCGAGTTGATGAAAAAAATCGAGGCCATTATTAAACCCTTCAAGCTTGAGGAAGTTAAAGACGCTTTATCCGATCTTGGGATCGAAGGGATGACCATAACAGAGGTCAAGGGGTTCGGACGCCAGAAAGGTCACACTGAAATTTATCGAGGGAGCGAATACACCGTGGATTTCCTTCCGAAAATCAAAGTTGAGACGGTCGTTTCCGACGCCATCGTCCAATCGGCGGTCGATGCGATCGTCAAAGCGGCCAAAACAGGGAAGATAGGTGACGGTAAGGTCTTCGTCAGCACGATTGAGAATGCAGTGCGTATCCGGACAGATGAAACAGGAGACAAAGCAGTTTAAATAAAGCCCGATCCCAAGCGCCCAACACGCAGGGATCTTTTGTTGAACCGAACTACAAACATAAAACCAATGAGTAAAGAAAACGCAGCAGCAAAAGCACCGACGCCCCGGAGCGTTATTGATCTGGCGCGCAAGCGCGGGGCCAAAATGGTGGATGTAAAATTTGTGGACACCTTCGGCACCTGGCAGCATTTCAGCGTGCCCATGGCCGAGCTTACCGAGGAAGTATTCGCGGAGGGCTTCGGGTTCGATGGCTCCTCGATCCGTGGCTGGAAAAGCATTGAGGCTTCCGACATGCTTGCAATGCCGGATCCAAGCACGGCCTTCATGGATCCTTTCTGCGCTCAACCTACCTTGTCAGTAACCTGCACGATTGCTGAAACGGGCACCAAAGAGGCTTACAATCGCGATCCTCGCGGCATCGCGCAACGTGGTGAAAAATATCTGCAATCCACCGGACTCGCTGACACGGCTGTTTTTGGACCTGAAGCCGAGTTCTTCATTTTCGACAACGTTCAGTACGATCAAAAGAGCAACGGCTGCTTCTACACCGTGGATTCCGAAGAGGCGATCTGGAACAGCGGCCGCGATGAAATGCCCAACCTGGGCTACAAGATCCGTTACAAGGAAGGTTATTTCCCCGTCGCTCCCGTCGATACACAGCAGGATATCCGCACCGAAATGTGCCTGATGATGGAGGAACTCGGGATCAAGGTGGAACGGCAGCATCACGAAGTGGCCACTGCCGGACAAGCGGAAATCGATTTCCGGTTCGACACGCTCGTGAAAACGGCCGACACGATGATGCTTTATAAGTACATCATCAAAAACATTGCCCGGCGCCATGGCAAAACGGTGACCTTCATGCCCAAGCCGCTCTTCGGCGACAATGGTTCCGGAATGCACACTCACCAAAGCTTATGGAAAAAAGGCAAGCCGCTCTTCGCAGGCAATGAATACGCCGGTTTGTCGCAGATGGCGCTCTATTACATCGGCGGAATCCTGAAGCATGCCAAAGCGCTTTGTGCGATCTGCAACCCGACTACCAATTCCTATAAGCGCCTGGTGCCTGGCTATGAAGCTCCGGTGAACCTGGCCTACTCGGCGCGCAATCGTTCCGCTGCGATTCGGATCCCGACCTTCTCGGATTCTCCAAAAGCAAAGCGCATTGAATATCGTCCGCCCGATCCCGCAGCCAATCCTTACCTTTGTTATACCGCGCTGCTCATGGCGGGTCTGGACGGGGTGCTGAACAAGATCGAACCCGGCGAGCCGATGGATAAGAATCTCTACGAGCTTCCGCCCGAAGAATTGGCCAAGGTTCCGCAAGTGCCCGCAAGTCTTGGTGAGGCTTTGGACGCGATCGAAGCAGACCACGAGTTCCTGCTCAAGGGCGACGTCTTCACGCGTGACTTTATTGAAATGTGGGTCACTCACAAGCGCAAGGAGCACGACGCAATTCGCTTGCGTCCGCATCCGTACGAATTCCATCTCTATTACGACGTGTAAAAGTAAATGTTCCAAGGGGCACCTCGTTCGCGAGGTGCCCCTTTTTCTTTTCGGATGCGAAGAGAAGGCCTGATTTTAAAGGGGAAAATGGCGATGTTAATAACTCGTGAATAAGAGTTAATATGTTGATCTATGCACGCTGCGATTTCTTCACTAGAAACTTCCCACGCTGACACGAATCTGTAATATGTCCGTGTCGAGCGATTCGGTTCGGCAACCAAGCGGGCGGTTTAAGATATTTGTAAGTTGTTGCTTGGACGGGCTTTGTACTTTAATTGGCAGAGTTGCTCAGGTTCCTGTGGAACCAACAGTCGTTTAAAACTTTTCAGAGCGAAAATTTGGTTGTTTGTAAACGTTTGTCGTGAGCGATGTTATGTAACTGCCAGAGACGTCGGTGAATAAATCCTGAAAACAGGGTTGTGGGACTTTAAAAATGCAATCTTCCGCAGAGCACATTTGGAATTCAGCACAGGCGCTGCTGCGCTCCATGCTTAACGCCGACATTTACAATCTTTGGTTTGCTCCGTTAAAGGCGCGGAACCTGGATGGTGAGCTGCTAACTCTCGAGGTCGCCAATGACTTTTGCGAGGTGTGGCTGAAGGACAACTATCTCGGCTTGATCCGAGACGTGTTGGCACAGGCTTCGGGGCAGGCGCTCCATGTGAAATTTCAAATCTCCACCACCGCTCAACCCGAAAAGCGGACGGAGCCACCTGTCGCTGGGGAGACAGCGAAGGCCGCGCCTGAAGAATCTGAATGGAACGAGAAGGCTGCGGTCAACCGCGAGTTTGGTTTTAATCCGAAGAACACCTTCGAAACCTTTGTCGTCGGCAATAACAACACGTTTGCCCATGCCGCCGCTCTGGCGGTGGCCCAGTCACCAGGCAAATCCTATAACCCATTGTTTTTTTATGGTGGTGTAGGTCTCGGAAAAACGCACCTGCTGCACGCGATTGGCCAATACGTGGTCAGCCACAAAAAGGGCGCGCGGGTGACTTACGTTTCCTCCGAGAAGTTTACGAACGAATTCATCGACGCCATTCAAAACAATCAGTTGGTCCGCTTCCGCAAGAAATTTCGTCAGACGGATGTTTTTCTTATCGACGACATCCAGTTTCTCGCCGGCAAAGAGCGTATCCAGGAAGAGTTTTTCCACACATTCAACACGTTGCACGAATCCCACAAACAGATCGTGCTGACTTGCGACCGTCCTGCCAGCGAAATCCAGAATCTCGAAGAGCGGCTTGTATCGCGCTTTGAATGGGGCCTGGTCACGGACATGCAGCCGCCCGATGTGGAAACCCGCATGGCGATTCTCCGCAAAAAAGAGAAAGCCATGGGCGTGGAGTTGCCCGATGATATTGTTAATTTTCTGGCCAACCGGATTCGGACGAACGTCCGCCGGCTTGAAGGGGCGCTGGTTCGGGTCGCCTCCTACGCATCGCTCACCGGCAAGAAGCTGAGCCTGGAAGTGGTGGAGAACCTCCTCCGCGAAGTTTTGCACGAAGAGGGACGCTTCTCGATCAGCATCGAACTGATCCAAAAGAAAGTGGCCGAACACTTTGACATCCGTTTGGCCGATATGGCCAGCAAGCGCCGCCCGGAGAACATCGCATTTCCACGGCAAATTGCCATGTTCCTGGCGCGCCAGTTGACGGAGAGCTCCCTGAACACCATTGGAGAAGCCTTCGGGGGACGCGACCATGGGACGGTGCTGCACGCCTGTCGCCTGGTTAAGGATCGCATGCAAGTCGACGCCCAGGTACGTCAGGTGGTAAGTTATCTTGAGAAGCAATTGCTGCGGTGAGTTCCGCGGCGGCCGCAGAGGAGTCACCTGGCATTTTGAGTTCGGGCTTCCCGCGTACCGGGGGAGTTTGCGCATTTCTTCTTTAAGGGATGGTCCACCTATTTTCCATAGTTTCCTTTGGTTTAGAAGAGCAGGGCGTGGATTTCTGTTTCCAGGGATTGCGTCTCCTCTTTTGACCCATTAATTTCTGCAGGTCCTTCAGTGAGTCCGAAAACGCTCCACATGACAGCAATTGAAGTCAAAGGCTTGACCAAGAACTTCCGCACCTTCAAGAAATCTCCGGGATTCATGGGTGCGGTGAAGGGTTTATTCCATCGCAAGTATGAGCAAACGACAGCGGTGAAGGGGGTCAACTTTTCAGTGGAAGAAGGGGAGCTGGTTGGTTTTCTGGGGCCGAACGGAGCGGGAAAAACGACCACCCTAAAGATGCTGGCAGGATTGCTGTACCCAAGCAGCGGGGCGGCGTCGGTCCTGGGATTTACGCCATGGAAACGCGAGGATGGCTATCGACGCCAGTTTGCTTTGTTGCTGGGGCAGAAGAATCAGCTTTGGTGGGATTTGCCGGCACGGGAGTCTTTGGAACTCAACGCGAAGATCTATTCCATTCCGGAAGAAGTTTTTGAAAAGACGGTGGGAGACCTGACTGAATTGCTTCAGGTCAAAGACAAGCTCAACATCATGGTGCGCGAACTCTCCCTGGGTGAGCGGATGAAAATGGAGCTGATCGCGGCCTTGCTGCATCAGCCGCGTGTGCTCTTTTTGGACGAACCTACGATCGGGCTGGATGTTATTTCACAAAAAACCGTTCGAGAGTTTCTGCGGGATTACAACGCCACTCGCAAAACGACGATCCTGCTGACGAGCCATTACATGGCCGATATCCAGGAGTTGTGCAAGCGAGTGATCATCATCGATCATGGGACTATTTTCTTCGATGGCCAGCTCAGCCAGGTGATCGACCGCTTTGCGGATTTCAAATTGATTACCATTCATGTGGAAGGAACCACCGAGGTGCCGGCTGCTGCCGTGGAAAAATATGGGGAGGTCGTGGAAAGGGGCCCTGGGAGCGTAAAGCTCAAAGTGAAAAGAGATCGAGTGATCGCGGCGTGCAAAGGACTGCTCGATGAATTGCCGGTTCGCGACATTGATATTGAGGAAGTGCCAGTGGAAGAAATTATCCGGCGGGTGTTTGCTGGGGAGAGTCAGGATTTGAAGCCGGCGGAGGGAGCGAAGAGTTGATTGCGCGTTGGGAGGTGCCAACTGCCCGATGCATTGGGATGGGCATCATCCCTTGTTCGAGTATCAGCAGAAAACAGTAACACAAATTTTGAAGTTCAGGTGTCGAGGACGCCGTCCAATAGTCATGAAAAGTGTGGTTGGGATACTGCTGGCTCTTTCGGTTCCGCTGGTTGCGGGACCTGAAAACACTTCCCTGAAGCTATGGGTGCAGTTGGTCCACGCTACACAAGCCGCCGCCGTCCAACCCGCTAACTGGAAGCCGATCGGGGCAGACCTGAACAAGCGATTGACGGACGTTTTTAGATGGCGGGATTACTACGAAGTAGCCCGGCAGGAAATCAGTGTTGAACCCGGAAAAATTACCAAAGCCTCCTTGTCAAAGGATCGCGAGGTTGTTGTTACTTTTAAGAGTCCCACGGAACTGGTAGTACGCTTATATCGCCACGGTGAAATGGTGCGGAAAGCCGAGCGCGGAGTGAACCAGAAAATGACCATTATGGGCGGGGATGCCAACGAACGGGAGGCCTGGTTCGTAATAGTGCGCCCTGACAAGCCCCAATTACAGTAAGGTTCGAGCTGAAACCCCCTCGCCACCCGGGCTGTTTTATGCCAACATTACCGCAAAGCGGAGCTCGCAAAATCGGAACTCCGTGACAAGTGATGATCCGTTGGTTTGAACACAGCCGGGTTTACGTGCCGTCCACCATTCTGGATCCATGCCAACTCAACTGCACATTTGAGGAAGTGTGGTTCCAGAGCAAGGATGGAACGCGCCTGCATGGCTGGTTCATACCCGCTCCCTCGGAAGGAACTTGGCGGCGCCATACGTTGCTGCTGATGCACGGGAACGGTGGCAACATCAGCCACCGAGGGGCTTTTTATGAGGCGTGGCATGAGTTCGGGATTAACGTTTTGGCCTTTGATTATCGCGGTTATGGCCAAAGCCAGGGCAAGCCATCTGAAGTGGGCACGTATCTCGATGCACAGGCTGGCTATCGATGGCTGAGAGAACATGGGTTTAATCCCAGACAGATCATCCCGATTGGAAAGTCACTTGGAGGTGGCATCGCGTCAGAATTGGCCCTCCGGGAGGACGTGGGAGCCCTGATTCTGCAGAACACTTTCACCTCCATCCCGGACATCGGAAGTGAGATGTTTCCTTTCCTGCCTATACGCCGGCTGGCACGCATTGCCTACGACACACATAGCAAGCTGCCAAAGATTCACGTCCCGGTTCTGATCGCGCACAGCCCAAAGGACCAGACGATTGGAATCCACCACGCCCGCAAAAACTTTGAAGCAGCCAATGAACCCAAAATGTTTTTGGAATTGGCAGGCGGACACACCGATACCGTGGAAGCTGGAAAGGTTCTTTACCTGGAAGGCTTGCGTAACTTCTTCACAAACTTTTTACAAAATGAGGAACAGTAATACAAAGAAAACGCCCCTCTCGGCCCTGGCGCAAAGAACTGAAGAGCCGCCGATCTCCTGGCTCATGAAGATGACCTTGGATCATCCGAAGGTCGTGTCCCTGGCCGCAGGTTTCACGGACAATCAATCTCTCCCGGTGCAGGAAACGCTGGAACTGCTGGAAGAGATTTTCAGCTCCCGAAAAACCGGGCAGGCAGCGTTGCAATACGGCAGCACGGCTGGAGATCCATGCCTGCGGCGGCTCACGGCCCACGACGTCCAGGCTTTGGACAACAATGGAGCCCCGGGTGTGTATTCTGCTGACCGAGTCCTGATTACCCACGGCTCCCAGCAACTCCTTTACATCGTCACGGAATGCCTTTGCGACCCGGGTGACATGGTTATCCTGGAGGACCCAACCTATTTCGTTTACCTGAGCATTTTACAAAGTCGTGGCATTCAATGCCGCGGCATTCCATTGCAGCAGGATGGAATTGACCTGTCATGGCTGGAGCGGACGCTCGATACGCTCACACGCAGTGGAGAGATCAAGAAGGTGAAGATGCTCTACCTGGTGAGTTACTTTCAAAACCCGAGCGGCATCACGACCAGTTTTCACAAGAAAGGCACGGCGCTGGATCTTTTGAGGTTTTACGAAAAGAAGGCGGGACACCCGATTTACCTTCTGGAAGATGCAGCTTATCGCGAGCTGCGTTTTGATGGGGACGACGAGGCTTCCGCGCTGGCAGCAGTGGATAATCCCGACCGTGTAATTTATGCGGGCACCTACAGCAAACCATTTGCCTCAGGCGCCCGGGTAGGCTTTGGCTTGCTCCCGGAGCCGATTGCCACAGCCACCCGGCGCGTCAAAGGGAATCACGATTTCGGCACGGCAAATCTTCTGCAACAATTGCTGGCTCACGCCCTGGAATCGGGATTGTACGAGCGCCACCTGGCCGAGTTACAAGAACGGTACGCGGCCAAAGCGGCGGTGATGGTGGAAGCGATCCGTCAACACTTTCCCGAGGAGGTTCTTTGGGACGTTCCGAAGGGAGGCTTGTATGTGTGGGCGCGGCTGCCAGCGAAGAATAAAACCGGGGTTCGTTCCAAGATTTTCCAGACGGCTCTGAAAAAGGACGTCCTTTATGTGCCTGGGGAACTTTGTTACGGGCCGGACCCGACTCGTTCAAAACCCAACCACGAAATGCGGCTGAGCTTTGGCGGGGCCACCGAGGAACAAATCCGGATTGGAATTGAGCGGCTCGGGAAGGTGCTTAAAAAGGCGCTCTAAAGTTAGATAAAAGCCGCCATTGCCACCGGGCTGCCACTCAGGCATGCTGGAGCAAGATCAGCGACTATGCAGTATGCCGTTTTGCAAAAAGAGCTCGTCGCTCCAGACCTCGAAGCACTCAAGCGCGCCTGCAGGGTTTTGCCCTCCCTTCGAGACATTGACGCGCAAAATATGTTCCAGGATGCCTACGGCATTTTGATCAAGGGCCTGGATGTAGTGGATGCAAGCGCTTTACGGGACGCGCTGCAGGCTGAAGGGATTGATACCGTCGTGGTGGAAGAATCCGAGGTGCCGATCATTCCTCCGGCCAAGGTCATCCGCCAAATCGAATTTCTGCCGGCCCACCTGAATATGTATGACCCAATGGGCCGGGTTTTCGCTCTTCCATGGCAGGACATCATGTTGATTGCTGCCGGCAATGTTCGGATCCAGGAGTTCCGAAAGGCCAAGACCAGCTACGAAGAAACGTCGCTTAATGGTGCTGGCAGTTCCCAGGAGCGTTCCGCAGAAAAGCGCCAGCGAGGGGAGCCTAACCTGCACTTGATGCTGGAAATTTTTCTGGTTGGGGGAATTGCCCGTTACAGTATCAGCGGTGAAACCGTTGATTTTGCCTACCTGGAAGAGCGATACTCCAATAGCCTGCAGAAAAATTTCTGCACCCTTGTGCAGGACATCGTGGAGTTTGCCCCGCATGCCGGGCAAAATCGCGGAGCCTACATGGCTGCTCAAAACGTGGAAGAATTGTTTACTTATCCCAGCAAGCCCACTTTTTATGAAGAACTTGCCTGGATGCTTTGGAGAATCAGCCAGGCGAAATCCTTCAGCGAGATCTAAGGCCTTTTAACCCGGTGGCCAGCTTAAGGGCCGACCTCCCAAAATATGGCAGTGGAGGTGTGGAACCGATTCTCCTGCATCGGGTCCGTTGTTGATCACAAGGCGATAGCCGGAGGATTTCAACCCAAGCTGGTCTGCAACGTGAGCTGCCTTTAAAAGAAGATGGCCGAGGACCTGGTGGTCGGATGGTTGAGCCTCGGCAATGCGGGGAATAGGTTTCTTGGGAACAATCAAAACATGAACTGGCGCAGCAGGTTTGATGTCCTGAAGGGCCAGGACGTGTTCGTCCTCATAAACGATTTTGGCTGGAATTTCCCGAGTCGCAATTTTTTCGAAAAGCGTTTTACTCATAACCGAACCTCCGCGCCCATTCGGGCAGGTTAAAACACGAGCAACGAGCAGGAAGCTTGCTCCTTTTCGGCCTCCATGCAAGTGCGGAGATACTCCACGATCTGATCACTTAAGGTCTGACAGCGCCCATTCCACTTTTTTACGCCAAGCAGATGCTTCACGCACTTTCGCAAACCAAGGAATCGAAGAATTTGGGGGGAACGGCCCAGGCCGTCCCGAACTTCGTCCCGCAGGAGAGAAAAAAAGAGGAGTTCGTAGCCGATGCCGGATTGTGAAGCAATCTCCCGCAGGTCCCTGGTAAGAACCCCGGGATCTTTGGATGCTGACTTGGCCTTGGCGGATTTAATATCATAGCCAAGCTTTCGGAGCGTTTCCTCCAAAGCCGTGGAGAACTCACCGATGGTGATGCTGGTACGGCCGAGTTCTTCCTTGAAATAATGCAAGACGGCTTCGGCAGCGTTTTTGACGACCTCCTCATCCAACATGCCAAGGGCCTCGCCAATAACGTCCACTGCGAATTCCTTGGCCGAACCCGGGACACCTTCCCCGTTGGCTTTTTTAAATACCAGGCAATCTTGCCGTAAGAGTATCATGTGGTTTCTCCAGTTTCTTCACTTCGTGAACGAAGTCAGTGGCTTCTTCAAAGCGGCGGTAAACGCTCGCATAGCGAACGTAAGCTACGGGGTCCAGCCCACGCAGCCCGGACATTACCCGTTCCCCAATGTCCTTGCAGCTAACCTCCCGGTCGTAATTGCTGGAAAGCTCATCCACAATGTGTTCCACCACAATATCGATTTCCTCCTGGGTAACCGGCCGCTTTTGACAGGCCTTTTCGATCCCGGAGCGGAGCTTTTCCTGGGAGAACTCTTCCGTCCTGCCATCCCTTTTCATGACCATCAACCGAGGACGCTCTACTTGTTCGTAGGTGGTGAAGCGATGGGAGCAAGTCAGGCATTCGCGCCGACGACGGATAGTTGCCCCCTCGCGCGAGGCGCGGGAATCAATCACCTTGTCGTCAAGGCAACCGCATTTGGGACATCGCATAAAAACACCTAGAATACTGCTAAATGTGGCAGCAGTTTAGGTAGCATACCATACATTGGGGCGTCAAGGGAAATGGAAGGAACGGTGTATACCGGTTTTGGCGTCGCTGACCTCGCGGTTCCAGACACATTGCGGGGCTAGCGACTGGCCAGTTTTTTAGCCAGCCGCAAAGCGGAAATCATGCTGGAAGGGCTGGCAACTCCTTTACCGGCAATGTCGTAAGCAGTTCCGTGATCCGGTGACGTACGGATAAAGGGCAGGCCAAGAGTCCAATTCACGCCAGTTTCAAAACCGATCATTTTCAATGGAGCCAAGCCTTGGTCGTGATACATGGCCACGATAGCATCGTAATCACCCCGGAAAGCATAATGGAAAAGCGTATCCGCTGCCATAGGCCCGGCAATATCAGCACCGGTTCTGCGCCGAGCCTCCCCAACCGCTGGAATGATCACGGTTTGCTCCTCTGTTCCAATTTTTCCGCCTTCGCCGGCGTGGGGGTTCAATCCGCAAACCCCAACTCGCGTTCTTGGCAAACCTAAAAGCTGGCAGGCTTCTACCGCACGTTCGATGGCCAGGATAATTTTATCAGCAGTTAAACTGTCAGCCACGGCCCGGATGGGAACGTGCGTGGTCGCCAAAGCCACGCGCAACCAGCGATTCTGCTCATCCGCTCCCAGCAACATCATAACCGTGCGGTCGGTTCCCGCGATGCCGGAGAGGAATTCGGTTTGGCCAACAAATGTGGAATGTCCCGCGCGGATGATTGCTTCCTTGTTCACTGGAGCAGTGACCAGTGCGTCAGTGTCACCGCTCAGGCAGAGGCGAGCCCCTTCCCGAAGCCACTCTACCACTGACCGGGCAGCCTCTGGGGCGCCGGCACTAAGACCATCGGGAAGAACCGGGGAAGGAGAATGGACAAAGACCCTGCCAGAGCTGGCGAACGATTCAAAGGGCTCCAGTGGAATGCGGAGGTCCAACCGCCGATTGGCTTGGTCCAAGTACACGTCATCACCAATCAGAAGATAGCGGGTGGAATCAACAGGAAGTTCCGAGGCAAGCGCTTTGAGTGTTACCTCCGGGCCAATCCCGGTAACGTCACCAATCGAAATAGCTATCCATCCGGTCATGCCTGCCGCAGCTAGGGGACGATTTTAGAGATAACGGAGGTACGCCTTCGAGCGCAAACGGGTGATCCAGTTGTGGTGCAGGCGTGCCCGCTCTTGAGCTACAAGCGTGCCCTCAATTTCCTCGCGTACTTCGGAAATTCCCTTAACGCGTGCCACCTGCTTATTCTCGACCAGCATGAGGTAAAATTCCTGAGGAGCCGGGAGATTCGGGGGCGCGTCTTGACCGGCATATTTCTTTTCTTCTACAAAGACGTCCTTTTCCGTATATTTCCGCGAGGTTGTGAGGATACCATTTTTGTCGTACTGATAGGTCCAGTAAAAACCTTCCTGCCGAGCTACGGCGAGCACGGGGCTGCGCTGGCCAGCATTTAAGGAAAACGCTACATCGGAAAGCCCCTTGTTGAGTTTGTTACGCTCGACCCAGCCCCAATCACCACCTTCCTGGCGCTGTGAGCCGGTCGAATAAACGGAAGCCATCTCGGCAAAAGATGCGCCCTGCTCGACTTTTGCCTGGATTTCCTGTGCGAGCCGCCGGACTTCCTCCACGGACTCAACGGTGGACCGGTTCAGCACAATCATGCGCAGCTTCACTTGTTCGCCCATCTTGAAATTGGGGAGATTCGTTGCGTAAAAGCGCTCGATCTTTTGCGGTGAAATAAGAATGGCGGAGGAAACATTCTTTTGCCGCATATATTTGATGACGATGTCATCGTGGGTCCGCTTGCGGTAAGTTTCAAAAGTGACTCCCTGCGCCTGAAGCGTCTTAGTCAGGGTAACACGATCCCCGAATTTTTTTCGGATATGGTCTTTGATCTCATCGTCGATATAGCTGTCCGGGAGCACACCCCCCGCAGCTTTAAAATCGTCCAGAATCAACTGATTCTCGAGCAACTGCTCTAATCCGTCCGAAAACGTTTCCCGCTGTTTCTGGTCGAGCACGGCAGGATTATTTCCATAGGTTCGATAGAGTACGTCCACCATCTGAGAGGTGAAATCCTGGACGTCACGAAAGGTGATAATGGAGCCGTTAACAATCGCCGCGATAAAGTTGCGGTTTTCCGTCGCAGCGCGACAAACCAGGGCAGCGGAGACCAGCAAAAGGAAAATTAAGCAAAACCGTTTCATCAACGTTCACGAATGCTAGGGCAGAGGGATGCGACGGTCAAGGGAATGAGCGGACGTCACTGTTCAAAGGCGAAAAGATCCACCATGGGAATCCGGAGTTTCGGCAAAAGCTTTTCTGTAAGAAAATCGCGACTTGCCAGTATTTCCCGTAAAGAGAGGCCATATTGGGAACCGTGGTAAACCTCCACATTGCCATACCTTGGATCAACCATCCAAAGGCGGGGCATGCGCAGGTCCTCGTAAAGTGACTTTTTCATGACGGTATCGGCAGAGTGGTCTACATTGTCCACCACCTCGGCAATGAGCCATGGTTTGCCAGTGGCAGTGGTCACCAAAGTGAGATCCGGACGAACGAGTGTGCCGGGAGCCAGTTGCACGACCGTGCGAGCCGGAAGCAAACGGGAAGTTGATTGTGGACCAACAATTTGGGCCACGACCTGATGTAGACGTTCGCAGACGACCTCATGGCGCAGGCCGGGAGGCCGGCGCAAGACAGTTTCTCCAGCTACGATTTCCTCATAGGGATCACTCATGAACCGGCCAGAACACTACGCAGAAACCGGCCGGTGTGCGAGTGTTTGTTCCGGGCAACAATTTCAGGGGTGCCTTGAGCTACAAGCTGACCGCCGCCGTCGCCGCCTTCCGGTCCCAAATCAATGACCCAGTCAGCTTCCGCAATAAGGTCAAGGTTATGCTCAATCACCACCACGGAATGGCCGGCATCCACGAGACGTTGAATGATTTCCACCAGGCGCTTGACGTCCGCCATATGCAAGCCAATGGTTGGCTCTTCCAAAATGAAAAGATTCCGCTTTTCTTTGGAATCAAAAAGGGTCATCTGGGGCTTCAACCCGGAAAGCAGGTGGGTGACTAGTTTGACACGCTGCGCTTCACCGCCGCTCAACGTTGGGCTGGTTTGGCCGAGACGCAGGTAAGCCAGGCCGGTATCGTTGAGCGCTTCCAAGGGCCGCTTGATCTTGGGATAACTCCCAAAGAAGGCCATTGCTTCCTCCACGCTCAAATCGAGCACGTGGGCAATGTTCTTGCCACTGTATTCAACATCCAGGGTTTCGCGATTGAACCGCGTGCCCAGGCAAGTCTCGCATCGCACGTAAGCCGGAGGCAGGAAGTTCATTTCCAATTTAATGTTCCCCGCACCTTCGCATTCTGGGCAACGTCCCTGGACGCTGTTAAAGGAAAAGCGGCTGGGTGAATACCCGCGCAAGCGAGCCTCAGGGGTTTGGGCGAACAGTTGCCGGATATCATCAAACAAGCCCACGTAGGTTGCCGGAGTAGAACGAGGCGTCCTGCCGATGGGAGATTGATCGACTTCGTAAACCGATTGAATGGATTCAAACCCTTTAAGGGTGCCAGAATCAGGAGGAGCTGATTTGTCCTTTTTCAAAGCACCCTGGACGGTTGGGAGGAGGCATTCTCGAACAAGGGTGCTTTTGCCCGAGCCACTAACCCCGGTAACAACCACAAACCGGTTCAAGGGAAACCGAATATTGACCTTCTTGAGGTTATTTATCCTGGCACCGGTCAACGAAAGGATGCCGTGTCCCTTGCCGGGCCTGTCCACGTTGACCGGCCGCCGCTCTCCACGGGCGGGATATGATTTATGAGAGCGCAGACACTGGCCAGTGATGGAGTTTTCGTTCTCCATCAGTTCCTTGAGAGTTCCGACTGCCACGACCTGGCCGCCACGAACGCCGGCCCCGGGTCCCAAATCAATGATGTAATCGGCATGACGCATCGTTTCCTCGTCATGTTCAACCACCAGCAAGGAATTTCCGCGGGCTTGAAGGGCGTGCAAAGCGCGGAGCAGGTGTTCGTTGTCCCGTGCGTGCAAACCGATCGTCGGTTCATCCAGAACGTAAAGCACCCCACTGAGATTGGAGCCGAGTTGAGCTGCCAAGCGGATCCGTTGAGCCTCACCGCCGGACAGGGTTGTGTCACCGCGCCCGAGTTGCAGATAACCAAGACCTACTTCGTTCAGGAACTTCAGGCGCTCACGGATTTCCGGCAGAATATCCCGCGCAATCAACGCCTCGCGTCCTTTGATCTTCAGGTCTGAAAAAATTCCGGATGCTTCCTCGACTGAAAGGCCTGAAAAGGTATCGATGGTGGGCTGAACTTTGATTTTTCCTTTGGCAAAGGGCCAGACGTAGCCCGCAAAATCCAATCGGACAGCCCGGGCGATGGAATTCAATCTTGCCCCGTGACATTCCGGGCAGGCTTCTCGCTTGCCCTCCTGCCAATCGAACCAGGACTCCTCGATGACATCCGCCCGCGCACCGCGTTCTACCTCGGGCAGATAGAAGAGTTCACCAAAGCCACGGCAGGTTCCGCACCAGCCCTGGGAAGAATTGTAACTGAAAAACTTGGGATCGAGCGGCTGAAAAGAACGTCCGCACTTGGGACAAGAGCGTTCGGTCGAGTGAATGGTGACTTGCCCCCGGTTATCCAAGGCGAAGAGTGTTCCCCGCCCTAGCTTCAGTGTTTCATCAACAAGCTGTTGAGGACTTTGTTCGGCTTTGCGGGAGCGCCTCGCCTTACTTTCGATAACGCCAACCACGATTTCAACATCGTGTTCACGGAAACGGTCCAGGCGAAAGGGGTCGCTGGTTGCATACATTTTGCCATCTGCTCGAACCTCCGCGTAACCGTGCTTAGCCGCCCATTCCGCCACATCCGTATGAAAACCTTTGCGATTCTTGACCACGGGCGCCAGCAGCACCAGGTCGCCGCGTTTCTTTAGCTCCATCTGCAGCCGTCGGCCGAGTTCATCGCGGGTTTGGGCTTCAACTGGGATCTGGCAGTCGGGACAATAGGTCGTGCCAAGCCTGGCAAAGAGGAGACGAAGGAAGTGATAAACCTCCGTCACAGTAGCCACCGTGCTTTTGCCTCCACCGCGGGTCGTGCGCTGTTCGATGCTGACGGTCGGGGGAATGCCGGTGATCAGGTCTACGTCCGGCCGGGAAAGCTGTTCCACGAACTGGCGGGCGTAAGTGTTCATGGAATCGAGGAAGCGCCGCTGCCCTTCCGCAAAAATCAGGTCAAATGCCAGGGTGCTTTTGCCAGAGCCGCTCACCCCGGTGACGACCACAAACTTGTCTCGCGGAATTCGCAGGTTCAGGTTTTTGAGGTTGTGCTCGCGGGCGCCATAAATGGCGATATCACCGTCGAATTCTGTTTCAATGCCACTGATCACGTCGATTGCTCCAATCACTTTGTATGGCTCGCCGCGAGCCGTTTGCCGAAAGCCTGCTGCAAAGCCTGCCCGGTATGGCTTTCTTCGCATTCGGCAACCGCTTCAGGCGGTCCCTGCACCACGATATCTCCACCGCGCTCGCCCGCTTCCGGCCCCAAATCGATGACCCAGTCCCCGGACCGAATCACATCGAGGTTGTGCTCCACTACGAGCAGCGAGTGGCCTGAATCGACGAGGCGATGAAATGCTTTCAGCAGAATGCGGACATCCTCGAAGTGCAGCCCCGTAGTGGGTTCATCAAAGACAAACAAGGTAGGCTTAGCTTGCTCGGCCTCGGCTTTGGCGAATTCCGCCAGGTAGCTTACCAATTTTAACCGCTGGCTCTCACCGCCGGAAAGTGTGTTGATGGGCTGTCCAAGCCGCAGGTACCCGAGGCCGACCTCCTGCAGCAGCTTGAGACTTTGCAAAGCGCGCCGTCCACACGGAAGATGGAAAAAGGAGAGGAGCCCTTCGATGGCTTCGTTTACCGTAGCATCCAGAAGATCGGCAATGCTCCACTCACGAACGGACGTGCCGGAGAGCTTTTTCCGGCTTTTGGAGCCATTGGCAGCGGTTGTCCCTGCGACGATCTTTACTTCCAAAATATGCGGCCGATATCGGCGACCGTTGCAATCGGGGCATCGGATAAAAACGTCGCTCAGGAATTGCATTTCAATTTTCTCGAAACCCGCCCCCCGGCAACGCTCACATTGCCCCTGGGTGGAATTAAAACTGAATGCGCTCGCGCTCAACCCAAGCTGGCGAGCCAACTCGGTTTGAGCAAACAACTCGCGAACATCATCAAAAGCGCCGATGTAGACCACCGGATTCGAACGCGGCGTCTTCCCCAAAGGAGATTGATCCACCAGCACGATTCGACCGAGCTTCTCGCAACCAGCGATACTGGCGGTTCCGGCCTCGGCTTCCTCCTCCTCGCTGCCACTTTCTGCTTCATCGGCGTCTGCACCGTTGCGGGCTGCTGCTTGGGATGCCTGGGTTTTCAGCTTTCCTTCGAGGCAAGGAAGAATTATTTCCCGCGCCAAAGTGGTTTTTCCAGAGCCGCTCACGCCGGTGAGGCAGACAAAGCGATTTAAAGGAATCTGAACGGTCAGATCCTTCAGATTGTGGAGTGACGCGCCTGAGACAGTTAGCCTCGGGGTGGAATCGTCCACGGGGCGGCGTTCTGGAATTTCAATGGATTTGGCGCCACTTAAATATTGCCCGGTCAGGGAAACGCGACATTTGGTTAATTCTTTATAGGGCCCTTGGAACACGATTTGGCCCCCAGCCTCACCTTGCCCAGGACCGATATCCACAATTTGGTCAGCCGCGCGCATGACGCTCGCTTCGTGCTCTACCACGACCACCGTATTTCCATGGTCTCGGAGGTTTTCCAAAATGCGAACGAGCCTGGCTGTGTCGCGCGGATGCAGGCCAACGCTGGGCTCATCGAGCACATATAGGGTGTTCACGAGGCGCGTGCCCAAACAAGTCGTCAAATTGACACGCTCAGTCTCACCCCCGGAAAGCGACCGCGTAGGACGATCCAAAGTCAAATAACCGAGACCAACATCCACCAGGTAACCCAAGCGGGTTCGAACTTCGCTCAAGGCGAGGCCAACTGGATCGGAAGGCTTCGAGGAGTGTTTGGTAGCCACGTGCTGAATAAATTCCAAAGCGCGTTCCACCGGGAGTTGGTAGAATTGAGCGAGGGTCATCAGATGCCCCTGGGCGTCCTTGACCTTGAACAGCAACGCATCGGGCTGAAGACGGTTACCTGCGCAAGCGGCACAAGTCGTGTACGAGCGGTACCTTGAAAGCAGCACCCGTACGTGCATTTTATAGGCCTTGGACTCGAGCCAGCGGAAATACCCCTTGATTCCGTACCAGGCGCGAGGCCACTGGTGTTCCTCATCTTTTCCATAGTCCGGTTCACCGTTGATCACCCAGTCCTGCCATTTTGGAGAAAGCTTCTCGAACGGGACATTGGTTGGAACCTCATGATGTCGGCAGGCCCGGAGAAGGTCCGCCTGGCTTTCGGCTCCCTGACCTGTTTGCCAAGGCCTTACCGCCCCGCCAGCCAAGGTTTTGGATCGGTCGGGGAGTGCCAGGTTGTAATTGATGGTGATGGTTCTGCCAAAGCCGCGGCAGGTTGGGCAGGCCCCAACTGGATGATTAAAGCTGAAGAGGGCCGATGCCGGCTCCCGGTATTGAATGTCGCAGGCAGCGCAATGAAAGTGATTCGAAAAGAAGCGAGGGTTGCCAATTTTTGCGGCGGGCTGCCCTGGTGCCGCAGTGATCGAAAAGACGGTGATTTTGCCTTTTCCAAAGTGATAAGCTTGCTCACAGGCTTCGCAGAAGCGAGCCCGAATGTTCTCGGTTAGCTTCACTCGGTCCTGAACCACAACCAAAGATTTGGCAGAAAACTTCTGCAGGAGCTGCCCGGCTTCCTCGACCCGGACAATTTCGCTGTTTATCAGCAAACGTTGATAACCTTGGCGTGCCAGCAGCGCCAAAGACTCCTGCACACTCAGCTTTTCCGAAAGAGGCAGCTCAAATGTGATCAGCACCTCCTCGGCCGAAGGCTCAGCCTTGTACGGGACTAATGCTTCGGCGAGAATGAGGGGCTCTTCTGCTTGAAGACCAGCCAGCCGGTTTGATGAGCCTTTCCTGAGGTTCGGGCGGCCTCGGCCATTGCCGTTTGTGTGACTGCCTCCGCCGTTTACCTGCGCTTCGATGCCTGCAGGCTTTCCGCGAAGAGAGTCCCAAACAAGGCGGGGCGAATCCTTCTGCACAAGCTCTCCGCAACCGCGGCAATAAAGCCCGGCTAAATGCGGCCAGAGAAGCTTCATGTACTCGCAGAGCTCAGTCATTGTGCCGACCGTGGAACGAGTGGTTTTGACCGAGTTCCGCTGTTCGATGGCGATGGCGGGCGGAATGCCCTCAATTCGATCCACCTGGGGTTTGTCCATGCGGTCGAAAAATTGCCGGGCATACGGCGAAAACGTTTCGATGTAGCGGCGCTGGCCTTCGGCGAAAAGGGTATCAAATGCGAGCGAGCTTTTTCCCGAGCCGCTCAATCCTGTAATAACAATGAGTTTCCGGAGTGGGAGATCCAGGTCGAAGTTCTTCAGGTTATTATGCCTCACTCCACGTAAACGAATAGCAGGAGGACGGGCAGAGCTCTTAGTCATGCGTGCGTGAATGTAGCGGCGGAGATCCCGCTGAGCAAGGGGCGGACCCCTCACTTTTTTGCAAATGGCTGCGCAAACAGTGGAGATCGAGTCCTTCCTTGTCGCCCGATCAGTTTCTGTTAGGCTGGCGCTGCATGTTTCGATCGAGCGTAACCGTGTGTGTGCTTTTGCTCTGCGCCTGGCCTTCGCTGGCCGCCCAGAAAGTCTTTGATTTCGGCGATTACAAACAAAATGAGGTTCCGGCGGGCTTTAAAAGCACCGTTTTAGGCGCCGGCAAACCCGGGGAATGGAAAATCCTGTTGGATGACGCTCCAACCCCGTTCGAGCCCGTATCGCCCAAAGCTGTTTCCATCAACAAACGGCGCGTGCTCGCCCAGGTTGCGCGGGAGAAGCTCGATGAGCATTATCCGCTGTTTATTTACCAGGAGGAGGATTTCGAGGATTTTGTCGTCACCACCCAATTCAAAATGGTGGAAGGCGAGCAGGAACAGATGGCCGGAATCGCCTTCCGCATCCAGGACGAGCGAAATTTTTTCTATGTGCGAGCCAGTGCCCTGGGGAAATCCATCGCATTCTTCCCGGTGGTCAGCGGAGTATTACAGAATCCGGTGCTGGTGAAATACGATTTTGAAAAGGGGAAGTGGTACGAGCTGCTGATTGAATGCAAAGCCGCAAAAATTCGGGTCCAGGTAGACGGGAAGGACGTGTTTCCTTTATTTGAAAATCACTCATTCCGCGGTGGCAAAATAGGGTTCTGGACAAAGTCCGACTCGGTGAGTTACTTCGCCGACACCAAAATTACCTATACACCGAAGGAAGTATTCGCTCAAAAGCTTGTAAATGAGGCGATCAAGAACTATCCACGGCTCCTTGCACTGAAAATGTTCGCTGTACCCGTCGGAAAAACGAATGTGCAGATGGTGGCCAGCCTTGACCCCAAAGAAATCGGCTCGCCCGCGAGCGACGCCGAGAAGGACACCATTGCCCGCGGCCTAATTTATTACGGCAAAGGCAAGGACAAGGTTGTTATTACGCTGCCGCTCCATGACAGCAATGGGGAATCGGTAGCGGCGGTGGAACTTCACATGAAGTCTTTTCCTGGTCAGACGGAAAAAAATGCCTTGGTCCGAGCGTTGCCGATCGTCAAGGACATGGAAAAGAGAGTTCAGTCCCTGGCGGATCTCACTCAATAGTTCCTCAGCCGGTTCGCCTCTCGTGATGGTTTGCAGAGCGGGTAGGCTAGCTCAAGGACCTCTGGATAAGATCGAATGATGCGCCAACTCAATGAGTTGCAAACTATTTGAAACTGACCGGGTGCACTGTTGAGCAGCGCGGGCCCCCGCAGCGCCGCTCAATCAATCAAAACTTCACCTCAGCTTCTTCAGCAAAAGTAGAACAATTTTTCCGTAGCATTAGATTTGGGCCGAAAGTTGCTAAATTCGGTTTCCATGAAGAGAGCAGTCTTTATTGAACGGGATGCGATCCTAAATGAAGTTCGCGTGGGACCAAAGCAACAAGTACCGCCCCTGACCCTGGAAGAGTTCAAGATCAACAAGGCCGCGGAGCCGGTGTTGCAGAAACTGAAAATCGCTGGTTTCGTTCTGATCGCTACCACCCATCAACCTGGGCTTTCACGAGGCTACCAATCAAGGCGAGAGCTGGATCGCATGCACGACCTGCTGCGCCGGACTTTACCCCTCGACGATATCATGCTGTGCCCTCATGACGAAGACGACCATTGTCCCTGCCGGCACCCGCGTCCAGGTCTAATGATTGAGGCTGCGTTTAAGTGGCAACTGAACCTCGATCATTCATTTGTGATTAGCGACAAATGGCAAGATGCCGAAGCCGCCCGTACGTCCGGATGCACCTCTGTGCAGTTAAAATCTCCCTGGAATGGCCAAGTACACCACGATTTTATTCTCCCCGACCTCGAGACTATCGTGGAGAAAATACTCCGTCTAAAACAGCAGGTCGAAGTACTTTAAAACTTAATTCCAATCGAGGAACGGACCTGCAAGTCGTTCTGGGCAACACCACTTGCAGGCCGGCTTTCAAAAAGGTCCAGCACGGTTAGAACGAAGGAAAAGTTGCTCGCGAAGGTATATCTGACATTTGATTCAAAACGTAATTTGTATTCGCTAAACTTTTCCACTCGAGTCAGGTATTCAAACTTTTCATCCCAGGAAAGCCTTCGAGTCACCTGCCAGGTAGTGTTCTCCGCCAACCGGTAAAAAAATAGGTCCGGGCGAGTATCATCGCTCAAATGCTGAGACTGATAATCCACACCGGCTTCCAGGTTGAAAACAAAATTGGTTCGCTTGAACAAGTGGTAACCGACACCTGGCCCAATTTCGAAGCGTCGATCGATTTTTCGAATTCGGTCATAGCCGATGGTCGCCAGGCTATAAACGTACCACCTGCCAGTTAGGTCATAATCCACCTTGGAGGAGCCATCCATTCGATTGGCAGAGGTGATGCCCTCAGTCCGGCCGTAGGCAAAATCGTACTCGAGAACGTGACGAAACCGGTCCTTGCCATAGGTAACCTTGGCGTGACCGGTGTAATTCTGGTGTTTGCGTTCACTCAGACCAAAATCCAAGCCGAGCAGGACATCAATAGCCCAATGTTTGAGCGCGGCCGGTTTGGACCCCGGCGCACTTGCTGCCGCGAGGGCAGCCGCTGTGGGAGTCAACTGATTGGTTCCCTTCCCGGCAGTGGGCGCAGCTTGCGAAGCAGTTGCCGGAGCATTGGTGGCGGGGATC
>JAQGOV010000674.1 GCA_028293425.1 Verrucomicrobiales bacterium
AATCGAGCTCAACGAAGCGTTCGCCGCCCAGGGCCTGGCCGTACTGCGCGAACTGGGCCTGGGCGACACCGACCCACGGGTCAATCCCAACGGCGGCGCGATTGCCCTTGGCCATCCGCTGGGCATGAGTGGCGCACGCCTGGTAACCACTGCCCTGCATGAGTTGGAGGAGCGCCACGGCCGCTATGCCTTGTGCACTATGTGCATCGGCGTCGGCCAAGGCATCGCACTGATCATCGAGCGCCTATAGAACCAAATAACCTAAATTCCCGAGGACCCGAGCGGTATCCTTGGGGCATGCACTCAAAGCCCTGGTGCAACAGGGCCGGAACACAACAATAATTCGAGTGAAGTCATGAACATGCCAATTGCCCAATCCGTGCTTGAACCTGTGTTGGACCCGCTGGAAACCGCCAGCATCGATGAGTTGCGCCAGCATCAACTGGAGCGCCTGCGCTGGAGCCTCAACCTCGCGTACACCAATGTGCCGCTGTACCGCCAGCGCTTTGATGCGCTAGGCGTGCACCCCCGCGATATCACTTGCCTGGAAGACCTGGCGAAGTTCCCCTTCACCACCAAGTCTGACCTGCGCGACAACTACCCCTACGGCATGTTCGCCGTGCCCATGCAAGACGTGGTACGTCTGCATGCGTCCAGCGGCACTACCGGCAAACCGACGGTGGTCGGTTACACCCAAAACGACATCGACACTTGGGCCAACGTAGTTGCCCGTTCGATCCGTGCAGCGGGTGGGCGACGGGGCGACAAGGTGCATATTTCCTATGGCTACGGCCTGTTCACTGGCGGCCTGGGCGCGCACTACGGTGCCGAACGCCTGGGCTGTACAGTGATCCCGATGTCTGGCGGGCAGACTGAAAAGCAGGTGCAGCTGATCAAGGATTTCCAGCCAGACATCATCATGGTCCAGCCCTCCTACATGCTCAACATCGCCGATGAAATCGAGCGCCAAGGCCTCGATCCGCACAAGCTCGCGTTACGCCTTGGCATCTTCGGTGCCGAACCCTGGACTGGCGAGTTGCGCAGCGCCATCGAAAACCGCCTGGGCATCACCGCCCTCGACATCTACGGCCTCTCGGAAATCATGGGGCCGGGTGTAGCTATGGAATGCGCCGAAACCAAGGACGGCCCGACCATCTGGGAAGACCACTTCTACCCGGAAATCATCGACCCGGTCACCGGCGAAGTGCTGCCGGACGGCCAGATGGGCGAACTGGTGTTCACCTCCCTGAGCAAAGAAGCGCTGCCGATGATCCGTTATCGCACCCGCGACCTGACGCGCCTGCTGCCCGGCACGGCGAGGCCGATGCGGCGCATCGACAAAATCACCGGCCGCAGCGATGACATGCTGATTATCCGTGGGGTCAACGTGTTCCCTACCCAGGTCGAGGAGCAGGTACTGAAAGTCAAACAGCTGTGCGAGTGCTATGAGATCCATCTGTATCGCAACGGCAATTTAGACAGCGTGGACGTGCATGTGGAGCTCAAGGCCGAACATCAGCACCTGGACGACGAACAGCAAAAAGTCATCGCCGGCGAGCTGAGCCGTCACATCAAAACTTACATTGGGATCAGTACGCGTATCGTTTTGCAGCCCATGCATTCGATCAAACGCTCTGAAGGCAAGGCCTGCCACGTGATCGACAACCGCCCTTAAGCATGACTGCTGCACTTTTTAGCCCCGCTCCGGCGGGGCTTTTTTTTGCCCGTTGAGAAACCATAACGCGCGAAGCGATACAAAAACCCTAATGACACGTTATTTTGTGTTTGATAAATATTTCTGTATCACTTATAAAGTTCTCCATGCCTTTAACAGATTCCAGGCGGGAGACTCACCATGTACGCACAGCTTGTAGAAACCGGAGTGAAGCGCATCAAGGACCTGTCGGAGATGTCCGAACAGGAGCGCCATTTCCAGGAAAAAATCGATGCCGAAATCAAGATCGAAGCCAAAAACTGGATGCCTGACGCCTACCGTCAAACCCTGATCCGGCAGATCTCCCAACACGCCCACTCCGAAATCGTCGGCATGCTGCCCGAAGGCAACTGGGTAACTCGCGCGCCGACCCTAAAGCGCAAGCTGCAACTGATGGCCAAGATCCAGGACGAAGCCGGTCACGGCCTGTACCTGTACAGCGCGATGGAAACCCTGGGCGCCGACCGCGATGAAGAGATCGCCAAGTTGCACAGCGGCAAGGCCAAGTATTCGAGCATCTTCAATTACCCGACCCTGAATTGGGCCGACATGGGCGCCGTGGGCTGGCTGGTGGATGGCGCTGCGATCGTCAATCAGGTGGTACTGCAGCGCACCTCCTACGGACCCTACTCCCGGGCGATGGTGCGCATCTGCAAGGAAGAAAGCTTCCACCAGCGCCAGGGCTACGAAATCCTCCTGACCATGATGCGTCACGGCACCCAGGCGCAAAAAGACATGGTTCAGGACGCAATCAACCGCCTGTGGTGGCCGTCGCTGATGATGTTCGGCCCAAGCGATGAGCACTCGCCCAATAGCGCTCAATCCATGGCCTGGAAGATCAAGCGCCAAAGCAACGACGAACTGCGCCAGCGCTTTATCGACCAGACCATCCCGCAACTGGAACTGCTGGGCTGCACGTGCCCCGACCCGGACTTGAAGTGGAACGCCGAACGCGGCCACTACGACTTCGGCGAGATCCAGTGGAACGAATTCTACGAAGTGCTCAAAGGCAACGGCCCGTGCAACCAAGAACGGGTTGCAACCCGCCGCAAAGCTATTGAAGACGGGGCCTGGGTACGCGAAGCCGCCGTTGCCCACGCCCGTAAAAAACACAATAAGAACGCTGCCTGATCTGGAGTCGCCGCTATGTCTGAATG
>JAQGOV010000482.1 GCA_028293425.1 Verrucomicrobiales bacterium
TTCAAAAGGAGAAAGTACCGAACCTTGGAAACTGCCTGAGGCTGCCAACTGCGGCCAACAGCCACATACCACCATTCTCCTCGCGTTGAACTGAAACTCAGTCCTGCCCTATCGCCGTCGCTCTCGCCAGAACCCAAAAAAAGTGCCACCGTTCGGTCGCTGCTCTGCCGAAACAGACCAAAGCTTCAGAATGCTAAATGGAGTGTCCGGGAAAACCGCAAAGCGTAAACTCACCCCACCCGGAACGAAATCCTCTGAACAAGATCCTTGCCGAAGCTGTGCTGCAGCCGATTCAAAATCTCCTTGCGACGATACCGCACGATTTCGTCCAGCCAGGGGCTGCTATCCACCGTCACGAACAAGGTCCCTTTGTGAATACCCGTTGGTTGGGCATGGGCAGCAGTGTCGGGGTCAATCAGGTTATTCCAGACACGAAGAATCTCCGCCTCGGCCCGGCGTCGGTCCATGCCTAACCCCTGAAGAACTCCCGGCATGAGGTCGGCCATGGGCCTTTCAGAGCGGGCACGGCCTTTCTCCAGTTCGGAAACCTCGATGCCGCGAAACTGAGCCATCAAACGCTTCTTCGGATCCAGCTTGGGTGGCCCAAGCGGAGGCATATAGCGTGGCGGCCGTCTCATCATGGGACCAGTCTCTCCTGAATCCCGTAAAACTTCAATTCTCGATTCAGCCCGTTACGGTCCAGAGGTTTAGCGAATGCTGAGTAAACCCAGCAGGGCCCCAACCGCGAACACCAATACCATCAGGATAAGTCCCTGAGCCGCAAACTGCCGCCATCCCAGGGCACGCTTCAGAAAAACCCTGAACGCAAGCACCTGAAAAACTACCGCTAGCAGGAACAAACTTCCCAGCCCGATGGCTTCCAAAATGTTACTTTGGGTTCTCGAATCGGCGGCAAACACTTGAATGAGCGGGCCGACTCCTCCCCGGTATTCAATCCCAACAAAAACTGCCAATCGAATGAGGCAACCCAAACCTATGAAGATGCCAATTGCCAGGATGATGGAGCGTAGCGTGCTGGTTGACCAGACAGAGGCGTAGACAATGGTTGAGACAACCAGGACATGCATGCAGAAAATCCATACAACTAGTTCCTCCTGCAAAAAATCGGGAGGCAAAGCACCCATGAACCACGCCAGCATCGCAGGCAGAACTAGCCCCAAAACGACCGACGTGGAGTAAACGATCAGCATCTTGGCCAGCCACTGCCTGCCTGCGGACGGCGGCAAGGTAAAATGCCAATCTGCCACCCCCCAGGTCTTTTCCTCAGCCACAGCCAGTGTCCCAGTCATCATGGGCATTAAAAAAATAAATAGGAAAAAAATGAGTATGAGAGTCATTTCGAAAAAGCCGACATTCTGGTTAAAATCGAGGCGTCCGCGTTTCAACGCAATCGCAGCCAGCGCGACCCCAAAGAAAAGCGCCGCGCCCAAAAACGTGATTTGCTGAAGGCGCAATTCCTTTTTAAGGAGCGCAACAAACGGGCCGGACGATTTCCCGAAAAGCGCCTTGGATGGCTTGCTCAAGAGTGATTCCACCCACGAGGGGATTCCAAGTTCTCGCGCGCTGGGTGCCCCGTCCAAGGCCTCTATCGTGCGAAACCGGCGAAAGCCGGCTACGAAGCAGCTGCCACAATAGACCAGCAAAAGGACGACCGCGTTGCGAGACTGTGAATCCGGAGAGTATGAAAGCCTGTCGGCGACAATCGCTTGGATCACCAGCAAAGCTACCGGCGCCAATATACCTATAATGACTCCCATCAGGTTACTGCGCAGGAGCAGGGTCCAGAGCGGCCCCCCGCAAAACGCGCAGAGCGGAATCAAAACCAACGGCCAAAAGAAATCATCATCAAGAGACAGCCGGCCTCCATCTATCTGCCTCATTGAACGCCAAACGCAGAGACTGCCCACAAGGAGAAGTCCACCCATCACCAAAACCTTCTCCCTCCAAAGCACCATTCTCGGCAAAGGCTGCACCAGCAGGTTCTGCATGGTCCGGTGCTGGAACTCATGCCCGAATGCCACGGCCGCCATCATGGAAGCTGCCAGCGCAAACAATGGGAACATGTAGGGCAAGCCCTTATCAGGCAGCCCCAAACCAGGCAGCAGCGCGGAGCAAATTACCAGGCCAAACGGAAGCATTTGCACCCTGATCTCTTTGTAAAGCCTGGTAGTCATCCTCTTCCCTTCTGTTAACGTTTCCACAAAATCTCTTTTAAAGTTGCCGGCCACTATTCAAATCAGCATCCAGTGACAGCCGGCCTCCATCGATCTGCCTCATTGAACGCCAACCACAGACCCCGCCCACAAAGAACCGAGCGTTCCCAGGCCGACACTGATGATCAGAATGACGGCAGAAAGTATTACCAATTGAAGCCCGATTTGACGCGCGGGGGGCCGCTGGAATCGGAAATCCATGAATGAGAATACCTGGAGCAAGCAAGCCACTCCAACCGCTGCGATACACATGTAACCGCCCAGAATTATCAATCCCTCCGACCAATCAAATGTCACGAAGAAGATGTCATCCGTGCGGCGATACTCGTTTCCGATCAGCGAGCCGAACCGGATCAGTGGGCCCACGGCGAACAACATGCCCGTGCATACAAGCATCGCCCGGATGGTGCCAGCGACCAGTGAACTCGCGTAAATGGCAATGCTCGTGAGCAGGAGTTGGACGATTGGAACCATCAGTGCCTGAACCGCAATCTCAACGAGGCTCCCCGGGTTGTTTTCGAATGGCCAGCCCTTTCCAATCCATAACAACAATCCGGGAAATAACAACCCGAGAACCAAGCTAACCCCGAATGCAACCAACATCTTGGCAAGCCACTGCTTCCTGACGGCAGGAGGCAAGGTCAGATGCCACTCAGAAACTCCCCAGCTCTTTTCTTCCGCCAGCGAAAGCGAACCTGCCAGCACTGGGAGAATCCCCATGTAGATGCCGAAACCAGCCACAATCGACATCGCGCAAAAGCTGCTTTGTCCCTTCCAATCGAGGTGCCCGCCGTGCAAGGCGATGACCAACATTACGGGGATGCTGAAAACCGCGGCGAACAGAAAACTGAGCTGTTGAAGGCGCAGCTCTTTCCGAACCAGGCTGGTGAATGGCCCCGCAAAAGGCCGGACCAGTGCCTCGATCGGCTTCGAAAAAAACGTTCCCACGGCCCTCGGCAATTCCACTTCCGGGGATGGAAGCGGCCCATCGTAAGCCTCCAATTTCGTGAAGCGCCTAAATCCCAAGAGCAAGGTGGTAGGGGCATAAATCAGGAGTAGCAAACAAACGTCCTTGGTTTGGAATCCTCCACCAGACCCCAAGTGCATTTTCTCGTAAATCCATACATTCAACATGAGGAGGAATGCTGGAGCCAGGAAGGTAAACGCCGTCCCCAGGAGGCTGTTTCGCAGCAACAGCGTCCAAAAAGGGCCACCACCTGCTGAGCAGATGGGCACCAGGAGGAGCGTCCACCAAACGTAATTCCAATTTCCCTCCGGAAGCCTGCTGGCATACAACTTCACAGCTAGACCAACGACCATAGTGCCTGCTGAGATGAAACCGCACATCACCCACATCTTTTCCATCCAGAGGGTGGACCGGGGAAGCGGCTGAACCAACAGTCCTGCCATTGTGCGATGCTGGAATTCTGTTCCGAACGCCGCCGCCCCCATAAGCAAACAGGCTAAAGTGAAGCCAGGCACCATTAGGTCAGCCGGATGTGTTGGGAAAATCCAGAACGGGAGAACAGCAGCGCAAATTATCAAGCCGAATGGGAAAAGCTGCGCCCGGATTTCTTTGGCGATTCTGGGGTTCATAAAGGATGCTTTATTTCAGGGTCGAGATAAAAATCTCTTCCAAGGTTAAGCCCTCGATCGCGACATCCTCAGGAGCGAGCGACTTGATGCGACTGAGAACGGCATCAAAATTTCCGTTGACCACAATCTCAACCTCCCTGCCCTGCTGCCTCATGGTTCCGGCTGGAACAAAATCCAGAGCCGGAATTGAACCTGGAAAGCGCACCCGGATTTTCTTGTATTTCGAGCGGGCATCATCCGACCCGAGGTGGAGCACCTCCTTGCCATTGTCAATAATCGTGAACTCATCGATCAGTCCCTCGAACTCGGTAATCAGATGAGTGGATACGAAGACCGTTCGCCTCCC
>JAQGOV010000673.1 GCA_028293425.1 Verrucomicrobiales bacterium
ATCAGAATTTAATCGGCCAAAAAATAAAAAAGCTTGACAATTCACATAGCAGGCCTCCGTCGCCCTCATAGGGCTTCCTGCAGCCTAGGCTCGTTTAGAGCCGCATCTGCGATGCTCAGTAATTCCGCCATTTTTGTAAGGTGTTGCAAGAAATCTTTTGACGTAACAACGTTCCAGAAGCTTTTAAGAACATTAGCGTATTCATTTTTAGAAGCCAAATGCCAAGCATATATAAGAAAGTTAAAGTAAGTTGGGTCTAAAGGCAGAAAGCGTGCTGAGCATCGCAAATGCGGCTCTAAACGAGCCTAGGCTGTAGGAAGCCCTATGAGGGCAACGGAGGCCTGCTATGTGAATTGTCAAGCTTTTTTATTTTTTGGCCGATTAAATTCTGATAATAATTTTATTGGGTTAGCTGAGATTGAAGAGCCACGGCTACTTTATTTTTCCGCAGCTATGAAGAAGTTTGCTAGATAATTTCACCGTGTCCCTTCGACCGAAGAGCCACGGCTACTTTATTTTTCCGCACTCCCAGCTATATACTTTTATCAAAATGCAATCAAGCTCGTATATGCAATCCTCTGACTTACATACTAACCTTCCGGCTTAACAAGATTCCGTTTATCGTTTATAGGGGTCGATTGCACAAGGCTAATCACCCAACCTGCTATTCGTGGCCGAATCCGTAAATTCCCCACAAGTTACTTATTCGAGAGCTAGTCTCGTATTAAAAAGTTGTTCCCCCAAACTAGGTAACGTGGCCTCATCATCAGATGACCCACAAGGCCTCACGGCGAGGGAACAACAAACGTATAAACAGATATTCTCATTATACTTTTTAAAAACAGGTGCCTCATCTTTCTAGATGATTAAAAATACGATGGAGTAATGCACCAGGTACTTCCTCGTATTAAAACGTGGCCTCAATTAAATGATCCACAATATAACGAGGGGTTAAGATTTATCTTATCTCTCGCTTTAAAAAACAAACTATTTAAATAAAACTTTTTTAATTCTATATCAAGCAACTTGTATATCCGTTTCTTGTAGCGGCATTCTGTATAGTCTTTTTTCTTTAATGCAAGTTCTAATTCGTCCTAAAAGAATTCTGGCAACGCCAATAATTGCCCTTTTTTTACCTGCTTTATAGGATATTCTTTCAAAAATTGCTGCAAGAGAAGAGTCCGTTCTAATAGCAACCCATGCAGATTCCACAAGCAGACGACGTATGATCGGCTTTCCTTTTTTAGTAATATGACCTTGCCTTACATGATCCCCTGAAGAATACTCCCTTGGCGTAAGTCCTGCATAACTGAAAAGTTTTTCCTCATTGGAAAATTGAGACATATCATCGAGTTCATTTATCAACTTACGCGCAGTTGTAGGTCCAATTCCTGGACTGCTGCAATAGATAACTTCAAGCCAATGATCTTCTTTAGCTTCCTTTGCAATCTCTTTATTAATAAGCTTAAGCTGTAAATCAAAATATCTCCACGTTTCAGAAAGTTTTTGAAGTCTAAATTGACAATTTTTTTCCAATTTTAGTTTAAGTGTTTTTTTTAACCAGGCGTCACATACTCTAGAATTCGTATGTGCTTCGATTAATCCATACAAATGCAAGACACTTTTTATTTGGCATGCTGATCTATTTTTTTGTTTAACAAACTGTTCTCTAAGTCGAGTAAGATTTCGTTTATCTTCTCTTTTTACTGAAGGAATATATATACAGGAAAGCCTTCCGTCAGATAGTTGAGTGACAATTTTTAGAGAATCACGCTTATCTGTTTTTACAACATCTCTTGCACTGATCTCGATGCTTGCAGGATTGACAACAATATTTTCGATACCATTAGTAAGTAAAAAGCGATGCAGATAAAAACCACAAAATCCTGCTTCGTAAGCGCTTTTGATATGTGCGCCTTTGAAGTTGTTGCAGTATTTCAAAAGTATTTTTGGATCAGCTACAAGTTTGTCTCTTTTTACAAGGACTTTGTCGCAGATTACTGAAACAGAATAACTGTTTTTATGAACATCGATGCCCATATAAATTGTTTTTCCTTTATAGTTAAACATGAACAGACCTCTTTTTTATGGTTGTTGTTGATAACATCATAAAATCAGAGGTTTGTTCTTTTTGTATACAACCTTATATTCAGCATAGCAACTAGGTATTGCCAACACATGATTTTGAGCCCTGTAAGGGAGACTCTTTTATCAATAGTGAGGCCTACAAAAGGGCCAAAATCTCATTTTTTTTGAATTTCCAAGTTGGGTCTAAAGGGAAGAAAACGTGCTGGGCATCGTTAGGTGCGCCTCTAAGCGAGCCTGGGGTTGCAGGAAGTCGTGTAAGGGCAACCGGAGGCCTAGGCCCATACCTAGAACGTTAAGCCCTGCGAGGGCGACTCTTTTGTTTCAATAGGAAGGCCTAAAACAGTATAGCAAGATAAATAGGATTTTCTTTTTTGGTTCATCAGATTTTGTAGGCCTTGCTATTGAATAAAAGAGTCTCCCTTACAGGGCTCAAAAGTATGTGTTGGCAACACCTAGGCCTCCG
>JAQGOV010000491.1 GCA_028293425.1 Verrucomicrobiales bacterium
GGCCGATGACATACATGTAGTGGCTTTCCATGAGCGCCTTGCTGAAGTCTGTCGCCAGCGAGGGCTTTTGCGGCGGCATCGGAAGGAACTGGAAAAAGATGTTCGAACCAATGACGACAAACATCAAACCAAGCAGAATGCGGACGATAACGGTCAATATTTTCATGGGTTGAGGATAACCGGGCTGTGGATCAATTCAATCCTAAGGCATGCAGGGGGAGGCGGGTTCGGAACGGGAGACGATGCGGGGGAGGGAGTATTGCTGATTTTCGAGCCGCTTCGCGGAGAGTGACAATTTTAAACGAGGACTTGACCACTGAACGGGGGGGCTTTCATCCCACAAAAAAATCTTTTCTGTAATAAACCTGATTTGCCTGCAACTAATCAGATAACGACACAGTGGATTCTGATTCGAAACATGACGGGAAGTTTCTGGAATTGCTTCGGGAGAACAGGCCGAAGATCCTGAAGATTTGTCGCGTTTATGCGTGGGATGCGGCCGATCAGGAGGATCTCTACCAGGAAATTCTTTTCCAAATCTGGCGGGCGTTGCCCAGTTTAAAAGCCGAGCATTACGCGAATACCTGGGTTTATCGAATCGCCCTGAACACGGCTCTCAGTTTTGTGCGCAAAGACAAATCGCGCCGTGCCCACCTGTCGGCGGGTGGCGGGGATCAGTTGCATGAAGTCCCCGAAGATCTTTCTTCCAACGACCCGCATAAGAATGAACAGCTTACGCAACTGTTCCAGGCGATTTCCCAACTCAACGGTTTAGAAAAGGCCGCCATCACATTGTTCCTGGAAGATTTGAGCTATCAAGAAATTGCGGCGATCATGGGCATCACCGAAGGCAACGTCGGGGTGATGTTGCATCGGGCGAAGAAGAAACTCTCAACCTTCATGAAGGAGGCACCATGCACGACGACGCTTTAAAAAAATTGTGGCAGGAGCAGCGTTTCGATGCGTCCCGGTCGCTTCCCGATGAAAAGGAAATCGCGGCGATGAAACGTAAAATGAAGAAGTTCGATCGCACGATTTCCTGGCGGGATGGCCGGGAAAGTCTCGCGGCCATTTTCATTATTATCTGGTTTGGCCGCGCGTTTTTCAAAGTGCCCGCGCCCCTGGCGAAGGTCGGCTGCGTCATCCTGGTTCTGGCCAGCGTATTCATTTGCTGGTATCCGATTCGCAAAAAACGCCGGGTTGCCAAAGCAGCGCCCGATGCACCCATGACGCAGGCGCTGCAATGCGAATTGGAGAAAGTGGAAGTGCAAATCCGGCTGCTGCGTTCAATCGTGTGGTGGTATCTGCTGCCTCTGATGGCCGGCGCGCTTGTCTTCCATTTTGGCATGCAACCTTCGCTGTCATCCAACATCGGTTACTCTGCTTTTGTGGTTGCGTTGTCCGTGTTCATTTATTGGCTGAATCAACGGGCGGTTGAAAAGCAACTCTTGCCGCTGCAGCGCGAACTTGAAGCTACCCTCCTTTTCGATGAACCCATTGCACGACCTGAACCGACAAAGAAAACCATGATTACAAAAACAATGCTGCTCGGGATCGTCCTGATGTTGATCGGCGCGGTGGTATTCCTCCGCGGAAGAGAGACGACGCCTCCAACGGTTGCCTATGCAGATCCGATCTCGCAAATGCTCGAAACGATCCGAGTGAAGCACAAGTTCCCCGCGCTTGCGGTGGCGGTGGTGGTGGATGGAAAAATTGTGATGACCAACGCTGTGGGCCTCCGCAAGCTCGGCGGCACTGAAGCGGTGACGGTGAATGACAAGTTTCACCTCGGATCCGTGACAAAATCCATGACCGCAACGGTGGCGGCGATGCTGGTGGAACAGGGGAAGATTTCCTGGACGACGACCATTGGGGAATCGTTTCCGGAACTGGGTGGTAAACTTCATCCTGATTATCGCGGCGTCACCCTGGAACAACTGCTGGCGCATCGCGGCGGCGCGCCCGGCCAGGCGCCATCCGATTTGTGGCGCAAAGCCTGGACGGCCAGTGGGACCCCGGGTGAGCAGCGCCTGGATTTCGTGAAAGGTCTCCTGGGGCGCAGTCCGGAAGCGAAACCCGGCACCAAACATATCTATTCCAATCAGGGCTACTCGATTGCAGGAGTGATGCTGGAGAGGGCCGGAGGAAAACTTTGGGAAGAGTTGATGCGAACCATGCTGTTTGAGCCGCTGGGAATGGAATCGGCGGGCTTCGGGGCGCCTGCCACTCCGGGGAACGTGGATCAACCATGGGGCCACAAGAAGGGGCCGTTCACCGGTATTGAAGCTGTTCCTCCAGGACCGCGCGCGGACAACCCGGCAGCCATTGGTCCCGCTGGAACGGTTCATTGTTCACTTGCTGATCTTGCGGCCTACGCCGCCTTTCACATGGTGGGGGAGCGAGGTGGCTCGAAATTGCTGAAGGCAGACTCCTTCAAGAAACTGCATACCTCGGCCGGGGACGACTACGCCCTGGGCTGGGTGGTCTTGAAGAGGCCATGGGCGGGCGGTCGCGCGCTGATGCACAATGGATCGAACACGATGTTTTACGTGGTGGTCTGGATGGCGCCGGATCTAAATTCCGCCGTGATCGTGGCGACGAATGTCGGCGTCGATGCGGCTTTTGGCGGTTGCGACGAGGCGGCGAGTCAATTGATACAACAGTTCTTTCCGAAATAGGCATCCGTGAGATCCTGATCTAAACCATGAAGGCTCCCGTTGCACCAAGGAAGCCGGTAGACAAAGGGGTGAGACAAAGTGGGGAGACGATGAGCGGGAAAAGCTGAAGTGAGAGCCGAAGAGGGTGAGACGAGGAAGGGTGCCGATTGATCAACTTCTGGCCAAGAGGGTTAATTTAGCCTAAATTCATCGAATGGCTGCCGGATCCGAAGCTGATTTGCTGGCCCGATGCCTCGAGGGCGAGGCGAGGGCCTGGGATGAGCTTTTCGATCGGCACTATGCCGCGGCCGGTCGTTTTATCTTCCAACTTGGCTATGATTTCACGCGGGAGGATGTGGACGAAATCACCCAGGAAGTGTTTCTGACTGTCATCCGGAATCTCCATACGTTTCAGCGCAATTGTCAGTTCCAAACCTGGTTGTTTAAAATATCAGCGAACAAGGCGCGAGATTATCGGCAGAAGCAATCGGCGGCCAAACGTGGCGGTGGGCGCGCGCCACTGTCGCTGCAAAACGAAGACCCGGAAACTGGTTTTACGATTGATCCTCCGAGCAGTGCGCCGGGACCCGATTTGGCCCTGCTCAACACGGAAAGGCTGCACCTGGTGGGGCAGGCTTTAGAGGAAATCGGAGGGCCATGCCAGGAAATCATTGAATTGCGCTATTTTGCCGACTTGAGCTATGAAGAGATCTCTAAAAGCTTGCAGCTCAACCAAAAAACCGTCAGTTCGCGCTTGAGCAAATGCCTTGCGAAACTGGAAGTCATTACACGACAAATTCTTTCCCGGGAGACCTTTTCTTCGCCTTCCGTCTAATACTCTATGCCGTCGGACCCGGACAACACGAAAATGGAAGAGCTGCTCAAGGCCTACGCCAGGAAGCGTCAGGACGCAGCGGGTACGCCGTTGGACGTGCATCCCGTCTCTCGCCGGCTGTTGCAGGAGGAGGTTGCTCGGGTTTATCCCAAGGCCACGACCCGCACAGGGCTTCCCTGGCATCGAATGCTATTTCAGTTCTGGCCTCGAATAGCCTTTGCCATGGGTATCGTGGTGCTGCTGGGTGGCACGCTGTGGATGACCAATCATCACTCCGATGATTCTCGCCCAGGTTCGATGGCCAAGAATGACTTGGCTCCATTAAAGCCGGAGTCCGTTGCCGCGGACTACGAGCAGCGCGCGGGTTCGGCCAAACCGGACGAATCTGCCAAAAGCGTTAGTCTTGCCAGAAACGGACGCGCCCCCGAACGCAAGCCTGCTGCGGCATCCGCACCTGTTGCTGTTGCCACTGCTCCAGCACAGGTGGACAAACTGAGCGACGAATACAGGGTGACTCTGGCCGATAACGCGGCGGGGAAAGCTATCTCAGAGAAAGAAAGCCTGGGTTTTCAGGACACGGTGACAGGCCAAAATCGATCGCGGTATTACACAAGCATTCCCGCTCCCGCTGCTGCGCCTACCTTTGCTGCGCCTGCTCCTGAAGCGGTGGACCAGAAAATGGCAAAGGCAAAGCCCAAACTGGAAGCGGACCTGCCTGCTATTCGCGGGGAGTTGGCGGCGAAAGACGCGAAGGGGGGCAAAGATCTCAACCAGGGGCTCGATAGCGGTTTGCTCGCAGAGCAAACC
>JAQGOV010000522.1 GCA_028293425.1 Verrucomicrobiales bacterium
TCTGGGGGCTGGTTTCGGCGGACTCACTTTTGCCCAGCACTTCCATTATCCCAATGCCAGAGTCACGGTAGTTGATCGGACCAATCATCATCTATTTCAACCGCTGCTCTACCAGGTTGCGACGGCGGGTTTGTCCGCGCCAGAGATTGCGCAGCCAATTCGCTCCATTCTGTCGCACAAGCCCAATACCGTGGTTCTTATGGAGGATGTGCTTGAAATTGATCTGGCCACTAAACGAGTTGTGCTGGGCAGGCAGACCCTTTGCTACGACTACCTCATCATAGCCTTGGGCAGCGTCACGGGCTACTTCGGGCATCCTGAATGGGAACAGTTCGCCCCTGGCCTTAAAACACTGGATGATGCACTGCACATTCGGCGCAATATTCTTTTGAGTTTCGAGAAGGCTGAAACGGAACCGGACGTGGCTGAGCAAAAGCGGCTCATGACCATCGTGGTAGTCGGAGGAGGTCCGACCGGGGTGGAACTGGCGGGGGCATTTTCTGAACTCGCCAGGTTCGTGCTTCGAAAGGATTTTGATCACATCGATCCAACCCAGGCGCATGTCATTCTGATCGAGGCTGGGCCGCGGATCCTCGCCCACATGCCTCCCGATTTATCGGAGAGCGCTCTCGAACAACTTCAAAAGCTGCACGTCGATGTGCGGACGAGCACCAAAGTTAAGAATATCGGCCAGAACAAGGTTGAGTTGGAAAATGGAGAAACCATTCACACCGCCAACATCATCTGGGCGGCTGGTGTTTCCGCAAGCCCGCTCACCCGTAAGCT
Source organism: Verrucomicrobiales bacterium (assembly GCA_028293425.1). Classification (GTDB taxonomy): domain Bacteria; phylum Verrucomicrobiota; class Verrucomicrobiia; order Limisphaerales; family JAQGOV01; genus JAQGOV01. The sequence goes on from JAQGOV010000522.1 coordinate 787, forward strand.
GGCAGGGGTGGAATTGGACCGTGGGGGCCGAATCATAGTTAAACCGGATTTAAGCGTACCCGGCCATCCGGAAGTCTTCGCAATCGGCGATCTGGCTTTTCTGGTGCAGGAAAATGGCCAGCCCGTCCCCGGAGTCTCCCCGGCGGCCATGCAAATGGCCAAGCATGTGGCTCGCATCATTGAGGAAGAAATCCCGCTGGCCCGCCCTCATTTCGAGAACCGGGAGCCGTTCAGATACTGGGATAAGGGAACCATGGCGACCATTGGCCGGTCCAAGGCCGTGGCTTACAGTGGCCCTATCAAAATGCACGGTTTTATCGCCTGGCTGGCCTGGTTGTTCGTGCATTTGATTTTCCTGGTAGGCTTCAGGAACAAGGTTTTTGTGGTTTTTCAATGGATTTACTCCTATTTCACCTATCGCCGAGGAGCGCGAATTATTACCGATTTGCCTCCTCCTGTGCAGCCCCCTGATGCAAAAGCCTTGACTCAACCATGGGGTAAACCGTGAAATTGGGGTATGGTTTCCAAATGTCGTGTCGCAGTGCTGAGCGCGCTGTGTGCCTGTTGCCTTGTTTCCTCCCGGGCTGAAGACTGGGGCCAGTGGCGTGGTCCTAATCGAAGTGGGCGCGTTCCTTCAGATTGGCCGGTGCCGGAGACCCTGTCGGGGGACCTGAAGGTCAACTGGCGAATGAAGATTGGCGAGGGTCTGGCCTCACCCGTGATCTCTGGCGGAAAAGTGGTTTACCTCGATCACCAGGCAGGCAAGGAAGTGGTTCATGCGGTGACGATGGAAACCGGCAGCGCCCTCTGGGAAGCTCCGCTGGACGACGCTTTCAAAGATAGCCAGGGGCCCGTTGGTCCGCGCTGCACACCCGTGATTGATGAGGACCTGGTATTTGCCCAATCTTGCAAAGGTGAACTCCAATGTTTTTCGCTGAGGTCAGGCCGCAAATTGTGGGGGGTTAACTACCAAAAGAAATTCGGCTCCGTGTTCATTGGTGAAAAAGGCCAGGCTCAGGGTGCCAGTCGGCATGGTTATAACGGAGCTCCCGTGGTCGATGGAGAGCGACTTTTTGCGGTAGTCGGTGGCACAAATGGCGCGGGGATCGTTTGCTTTAATAAAGAAACAGGAAAAGTGCTTTGGAAATCGCAGAACGAAACGGCTGCTTATGCTCCCCCGATCATGGCGAATTTTGATGAGGTGAAACAGGTCGTGGCTTTCACCGCTGACTCGCTGCTGTCGGTGAGCGCGGACAAAGGCAAACTGCTGTGGCGGGTGCCCCTGAAAACAACCCTTGCAAGGCATGTCACGACACCGGCTATTCTGGGAGACTCTGTTTACGTGGCGTCCCATGAACTGGGATTGGTCCGCGTCAAGATCACTGCCAAGGATGGCAAGTTCCAGGCGAAACAGGAATGGGCACTCAAGGAGGCGGCCTTTAACTTCGCCAGCCCGGTCGCACTCGGAGACCAGTTGTATGGCCTGGGCCCGAAGAAGAATATCGTCTGCGTGGACCCCAGGGGAGAGGTGTTATGGTCGAAGGAAGGATTCTTCACCACGGACGCGGGCAAAGCGTGGGCTTCGTTTCTGGTCATGCAGGATAATCTGTTGATGCTCACGGATAGTGGCCAGTTGGTGCTGCTTGGCGCAGGGCCCTGGGAATGTCACGAAATTAGCCGGACGCAGGTATGCGGCTCGAATTGGTGCTATCCAGCGTATGCCGATGGACGCCTTTATCTGCGCGATAATCGGGAACTGATCTGCGTTACGCTGATGCGATAGCGAGATTGTTGCTCAGCGGCAGCAGTCATTTCTTCGTGTAATTTTGATACAGGAGCTTCGCTGTCACTGCCAAAGCGGCAGTAATAAAGATGGGTCGAATGAATTTTGTTCCGCGGGCAATCACCATTCTTGAGCCAAGGCGCGCGCCACAAAGCTGGCCAACGCCCATGACCAGCCCTTCCGTATAAAGTACGTGGTTCCCCGCTGCAAAGACCAGAAGCGAAACCAGGTTGCTTGTGAAGTTCATCACCTTGGTATGAGCCGTGGCACGGGTTAAGTTAAACCCGAGGCACAGAACATAAGCCATGGCCCAAAATGAGCCGGTGCCCGGTCCAAAAAAGCCGTCGTAAAAACCAATCCCCAGGCCAAATAAGGCATAAAAGGCCTGCTGATGCATCCGGGCGCGCGCCTCCTCATGTCCCAACCCCGGCTGAATTAACGCATAGACCGCAATTGCGATGAGAAGCCAAGGAATGACCTGCCGGAGCAAGTCGGGGCGAAGGTTCTGCACCAGCAGTGCTCCAACCAGGGCACCACACGCCGTCCAAAGAATTCCGCTCCAGCAATCTTTTAAATCCACTAGACCAGCGTTCCGATAATGCCAAGTGGCACTGCCGGAACCGAAGCTCGCCTGGAGTTTATTCGTGCCCAGGATATCCTGCACGGGATACGGCAGAACACTGAGTAAGATCGGAATTGTCATCAGTCCGCCGCCGCCAGCGATCGAGTCCACAAAGCCAGCAGCTGTGCCAGTAAAGAACAAGACAGGATAAATCCACGCTGGATCCATGATTGAGCGTGGGTTTTAACGTAAGACCACAGGGACGGCAATCCTTTAGCCATAACCTCCCCCGAATCAGGAACATTGACACCAGAATCCCTATTTGGTCTAAAGAGCGCGCTCATGAAATATTTTCATACGGTCCTGAGACTTGTCGTTGTTTTATTCATTGCCGTGTGCTCACAGGCCGGCATCCCGCTCGCATCGGCAGCGGAAACTTCCGGCAGCGTGGAGCAACGGCTGGCCAAGTTGGAAGCGGCTTCCCAGGTTCCCGGCGTGAGTAACGCTGACAACGCTTGGATCCTCGTCAGTTCAGCGTTGGTTCTGATGATGACAGCGCCGGGGTTGATCCTCTTTTACGGCGGCTTGGTTCGGAGCAAGAACGTCCTAGGCACCATGATGCACAGTTTAATTCTCATGGCCGTTGTTTCAGTGCTCTGGATGTTTTTTGGATATAGCATGGCATTTGGAGACGGAAACGCCTTCTTCGGCAATCCTGCCAGTCACTTTCTCCTTAAGGGTGTGGGAGGAGCGCCCAACCCAACTTATGCGGGGACCATTCCTCAGCAAACCTTTATGCTTTTCCAGATGATGTTCGCCATTATCACGCCTGCCTTGATCAGCGGAGCCGTGGCGGAACGGATTCGTTTCAGTGCCTACGTGGTCTTTACCATTCTCTGGGTCACGATCGTTTATTTTCCGCTCGCTCACATGGTTTGGGGAAACGGAGGACTCTTTAATTGGGCTTTGGGCGGAAAAATACCGGTTTTGGATTTTGCCGGAGGAACCGTGGTTCATATCAGTTCTGGCGTGTCGGCACTGGTTTGCGCGATGGTTTTGGGGAAGCGCCTTGGTTATCCGCACGAACCGATGCCGCCGCATAACGTGATTCTTAGCTTAATCGGCACTGGCCTGCTTTGGGTTGGCTGGTTCGGCTTCAATGCTGGCAGCGCACTCTCCTCGGGCGAGTTGGCCACCAGCACTTTTGCCGCAACGCATTTTTCGGCGGTTGGTGCCGCCTTGAGCTGGACCATGGTAGAATGGTTTTTAAAGCGCCGCCCCAGCGTGTTGGGCGCAGCGTCCGGCATGGTGGCTGGTTTGGCGACGATCACCCCGGCTTCAGGCTTTGTCACGATTCCGGCAGCGTTTTGCATCGGGTTGCTGGGCGGGGTGATCTGCTATTTCGCAGTTACGAAACTGAAAAACATTTTTAGCTATGACGACTCATTGGACGTTTTCGGCGTACACGGCATCGGAAGCATCGTGGGCATGCTGATGGTCGGGTTGCTCGCCAATGCTTCGGTAAACCCTTTAATTGCTTCCACGTTTAAGGTTGGTGGAAACGCTATTTCTTTGGCCGGTGGAATGTCTCAACTGATGAACCAGGTGAAGGGAATTCTCTTCACCGTGGTGTTTGCGGGTGTGGCGACATTCATTATCCTCAAGGTCGTGGATGCACTGTTCGGCTTGCGTGTTCCCGAAGAAGAAGAAACATTAGGCTTGGATCTGACGCAGCACGGCGAAAAAGCTTATAACGATTAATCGAGACATGAAGAAAATTGAAGCAATCATCAAGCCCTTCAAACTGAATGAAGTCAAAGATGCCCTGCATGAAATCGGCCTCCTGGGTATGACCGTCAGCGAGGTTAAGGGTTTCGGCCGTCAGAAAGGGCATACCGAGATTTATCGGGGCAGTGAATACACCGTGGATTTCCTGCCCAAGATTAAAGTGGAGATCGTCCTGGGCGATTCAGAGGTGCAGGCCGCCGTGGAAGCGATAGTGAAGGCAGCCAAAACCGGCAAGATTGGAGACGGCAAGGTCTTCATTTCCACTGTGGAAGATGCCGTGCGCATCCGCACCGATGAACGCGGCAAAAATGCGATTTAACGCCCATTTGTCGTTGAAATAGCATCAACCCCCAGCCGGCCTGTCTCAGGAAACTCCTGCTGTCCAAAGTTGATTAAATTATGTATGCTCAGGATGCGTCCAAACTAGCATACATACGCACATGTCGTCTATCGAACGGACAATACAGGTTAGTTTTAAACAGCGGGTGTTTTTCACTCAGGATGTGTTTGGGCTAAGCAACCCCCTGCTTAAGGACGTCCTTCAAAACGGGGAGAATAAACAATTTCCCAAGGTCCTGGTGGTGCTGGATGAGTCTTTGCATCAGGCTCAGCCCGATTTGTCCCGCAAAATCGAAAGCTATCTCGCCTCGCTTGGGACCAGCCTCGTTTGTCCTCCCATGGTCCTGCAGGGCGGTGAGCGGGTGAAGAATTCCTATTTCCACGTTTCGGATATCCAGTCGAACATTGATCGTTATCACATCGACCGGCACTCATACGTCATCGCGATTGGCGGCGGCGCTTTGCTCGATTTGGTTGGCTTGGCTGCGGCGACTGCTCATCGAGGGGTGCGCCACATCCGTATTCCTACCACCACTCTTAGTCAGGACGATTCGGGTGTCGGCGTAAAAAACGGCATCAACGCCTTTGGTAAAAAGAATTTCATCGGAACGTTTGCCGTTCCATTTGCTGTCATTAACGATTTCGAAATGCTCGCCTCTCTGCCAGCCCGCGATAAACGGGCTGGTTACATCGAGGCTGTGAAGGTGGCGCTCATCCGGGACACTGATTTTTTTGAGTGGATCGAGAGGGAAGCATGCAATCTCCGAGTCTTTCAACCTCAGGCCATGCAGCGGCTCATTTATCGCTGCGCCGAACTGCATCTGAATCACATTGCAAGCTCGGGCGATCCCTTCGAGATGGGATCGGCGCGTCCGCTGGATTTTGGCCATTGGGCGGCCCACAAGCTGGAGCAGCTTTCAGAGTACAAGATTCGCCATGGAGAAGCTGTGGCGGTGGGAATTGCGCTGGATGTCATTTATGCGCGGCGTATGGGATACCTTGATGCGCGAAGCACCGGTCGCATTTTGAACCTAATTGATTTGTTGGGCTTTGAGTTGTATGCGAATGAATTGTTGCACGTCGATTCCCAAGGCGATTTGATGATCTTAAAGGGATTGGAAGAATTTCGTGAACATTTGGGTGGACGACTCACCATCACGCTCCTCAAAGGGGTTGGCGAGGGCTTCGAGGTGCATGAGATGAATGATTCTGTAGTGGTTGAATCCATCCAGGAGTTACAAAGGTTGCACACAGAACGTGCTTTGAGATTACCCGTCGAAATCCAATCCCCTTTGCTGCAAAACCTGTAACCGGTTACGCTCTCATTCATGCAGCGTGCCGCGGTTATAAATGTGGTCGGCCTGACAGAGTCCCTGCTCGGCCCTGCCACTCCGAAAATAAATGCCTTTCTGGCACGAGGAAAGCGGGCCTTTATCAATCCGGTCCTGCCCGCGCTGACGTGCAGCGCTCAATCTACCTACGTTACCGGACTTCCTCCCTCCAAACACGGCATAGTAGCCAATGGATGGTATAATCGGGAGCTGGCCGAGGTTCAGTTCTGGAAACAATCCAATCACCTGGTGCAAGGCCGGAAGATCTGGGACGAACTGCGCGCCCTGGATCCTAAGTTCACCTGCGCCAAGCTGTTCTGGTGGTACAACATGTATTCCACCGCCGATTTTTCCATCACCCCCCGGCCGATGTATCCTGCCGATGGCAGAAAGGTTTTCGACATCTACACAGGACCCTTTTCGATTCGGGGTGAGATCAAAAAAGACTTGGGCGAATTTCCATTTCCAACCTTCTGGGGACCTGCAGCCGGCATGCCCTCACCCCAAGGCGGGCCCGACGCTGCATCTCGGTGGATTGCCAACTCTGCCAAATGGATCGAGGAAAGGCATCAGCCCACCCTTAGCCTCGTCTACCTGCCGCATCTGGATTACAACCTGCAACGCATTGGGCCAAAGCATCCTGGCATTGCCGCGGACATGCTGGCGATTGATGACATCGTGGGCGACTTGATCGCATTCTTCCAAAGCCGGTCCGTGCGGGTAATTCTTCTTTCCGAGTATGGCATCACGCCAGTCGACAGCCCGATTCACTTGAACCGGGAATTTCGCAAACAGGGATGGCTCACCATCAAGGAGGAGCTTGGCCTCGAACTCCTGGATTATGGTGCGAGCAGGGCTTTTGCAGTCGCCGATCACCAAATCGCACACATTTACCTGAACGACCCCGCTCTGGAGGTAAAAGCCAGAAGCGTGATTGAAAAAATTCCCGGCGTAGCTCAAGTCCTCAATCGAGCGGAGCAGGCCAGCATTGGATTGGATCACCCGCGTGCCGGCGACTTGGTAGCGCTCGCCAAAGAGAACGCCTGGTTCACCTACTATTACTGGTTGGACGATGCACTCGCCCCTGACTTTGCTCGTTGCGTGGATATCCATCGCAAGCCCGGCTATGACCCGGTAGAGCTTTTTATTGACCCCACTT
>JAQGOV010000544.1 GCA_028293425.1 Verrucomicrobiales bacterium
ACGTAGAAATGGCGGTTGAAGGGGACCTCGTAGCCCACTTTGGTTTTCTCGTGATCGATCCAGGCGTCGGGCGCGTGCGGGAGCACTTCGCGTTTGAAGTAGGTTTCGACGTCCTCGCTGAGGGGAACGTTTTCCGTGTCGCGCAGGTTGGCGTCCGGGACGGGCTTGCCTTTGTCTTTGCCCTTGGTTGACAGGACAACGTTGCCTTTGGCATCGCGCTCGGGACGTTCGACCGTGATGGTGTGGTAACCGAAGTCTTCGTTTTTGAAGATGCGGCTGACGGGGGTGCCGTCCCTGGTGGCCTTCTTGCAATTGCCAAAAAGCTGGGTGATTTCCTCGATGTGATCGGGGCTGAGTTCCTTGCGTTTGCTGCCGAGGCTTTTGCGCATCTTTTGCCAGAAACCGGAAGCGTCGATGAGTTGGAGCTTTCCCTGTCGTGGTTTGGGCTTTCGGTTGCTGACGATCCAAACGTAGGTGCTGATGCCGGTGTTGTAAAACATGTCCGTGGGCAAGCCGATGATGGCTTCGACGAGGTCGTTCTCCAGGACGTAGCGGCGGATTTCGCTTTCGCCCGACCCAGCGCCGCCGGTGAAGAGGGGCGATCCATTGAGGACAATGCCGAACCGGCTGCCGCCGTCCTTGGCGGGGCGCATTTTGGAAAGGAGATGCAGGAGAAAGAGGAGGGAGCCGTCGCTAACGCGGGGCAGGCCGGGACCAAAGCGGCCATTGTAGCCCTGGTCGTCGGCTTCCTTGCGGATTTCCTTTTCGATTTTTTTCCATTCCACGCCAAAGGGCGGATTGGAGAGCATGTAATCGAAATGTTTCCCGGGGAGACCGTCGGCGGAGAGAGTGTTGCCAAAGATGATATTGGCGATGTCCTGGCCCTTGATGAGCATGTCCGCCTTGCAGATGGCGTAGGACTCGGGGTTCAGCTCCTGCCCATACATGACGAGCCGGGCATCGGGATTCAGGCTGGCCAGGTGTTCCCCGGCCACACTCAACATGCCGCCGGTACCAGCGGTGGGGTCGTAGAGGGAGCGGACCACGCCGGGTTTGGTGAGCGCTTCGTCGTCCTCGATAAAGAGAAGATTGACCATGAGCCGGATGACTTCGCGCGGGGTGAAGTGTTCCCCGGCGGTTTCATTGGAAAGCTCGGCGAACTTGCGGATGAGTTCCTCGAAGACGGCACCCATCTGCGCGTTGCTCACCTTTTCGGGGTGGAGGTCGATATTGGCAAACTTTTCCGTGACAAGGTAAAGGAGCCCGGACTTGGCGAGGCGATCGATTTGAGTGTGGAAATCGAAGCTTTCGAAAATGTCGCGCACGGCGGGCGAAAAGGCCTGCATATAGGCGCGTAGGTTTTCGGCGATGTGGTCCTGGTCGCCCATGAGCTTCTTCAGGTCGAGCGGCGAGGTGTTGAAGAAAAGCTGGCCGGATTTGCGGAGGAGGAATGGCTCGGGATTGACCTTGGTTTTCTCGCGCTTCTTTAATTCATCGAGGACGTCCGATTTGGTTTCATCCAGGACGCAATCGAGGCGGCGGAGGACGGTGAAGGGGAGGATGACCTTGCCGTATTCGGATTGTTTGTAATCGCCGCGCAGCAGATCAGCGACGGACCAAATGAAGGAAGAATGATTGGGGTCGCTCATGGGGAAACGGGATACTGAATGTCAGCTTTTGGATGTTGGCAGCTCATTGCTCCTGAAAGTGTTGCGCGAAACACTGGCAGGTTTGCCCATGGCCCGCAATTTAAAAGCGGCTGAGATGCACCAACCTCCGTCATCTCTGCTCCTGCCTGTGAAAAATTCCGATGCCCAACCATTCCCATGCCAAAAAATTCGAGTCTATTCGTTAGCTTCCGCAAAAAAGGCCCTTTTGTGCCCGTCGCCCCTTGCATCCATTCTTCTTGCGATGTGGGAAATTTTTCTCAGTGTCAGTTCAACCTGCTCGCAGTAACTAAGTCCAGCATGTAAGGATCAGCTCCGCTTTTGCGACTTTTGTGCTTCTTTGCGGCTATGCCTATTCGCGTTGATTCGCATCCATTCGCGGTTAAAGAAATCGGTGCCTTGTGACGCAATTTCTGGAACGTTTGTCAAGATCTCTATCCTCCGTGTGCGCCTCCTGCGTCCCACGCGCCTCAGACGCCCCCTGCGCCCCACGCGTTATGGAACCACTAATCGCCATGCTAAAACTATCCCGCGAAAGGTAAGTATTATGCAAGCGAACCTGGAAGAACAGAAGCGCGCCGTCGGATCGGGGACAGCCTGTCCTCGGCTCCCTCGCACCCGCATCACCTTTATTATTCATCGTAGGAGACGAGGTCACGAGACTCTGATCAATTCCCCGTCCCCCTTACCCCCGATCCATTCTCACGGTCTCACTCACTCACGTTCTCACGCTCTCCCCACCGCCGCCCCAGTAGGACGAGGCCGTTCGCAGAGCGAACCGTCTCCTGTGTTGTTCGTACGTCGCCGAGCCTTGATCGGATCCATGGTTCCACCCGCCCGGCCCTTCTCTCATTTAAGACAATTGAAGGTTGCGAAAGCTTATTCAAGGTTGGGAAAGGTTCAGACAATGCATGCGGGATTGAAGGTTAAACTACGGTCCAACCTGAAATTGCCTATGAACGCCACCACCTCCACCAACGTAGCTGCCGAGGTGACGAAGCAGAGCCATCCAGCATCAAGAAACAAGCATCAGATTTTTCTGCCCCCATCTTTCTGCCAGATTCGCGTCCCTTCGCGTCCATTGGCGGTTGAGCAGCCCTTCAGCCAGTCAGGTGTAGCCAAATGTAGCCTTCGGAAGGCGAATGTAGGCTCATGTAGGTTAAAAAAAATCCTTCGTTCCTGTAGCCTAAGCAACCTCACAATTGGAAACCCTGAAGTTGAAACCGTCAGCCCGCAAGCCTTCAACTTTCGCAAACAAGCCACCGCAAGGCTTTGCAAGGCCATGCAAGCCTCCAGAAAAATTTCGTTCGCAAGCCTTGCCTGCAAGCCATCATTTCCCAACCGTCGGAAACGAGGTCACGAGTCACTTTTACACATGTCTACACACTTTTACTCACTTGCTCCGGTCCAGGAGCCACGCTCAAGCTCTCCCATGGCTGCCGAAGTGATGAGGCAGTCCGGTGCTGACCGCATCGATCCAGCTATCCGTTCATCCACCAATCCACTTCCCCATGCCATTGCCAAGTTCCCCTCTGGCTCAACCTCCGTGTTCTCTGCGATCTCATGTTTAATTCCGGGCTCCCCTCCGGCTTCCGGCCCCTTCCGTTCCGTTGTTAGTTTTCATCCCCCGGTGAAGAGCCAGTTCATGAGGACTTCTGTGAGGGTATTTTGGCCTCCCCGATTTCAGTTGCTTGTTGGGACCACTTTTACGACTATGTCCGCGATGAATCGCGCCTCCGTTGCGGAGAAACAGTCCGGTCTTGTGTCATGAAAGGGCTTTTTCTTTTCATCCGCAACCTGCTGCGTCGCGACACCACGGTCGTCGAACCCCGCAAAAAGTCTCAGCTCATGGGCATGTACATGAATGAGGCGAACAGCAGCCGCGGGTCTCGCGACAAGGCTAAGCCGAGGTTTATTCAGAACCGCGAAAGGGCGTAAGCCTTCCAGCGTTTATTCCCCAATAGGAGTGCGGACATCCCAGCCGCAGCATCGTGCGAACTATCAACGCGGCCGTGAACAGTAGGTAACTTTCCGGATTCCTTGCCTCAAATCGTCGGCGCCGTAATCGGCGTGTCGCGTTTCGTTTGATCCCAGGTGGGCCCTTCACAACGCGGACCCTCCGGCGTCCACACAAGTTTATCGATGAACATTTGCCGCGCCTTCATGTTTTTGTCCCACGCATGGTAAACAAGATAATCCTGGCCATCCGCTCCGGTGATGATGGAATTATGACCAGGGCCAAGAATTTCGCCGGGGACGGTCTTGACCACTCTTGCGCAGTCTCCAGCACCTTCTTCTGAGTAGGGGCCCATCACATGATCCGCGGTTGCATAGTCCACACCGTAACAATCGGTTTCCCAGCGGCCACCGCTGTAGAAGCAATAGTAGCGCCCCTCGCGTTTGCGGACGCAGGGCCCTTCGAGCGTATGCCAATCCCAGGACTTGCCATACATGGGACGATCCTTTTGAAACCTTTGCCAATCCCGCGTGGCCCGCAGCACAACAGCCCCGATGTTGTCCAACTCAGTCATCGTCTTGAGACGCGCCACAGCCAGGGCCGTGCCGGCGCGGAATTGGTCAGAGGCATCCAGGAAGTCACGAGCGTAAAATAGATACCACTGGCCATCGTCATCCCGGAATGGGTGAGGGTCGATCGCGAACGGACAGCTCCTCGCATCCAACAAAGCCGTGCCACTGTCTTCGTAAGGTCCTTGGGGGCGGTCGCTGATGGCGACGCGTAACTGATGGTTTCTGTCCTCGAACCCGACCGAGTAGTAGAGATAGAAATGACCGTTTTCATAAGCCACTTCCGGCGCCCAAAAAGTGTCGCCGAGACTTGGATCAGGGTGCGTCAGGGCATGGCTGGCAAATTGCCAAGTCCAGAGATCCTTGGAATGCAGGATGGAGAAGACCTTTCCCAGAG
>JAQGOV010000589.1 GCA_028293425.1 Verrucomicrobiales bacterium
CCAACCCTTCGTGACGAATGGCTTTGATCTTAAATCCGCGATCCAGCAACTCCTGGATGAATTCCTCGCAAGCGACCGGGTCGTCGGTGGAGTAAGTGGAAGCGGGAGCGTGTTGTTTGAGCAAAGCGCTGAATTCAACAGAGTATTTTGGTATCATATGAGTTTTGGTTGGATGGTTTTGGTCCGATGTAAGTGATTTTACTGGCTTGACCACAAGGAATGCGCAAACGCAACAGCAGGCTGCCTTTGCAACTTATTCTTATTTTAGGTCGTTAGATTAATTTCTTGTTGAATGGACACAAGGCAGCGATTTGGAACAGGATTATTCTCTCACCACGAGCACATGGCAGGGGGCATGTCTGACAACTCGCTCCGCCGTGCTGCCCAAATAAACCCTTCGGATTCCAGTGTAACCGTGGCTGCCCAACACAATCACTTCTGATTTGGTCTCCCGGGCGGTTTCAATGATCTCTTCGTAAGGTTTGCCCGTCCGGACGAGCTGCCGCCCGTGGATCAAGCGCTCCTCCGCGAATGCCTCAAGCAGTGCTTTGAGTTCGTTTTCCGCGCCCGCTGTCCGTTCCTTGTTGTCATTCTTCAGTGTTGCCGGGCTGATGAATCGATCCATGGGAAAACTTTCAATGACATGCAGCAGAATCAACTTGGCTCCTGTGGTCCTGGCAAATTCCGCTGCGTAAGCCAGCGCTCTCCTGGAGAACTCCGAAAAGTCAATCGGTACCAGGACCGTTTTCAATCGTAAAAAACCATCCGAAAATACCTGTGATTCCCGGATGCGGACAGCGCTGGCGCTCTTTCCTTTACTCCTCTTAACCGTTTTTGAAGCGGTTTTCACGTTATTCGCAGTTCACCGGGACGTGTGCGTCCACCAATTGCTTCCGGGTCGCTTGCAGCCTTTGTATCACAATCCTTATCATGCGCTTCATCAAGTCATAGCCCAGCGCGTGGTTTTCTTCACACGCTTCGCGGAGCCGTGTTCCGTAGAAAAAGATGGCACGCGTCGGTTGCAGCGCTCGAGCGTCAAAATGCCAATAATAAGGTGGGAAGAGCCATGACCAGCCCAACACGTCTCCAGCCCCGATTACCTGCAATGGTATTACCGAATGGTCTTTTAAAGGCGCTTCCAGGACTACCGCGCCGGATTCGATTAAATAAAACCGGTTCGCCACATCTCCTTCGCCGAAGATCGAATCCCCCGCATTGAATTGCAACAGCATCCCATTGTGGATCATCTCCTTCAAATGTTCAGCCTTCATGCCTCGGGTGAACGGGTGTGTCCTGATCAGCTCTTCCAGCCCGTTTTGCTCGCATCTTTCTGCCGGGTGCGTTGGACCCTTGGCATAATCATCCGTTGCCAGCAGTTTGGCGCTGGGTGAGGCCAGGAGTGTTTTTCGGGTGGATTGGAGGCGTCCGATCACGACCGGGGCTATCTGCTTCATTATTTCAAAGCCAAGGTCGGCATTCTCCTCGCAGGCCACCAGGAGCCGCGCCCCATCCAACTCCAACAATCGGCAGGGTGCCACAGCCCGGGCTGTGAACTGCCAGGCAAATGGGGCGAACAGCCAGGACCAGCCAAGGACTTCGCCCGCTCTCAAACAATGCACCTGCACCTCTTTTGTCCTCGTGTCGGCGGTCTCTAAAGCCACCGCCCCGCTCAATACCAGGTAAAAGCGGTTCGCAGGCTCTCCCTGCTTAAAGATGATTTCGCCAGGTGCGCAGTTTTTTTCCTTCGCTGCGGCAGTTAGCTTTTCCTGGAACTCCGGCTTGAGCGCCTTAAGAAAAGGATGGTCGGTGGTTTCAGGTGCTAAAGTTTTCATATATTTCCTCTATGGTTTTTGGTTTGCTGTCTCCATCCATGCCGCTTTGGCTAGTCCAAAGAATGGTGTGCTTCCTTTCATCGTTTCGCTCTGGGCCATCAGCTTGCCTCTCACCAGTTTATGACAGTCCACACAGCTCATGGTCACTCTCATGTAGGCCAGGGTGGCCGCATCAATGTTCTTTCGCTCTGCCGCTCGCGTGAGCGCATCAACGTTCCTTCGGAAATCCACGCTTTGCTGCGCGTAATCAGGATTATCAAATACCTGCCAGGACGCTGCCTGGCTCATGGCGCTCAGCTTCTGTGATTTTGCCGCGATTAGGTTAAAATCTTCCAGGGCAAGGCCTTCCAAAACCTTTTGCGACAATTCCAGCTTGTCGCGCATGAACTCCTTGTTTGCTCTGGACTTTCGGTCCTCGGCTGGGGCCAGCACCAAGGCTGAGAGGAGAATTCCGGTCGTCACCCATCCAACGTTTATCCTTTTCATAATGTCATGATCAACCCTCCCCTGAGATTGCGCTACCCATTAATTGCTGTTCGGCGGACATTTTTTGGTAAGTCTTTGGGGCTCGCCTTTTAGGGTGCTGAGCGGCGCATGGCACGAAAGCACTCCCAGACGCCTTGCAGCACACGCCAGTTGGAAAGGAGCGCCATCGCCCTCTTCATCATGTCGCCCTCTCCTTTGACCGTCGCGAACAGAAGTGGTGCGAGTATGAAAAGTAAATCTCTGCCTTGCCTGGCTAATCTAAATCCGAGTTCCGCCTTGTTCATCCATCGTTTGATCGGCGCTATTTCAGTGGCAAATTCCTGACGCAAGCCCTGGCTTCGTGCCACCAGAACACTCTTGCGCAGCTCAATTCGCCTTAATTGCCGTGCAACCATTGTTTGTCCTTCTCCAGTTCTTCCAAGGTGGCTGAAAATGGTTTGGACGCCTGGTGCAGTCGTGTCCGGACCATCCGCAAGAGCCAGAACGCTCCACCGATGTAAATCACGCTTAAGCTAACAAGAGCCGGAACTCGTCCGTTCTCCCAGAAAACCAGCACGACTGTCAGAGTGAGCAGCGTCAGCGCCAGGATCGCCACTGCCACCAGTGCACAAACCAGAATGATCAATTCGACGAAACGGATCTTTTCCTCCTGAATCTCGACCACGAACAATTCAAGCCGGTTCTGCGCAAGGCCCAGGCCTGTATCGACCAGCCGGCGGACCGAGCCGAGCAAGCCTGGGTGTGTTTCGGCGGAAGTGCTCATTTCTTTATTTGCGGTTGACCAGAACCCCTATCAGCAGGCCTGCTCCAAACGCAATCCCAAGCGATTGATAGGGATGGTCACGGATGACCTTGTCCGTCGCTTTCGCCCCTGCTACCGCTTTTTCCTGCAGCTTTTCGCAGGTGGCGCGTGCCGTGTCCACGGCCGCACCGAGGCGTTTGCGAGCGTCTTTCGCGCGTTCGCTCACTTCGCCGGCTGTTGCTTCCACAAGTTCTTCCGCGTCACGGGTGAGGTTTCTCAGATCCTTGACCAGTTTGTCGGTGTTAAGTTCGGTCGTCATAATGTTCCTTTCGTTCTGACACTGTTCGCTCATCAATCCCCGGCAGGTTTCCCGATCTGTCTTTGAATTGATATTCCCTTTCATTGCACGAGTAGCTTGAGCCTTTGAGGTTTTGGTGCCTGTACAAAACTTGTTCACTCGATCTCCTTTTTTGGTGACCATCCAGTTACCGTGAAAATAGCCTGACTATTAAAAGGGTCAGAAAGCCCACGCTCGTAATGGAATAGAAGATGGGGAAAACCGATCGGAATTTCGGTATGCGGGTGAGGGAGCCTGTCACTTGGTCTGTCGCCATGAAGCCCTCAAAGCCGGCATGGCGCACCATCGTCTCGATCGCCCGCAAACACTCCTCCAATTCCAGTCTCAAACG
>JAQGOV010000272.1 GCA_028293425.1 Verrucomicrobiales bacterium
AGAGCCTCTTCAATGCGCTGCAAAAGGACGCGCTCACCATGGGAGGCTGCAGGGGAAGCCACTGGCATCGCTTGAGCTCGCGCCAAATCGGAGAAATCAAGCGGCTGGGAATGCTTGCCCTGGATGCGGGACGCTAACAGGCGAAGCGCTTCCAGCCGTTGAGCAACCGGAACCAGTTCAGTATCGGCGATCGTGTCGGTTGTTCGGGCGAGCAGGTAAGCCAGGCCAATCTGTGGACGGACCGCAGAGGGCAGAACTCGGAGGGTAAGATAAAATGAGCGGGACACATCCCGCAGAAGCTCACCCAGCAATCCTGGAGGATTATCTGACATGGCTAAGAGGGCCGGGACTTTGCGGAAGGCAGGATTTTGCTCCAACGAGCCAGTTGCTTACGGACCTGGGAGCCTGAGGGTGCTCCCGTGAGATTTCGCAAAGCCAAGGCCTTCTGCAAATCGAACACCGAATGAATATCGCTACCAAAGTTTTTGTCGATGGCCTGGTATTCCGCCGTCGTAAGTTCGTTCAGTTTCTTCCCCGTCTTTTCCGCAAAGCCCACAACCAATCCGACGGCGTGGTGGGCTTGGCGAAAGGGCATACCTTTGCGCACGAGGTAATCGGCGAGGTCGGTGGCCAGCAAGGATGGGTCGCTGCTGGCCTGGGCGCATGATTCGACATTGACGGAAGTGTTCTGGAGCATAGCCCCGACAATCCTGGCGGTGGCACGAACGGTATCCACCGAGTCAAACAGGCGTTCCTTGTCCTCCTGCAGGTCTCGGTTGTACGTCATGGGCAGGCCCTTCAAAAGGGTGAGCAATGCCATCAAATTGCCGACTACCCTGCCTGTTTTACCGCGTGTTAATTCCGCAATATCCGGATTTTTCTTTTGCGGCATCAACGAAGAGCCCGTGGTGTAGGCATCCGCAATTTTGACAAAATTGAATTCGCTGCTTGCCCAAAGAATCAGATCTTCGGCGAGCCGGGACAGGTGGACCGCAAGGAGCGCTGCCAAACTGCAGAATTCGATCGCAAAATCGCGATCGCAAACGGCGTCCATCGAGTTTTGAGTGACCCGGGGGCGGCCCTTGGAATCAACAAACCCCAGTTCCAAGGCCACGAATTCCCGATCGAGCGGAAGCGTGGAACCAGCAATTGCTCCGCTGCCGAGCGGGCAAACATTTGTGCGCTGAAAGCAGTCCTGCACACGCTCGGCATCCCGATCCAACATCTCCACATACGCGAGCAGATGGTGAGCGAAGTAGACCGGTTGAGCCCGCTGCAAATGCGTATAACCGGGAATAATCACTTCCGAAAAACGGGCTCCAAGGTCCACAAGGGAGCGCTGGAGCATGCGAATTTCCTCGTTTAAATCTACCAGTTCGTCCCTTAGCCACATGCGAACATCGAGGGCGACTTGATCGTTGCGAGAACGGGCGGTGTGCAGCTTTGCGCCGGCGGGCACGCGTTTGGTGAGCTCGGCTTCGATGTTCATGTGGACGTCTTCCAGTTCTTCTTTCCACCGGAATTTGCCATCGGTGATCTCCTGACCGATTTGGTTCAGGCCTTGCACGATAGCTTTCAGTTCGCCACGGTCGAGGATCCCGATTTTTTGAAGCATGGCTGCATGAGCCATCGAGCCCAGAATGTCATGCCTCCACAAACGCCAGTCGAAGGAGATGGATTCTGTAAACTTGGCCACATCGGCGGCAGGTCCAGATGAGAACCGACCACTGCGGGAAACTGGAGAAGATTTCTTCATTCTATGGGGAAAACTTTGATGTGATGGGAAATAAAAGTCACGCCGGAACAAGGACGGAGAATCGATGATAAGAGCACCGTTGACATTGAGACTCAATCTCAATAAGAATCCCCCGGTCAGTGAACTCAAACCAAATATCCTGAATGAACGTGAAATTAAAAACTTGGCTGGCACTGCTTGCGGGGACCGCAGTTCTCCAAAGTGCTTCTGCGACCGAGCGCATCTTTACATATACCTATGAGCCCGAGACGATGCCAGAGGGAGGAATGGAATTTGAACAATGGGTGACACTGCGGACACAACGAACTAAAGAGGGAAGCGTCAACCAGCAGAATTACAACAAATGGGAGCTGCGTGAGGAACTGGAATACGGCGTAACGGACCGCTATACGGTCGGGCTCTATTTGAACGCAGACGCCGAGAAATATCGGGAATTCGTTCCTGGCGGACGGGATGTCTCGGATTTTAATTTCGCGGGGATTTCCCTGGAGAATCGGTATATGGTGCTTAACCCGGCAGACCATGCGGTAGGGTTGACGCTGTACATTGAGCCAAGATTTTCGGGAGATACAGCGGAAATCGAGCAGAAGATTCTGCTGGGTCAGCGTCATGGGAACTGGAAATGGGCCTTGAACCTGTCGCATGCCACGGACTGGGAAGATCAGTTGCACGAGGTGGAAGGCGAATTTGAAGCCAGTTTCGGCATCGCCCGCCAATTCGGAAAAAACTGGTCTGTGGGTTTGGAAGCAAAAAATACGGCAGCCATGCCGGGCTACAGGCAGGTGGAATACGATGCCGTCCACGTGGGGCCGGTGGTGAGCTATCGTCAGGAAAAATGGTGGGCGGCGCTGACGGTGTTGCCACAGGTATGGGGGAAAAACTTTGATGGAAACCCGGACAATAATCGCCATCTCGACTTGGCGCACAACGAGAAGGTCAACATACGGTTGCTCTTCGGTTTCAGCTTCTAATGCAAATTGGAATTCTATGCTTTATCGCCGTTCTGGCCCTGGCCGAAAGCGGGGCCGGAGCGGCCGTCTTGTCTGCCAAAGACACGAGGGACGCGCAAAAGCTTTATAATTTGAAGTGCGCCAAGTGCCACAAATTCTATGACCCGGCTGGTTACACGCAGCCTGAATGGGATGAGTGGATGCGGAAGATGTCGAAGAAGTCGAAACTCAAGCCAGCACAACACAATTTACTGTCAAGCTACTTGGAGACGATGCGAAGTGAGCAAAGCAAATAGGCCGTTCGGGTCCCTGGAACTCCGGGCTGTTGAGATCCTTCGGGACTAGTGGCACTTGTTTTTACAACTGCCTAAGCGCTTCATTTCCTCGCAAGTTCCGGTGATCTGAAGACGCTGAGACTTGATGCTAAATCCGAGTTTCTCGGTGATTTCGCACTCCAGCTTTTCCAGTTTCTCGTCATCAAACTCGACGATTTTATCACAGTCGCCGCAGATGAGATGACTGTGGTGGGGATGATCAGCGTAGTTGGGATCGTAAAACTTGTAATCCTTGCCAAAATCCATCTCTCGGACGAGTCCACTTTCGGTAAGCAAGGGGAGTGTGCGATAAACAGTGGCTCGGGAAACGGATTTATCTTTTTCGCGAGCCCAGGCGAGGAGTTCGTCAGCGGTGAAATGTTTATCGGTGCTGAAAACGGTATTGATGATGGCATGCCGTTGGGAGGTAATGCGAAGGCTCTTGCTTTCCAGGAAAGCAACAAACTTCTTTTTGGCGGCCTCGTTCAATGGCATGGGATTAGTATATTTTAGCAAATGGCAAGTTCAAGGTTCAAGTATGACAGGCGGAAGGTCGCCTCGTACACTATGATGGCAAAAGTAAGGAGAACAGAGAGAAGAAGGTCGACCAAGCGACTGTTCGTTGCAGTTTTGGGCGAAAGCTGGCAGGTTCGCAACCGGTGAACATTGAAATTCTGAATACCGGCAGCGAGCTGTTGCTGGGCCGGGTATTAAACACACATCAACAGTGGCTCTGCCGCCAAATGGCAGACCTGGGCTATGTGGTCGAGCGCCAGGTGGCGGTTCCAGACACCGCTCTGGATATTGTGACCGGAGTGAAGGAGGCATTGAGCCGATCGGACCTGGTGATTGCAACCGGCGGCCTCGGGCCGACGAGCGATGACAGGACGCGAGACCTCGTGGCTGAGATGCTTGGACGAAAGCTAAATCTGGATACAAGCATCGTTCAGGGGATTCAAGCCATGTTCGCGAGGCGAAATCGGCCATTGCCACCGGGAACAGAAGTTCAAGCCATGGTCCCGGAGGGAGCGCTGGTTTTAGTAAATGATTTCGGAACAGCGCCGGGTTTGGCAATCCAAGTAGAGGCGGGGCGTTTCCGAGCAAAGATGAGCTGGCTGATCATGCTGCCAGGGCCGCCGCGGGAATTGAGGCCCATGTTCACCAGCCAGGTAGTCCCCCTGCTCCGCCGGGAGTTCCCGTTGCAGGATGCGTTCGTGTGCAGGACTTTGAAAACAACTGGAATTGGCGAATCATGGGTGGAGGAGAAGATTGACGGCCCCTTGAAGCACCTGACCACCGCGGGATTGGAGCTGGGGTATTGCGCACGGATCGGGGAAGTGGATGTAAGGTTTGTGGGGCACGGATCCGGTGGGCGAACGCAGGTAGAAGAGGCGGAAGCAACTGTCCGCGCCTTAATTGGAAACCATGTTTTTGGGATCGATGACGACCAATTGGAACAGGTGGTTGTGCAACTGCTGAGCAGGAAGCAGAAGAAGCTGGCTTTTGCGGAGTCATGCACCGGCGGCTTTATTGCCAACCGAATCACAAATGTATCGGGTGCCTCGGAGGTATTCCTGGCAGGCCTCGTGACCTACAGCAACGAAGCGAAGGAACAATTTCTTGGCGTGCAGGCAGCGACCATTGCGGCTCATGGGGCGGTGAGTGAACCAACAGCTCGCGAAATGGCCGAGGGAGCTCGGAACCGCACGGGAGCGGATTATGCGATTTCAGTGACGGGCATCGCCGGCCCGTCTGGAGGCACGGATGACAAACCGGTGGGCACGGTTTTTATCGCGCTGGCGACACCAGAAGGAACACAGGTCAAAAAAATGCTCAATGCATTTGATCGCGAAACGTTCAAATACGTGACGAGCCAACAGGGGTTGGAAATGTTGCGCCAGGCGTTGTTGGCATCCCGGCAATAAAAAACCCGCGGGCAGAAAGCGCGCGGGCTTTACGAAATTGGATAGGCGTTAAGGGCCGTTGTTGCCGATCGCTTCAACAGGGCAGCCTTCCATGGCTTCTTTGCATTGAGCCTCTTCGTCGGACGTCTCCGGTTGTTTATAAACGTAGGAGTAGCCACCGTCGTCGTTACGGGTGAAATTGTTGGGAGCAGTCTCGCGGCACAGGTCGCAATCAATGCACTGATTGTCCACGTAGTACTTGCCGGTCACGTTCTCAGGGTATCTATTCGCGATGTCAGCCATAAAATTCGTTTCTCATCTAGTTTTGAAGCCATGTACGGGAAATATCAAGTCTCAAGTGGGCTGAGTTGGTCATATCAGAGGCCTTGCCTGACCCAGAACAAAGGCAGTCCAGATTATAATCTTCTCAAATTCGGGTTTTGCGCGGATGTTGGCAGCCTGGAAAGAGCGACAGAATGCGAAAGACCAAAATCATAGCCACCCTCGGACCGGCCACAGACTCGCCGGAAATGCTCGGCAAGCTGATCGATGCCGGCATGAACATTGCTCGGTTGAACATGTCCCATGCGCCGCATGATTGGGTGCGACGGGTCGTGGCTGATATACGGGCCGCCGCAAAACAGCGTTCAAAAGCGGTCGGCATTCTGATGGACACCCAGGGGCCCGCAATTCGCACAGGAGATTTGCCAGTGCCGCTGAATTTGAAGCCAGGGCAAAAATTTGTCCTGACCGTCCGGGGTGAAAAAAGCGAAGAAGTTCATTCGGTGGACGTGAATTACGAAAACTTCGTTAACGACATCAATGTGGGAGATGTAGTGCTGTTGGACAACGGCCAGATCCACATGAAGGTGCTTGCCAAGAACAATTACAAAGTCGAATGCGAAGTGCTCACGCCGGGGGTTTTGGGAAGTCGACGGCACATCAATTTGCCCGGCGTCAGGGTCAGCCTGCCCGCGTTGACGGCCAAGGATTTGAAAGACATCGACGTTGGGTTGGAACTCAATGTTGACTACGTTGCGCTTTCTTTTGTCCGGGAAGCGAAAGACCTGATGCAGTTGCGGGCAGTGTTGTCAAAATCCGCGCAGCCTCCGCAGATGATAGCAAAGATCGAGGACCAGCAGGCGCTGAACAATCTAACGGAGATTATTCAACAAGCGGATGGAATCATGGTGGCCCGTGGTGATTTGGGGATTGAGATTCCGTATGAAGAGCTGCCGATTGTGCAACGGAAAATCGTGAAAGCCTGCCACCGGGTGGGCAAGCCGGTGATTGTGGCAACACACATGCTCGAAAGCATGATTGAGAATCCATTGCCGACAAGGGCGGAAGTCACGGATGTCGCAAATGCAGTCTTCGAGCAAGCCGATGCCATCATGCTGAGCGGCGAAACTACGGTCGGAAAATACCCACTGAAATGTATCGAGGTTTTCGACCGCATCGCCCAAAGGATCGAGCGAAGCGGCGGGGCCGGTTACCAGGAAACCGCTGAGCTCCTGACCCCCAGGCATAAG
>JAQGOV010000668.1 GCA_028293425.1 Verrucomicrobiales bacterium
GGTGTTACCCGACTCCGCCAGCACCGTGAAGTTGTCATCGTTGGCTGTCAGCACATTCGTCACCACGGTCACTCTCACCATCCCTGTTGCTTGAATGGTTCCGCCGCCCGAGATCCGATAACTGAACGTGTCGATAAAGGGAACCGAATTGGTGGGGTTGGGGGTATAAGCGATCGAGTTGTTGACACCCGTGCCGAGCAGAGCGGTGACACCCCCATTGCTTGTCGGGCCGACCTCTACAATCGTCAGTGTGCTTCCGGAAGCGGGCCTGATATTATCATTGGCGAGCACGTTCAGATTGACGGTATTCCCTCTGGAAACCGTGAACGAGTCAGGATTTGCGACCAAGTTGACGTTGACCGCATCGACCGAAACAAGGACTGTGACTTGGGCCGTGTCGGTTCCACCCTGCCCATCGGAAATAGAATAGGCAAAGGTGTCCATCCCGGAGAAGTTGACAGCGGGAGTATACACCAAGGTCGTCAGTTCGGAGCCGACGGTGACAGTGCCGCCCTGGGTGGGAATGCTCACGCCTGTGATGAGATTGCTGCCGCCGGTGCTCGCTAACGCGACATCGTTGGCCAGCACCGGCAGAACCGCGTTGGCGCTGTTTCCCTGCACGCTAAAGATGTCATCGTTGGCCATGGTTAAACTGCCGTCGAGCACCGTAAAGCTGAAACTGTCCACCCAATTCGAGTTGGCGGGCAACCAGTTCAGTGCCGCCCGCGGATCGTAGCTGAAGCTCCCGTCCATGTTGAGGGTGACGGGTGCACCCTCGGCACTCAATCGATTGGTAAAGGCCAGAGCGCGAATCACATCGTCCGGCGCATGCCCGTTCACATCCGGATCAAAAGAATTGGAAACTGCGCCCAAGGAGGGAACGACCAAAACGGTGTCCTCATCGATCCCGTTTGCATAACCAACAGCGACGGGGCGGTCATTCACGCCTGTGATAACCACCGTCACGGAACTCGTCCTGGAAATGCCTGCGCCATCCGTCATCACGTAAGTGAAGGTATCGTTGGTGACTTCTTTCCGGGCCAAAGCGACCAGATTGGAAGAAAGGGTTGGATCATAAACCACGTTGGTACCGTCGAACAGGACTCGTGCGCCCAGGACACTGGGGCTGCTAACCGATACGAGCCGGGGCACATCGTTCGTATCAGGGTCGGTGTCATTGTTTAACAATGTTGCCGGTGAAAAAATAAGCGGAGTGCCTTGAACGGCGGTGATAATATCCTGGTTCGCGGTCGGGGCATCGTTCATCCCCCATACTTTAATCCCCACGCTAGCGCTGCTGATGACTCCATGGGAGTCGATCACAGCGTAGTAAAAAGTGTCCACCAGGAACTGGTTGGTCGAGAGCTTCAGAAGGATCGGGGAGAGACGCGGATCGTAGATGATGTGGGTCTGCGCCGGATTGAAACGAATATCCAGCGTAACCAAAGCCCCATTGGAAGTGACGATTTGCAACGTATTGCTGTAGACGGGCGTGGGATGAATGGCCACGATTCTCAATTTCCCGAAATCATCGCTGTTTGGGTCCGTGTCATTCGCCAGCAGGTTCGCCAGGGTAGTGAAGTCCAGGATGCCATCCTCAGTTGTCGTCAATATAGGATTTGTAGCATAGCCGTCTGATTGGGGTGTGGGGGCAGAATTAACTCCCGTGACAGTTACACTGATTGTTGCGGTGGCCTTAACAACGTTATTGCTTCTCTCCGCCACGGTTGTCCCTCGCACATGATCCACGCCGTTCGAGGAGTCAAGGATGGTATATTGAAAGGTATCCACAAAGTTGCTGCCCTGAGGCAGCGATCGGAGAAACTGGGAGGTGTTCGGGTCGTAGCTGATCGAGGCGCCATTACTCACAATCGTAACTGTCGCACCAAGCAGACTTGTGCTGCTCAAGCTATTCTCCCAGGGAGGATTGAGTTCTCCGGGAGCCCCTGATGGAAATCCGTTTGTCACGCCCACACCCACGATTTGAATGGCATCAGCTGCATCCAACTCGAGATCGTTCGCCAGCGCATCAATCGAGAGCACCGCAGTATGAGCGTCCGTGGCGAAGAAATCATTAAAAGCGCGGGGTGGAGCGTTGCCGCCGCTGAATGAATTGCCACCCACGTCCTGGCCAGCCCCGGAAAGATCGTTGGTGCGGCCGCTGGGTCCCCCCTCCTTCTGGGCCACTCTTTGGTAAGGCAGCAAGCATCCCTGGAATTGCGGACTCAACACAATCGATTGATTCGCATTCGTCAAAAACATTGCATTGTTGGTATCCGAGGAGACATATGCCCCGAGGTAGCTGACTTCGAAAACGGTCTGCGTGGAAGCGTTCTTCAAGGTAATGGTGTCCGCGTTATCATCCATTGAGAGGCGATTGGAGGAAATTTGCGAGGTGACTCCTGCTGGCAGACTGGTATTCACCGAGTCCTTTGAGAATAGCACCAGTGCCTGACCAGGCGCGATATTTGTGCTGGCAAAGATATGGCGCAACACTCCACCAACATAGACCTGGTAGTTGGCGAGGTTCACGCTGGCCGAATCCCGTGGGACATAAAATTCAATGAATTCGTCGTTCGTGTTCGGCGAGGCCGGCGCAAAATGGATTTCCTCGATGATGATCCGGTTCGTCGCCCCACGCTCGAAAGCGCCTTTGTCGGGATGTCCGTCCTTTCGCCAATATCCCCGTTGATCTGTGCCCAGCGTCCCGAAGAACGTGGCGCTCGTTTCGTTGGAGACAGCAGAGTTAATGGCCAGGCTGGAGCCGGTCAAGGCAAAGGTGCGAGTCGCTCCGCCGTTAGCTGCCAACGGTAAGAGACCCGCCCCCAGATTGATCTGATCATGAAAAGCATCGAGAATCACATGGTCGAATGGCACTCCCCCGATCGAGAAAACAGCTTTGGTTGAGTCGTCTGACAAGTTGCCGCCGAGCGAAACAATCATCCCGCTGCCATCCAAATATAGGTTATACCCCTGGGCATCGGCGAAGATGGAATTCTGTACCAGGACGTTCGCATCAAACACATTTGGACGGATCGAGCTGGCCAAACCGGCTGCATCGGTGTTGTCGTGGAAGGTGCAGCTAGTGACGACCACCTCCATTGGGTGCCCCACATCGCGGTTCTCGACATAGAGCGCTCCGCCACCGAGCCCGCCGGAGGATAGTTGCTGATTGGCGGCAAAGGTGGTGTCGACGATCATGCAATCCCGATCCGTGTAAAGCGAAATGCCTCCTCCGCCCTGCCCCAACGAAACACTCGTGCTGTTGCTCTGCACCAGGCAGTGGTCCATCATCAGGCTGCCCCCGTCCACGTCGATTCCTCCGCCCCAGATCCCGGCGACGCAACCCTTCACCGTGCAATAACTCAATTTCAAGCTAGCCCCTGGGTTCACCTCAACGCCGCCACCGGCAAAAGGATGAAAGCCCTCGATGAGACTGAGTCCATTGAAAATCGCCGCAACGCCCGGTTCCACAACGAACAGTTGGACAGAGGCTACTCCGTTTGTGTCCCCGCCACTGACAGAGAGCAAGCTCGCGCCAGGACCGTCAAAGGTGAGATTTTTACCCAAGCTGATGGGACCGACCAGACGGACGACCGCAGGATAATCAGGGGTGTTTGCATCGCCCGAGCGCAGGTCGAAAGTGATGTGGTCGTTGCTGCTGGCGTCCTCAACCGACTTGCGCAGGGTGCCGAACTTTTCCGCGTCAGGAGCGCCTGGGAGATAATCGCTGGTTCGCGTGACAATCCAGCTCCGCTGGGTTCTGCGAAATTTAACATCCAGCGTGGCGGAATGTGAATTGGGAACTGGATCGACCGCGGCAATAGTGAACCGAATCACGGCTCCGGGCAGCAGGTTGGGGTCCGGGCTAAATTCCAGGTTGTGGATGGCTGTGGTGGCGTTGGTGGAACTTCCATGGAACACATAAACGCCCGCGCTGGTATTTGTGAACTGAGTCGCCGCCAGGCTGTTGCTCGTGAAAGTTCCGGCCGCGCTATTGACCTGCACCGTCACGGTCAAATCCTGGGCGCCACTGATCTCAACCGACCCCAAAGGTTGCAGGGGGCTCACCAAGGCGACGGAGAGTGGCTGCTGCGAAGGGACGCTGACGAAAGGGGCTCCGCTCACCGCACTCAGATGAAGACGAGTGCCGCCATTGACGTTCACTCCGCCGTAAGCGTCATCAGCCGTGATGATTAAAACAACGTTCGTCGCCAAACCGATGGGAAGAAGCTGCGCAGTGGGAACAAAAACGAGCTGATGGATGGCCGCAGTGACATCTGCCGGGGTGCCTACAGCGACGTAACCCGCATTGTTGAGGACGAAGGTGGTCACCACCGTGCCATTGGTGGAAGTCAAACTGCCAGGAGCAAAGCTGCCATTGGCTGGGTGGTCCAAGGCCACCGTTACAGTCAGGCGCTGAGCGCTCGATTCGTCAACATCGCTGATTAAGACCCCGGTAAACGGACGAATGGTGGCGTTATCCTGCATGTTTGCAGGAGCCGAAACCCCCGTGATGACTGGGGAATCGTTCACTGGCGCCACGATTACTGAGCTGGAACTGTCCGGCG
>JAQGOV010000623.1 GCA_028293425.1 Verrucomicrobiales bacterium
AGGAGGAGGATGGCGGATTCTTTGATTTTCATCATTTATGTTTCAAGCCTGACCACTGTTCTGGGGCAGCGGCGTAAAACTAACGCTTTTCAGAAGAAATGAAAATGGAGCTTCGCAAATCAGAATCAGGGAGGCATTGAGATGTGGTAAAGCGTTCTGAGGTGGCCGCAGGCGCGGAGCTTGGGATGAACAAAGTGGGAGGGGCCACGAGGGCGAAACGAAGAGGAGAGCACAAGCACCAAATAGCAGCAAAAGCAGGTGTATGGGCACAACATTCCATGGATTTACGGCAAAAAGTGCCAGCATTATTGGCTCGACATACCAGCTTGCGGGAAGAACGATTTGGGTGGAATGGAATCCAGCTTGCGCCAGAACAGTTACGATACGAATAATCGGCAAAAGAACCTTACCGGTTTAAGTATATACCCCACATTTCCGACAGTTCTCTTGTGGTGGGTTCAGTTAAATATTTTGACCCCCTCCGCAACTTTAACTAGTTTCCGTTGTTATCATAGAACAACTTAAGCGCCATAGCTAATGGCATACATATCTTTAAAACATTTGTTAGCGCAGGCCGCGATGTCCACTCCGGATCATTTGGAGGATTGGCAGAAGGCCTGGCGCGTCGCGACCGCAAACGGTTCCCAGGACACGTTGTTCGATTTCATCTGCCGCGAAAGCGGCATATCGGAAGAGAATTTTCTGATTGCCCTCGGCAAGCTCTTGAACTGGCCCTTCGTGGATCTGAGGAAGGTAACCGTTCCAACGGAAGCTCGGAACAAGATCTCAACGAAAGTTGCGTTTCAATACCTCGCTATCCCCACGGATTTTCAAAACAACACCTTGCAGGTGGCGGTGAGCAACCCGTTTGACCCCGCGATGTTGAACGCAGTGCAGTTCGATTCGCGGGCGCCGGTGCAGTTTGCACTCGCGCCCAAGGCGGAAATCGAAAAGGCCCTCAAGAAGTATTACGGCGTGGGCGCTGAAACGCTCGACGAGATGTCCGAAGGTGAACCGCTGGAGATCGACATCAGCGCCGACAAGGAAATCACGGAAGGCGACCAGGAAGCCAGCGTCATCAAGTTCGTGAACCAGATCATCTGGGAAGCGTACAAAGACCGCGCGACGGATATTCATTTTGAACCCGCCGAAGACGAACTGCGCATTCGTTACCGCATTGACGGCATTCTGCACCAGACGCCGATGCCTCCGCAGTTGAAGCGCTTCCAGGCGGCAATCATCTCCCGTATCAAAGTAATGTCGGGGATGAACATCGCCGAGAAACGCCTGCCGCAGGACGGACGCATCAACGTTCGGATCAAGGGCGAAGAAATCGACATTCGGGTATCGACGGTGCCAACGGTCTACGGCGAAAGCGTATCCCTCCGTTTGCTGACCCGTGGCAAAATCTTTTTGACGCTGGACAAGCTCGGGTTCGACATGCGGGAAGAGAATGCGATCCGCGAGATCATCATCAAGCCGCACGGGATCATGCTGGTGACCGGGCCGACCGGCGCTGGAAAATCCACATCGCTTTACGCGTTTCTCAGCACGATCAATTCTGTCACAAAACGCATCATCACGATCGAGGAACCGGTTGAATATGAACTCAAAGGCATCAAC
Organism: Verrucomicrobiales bacterium; assembly: GCA_028293425.1. Classification (GTDB taxonomy): domain Bacteria; phylum Verrucomicrobiota; class Verrucomicrobiia; order Limisphaerales; family JAQGOV01; genus JAQGOV01. The sequence goes on from JAQGOV010000623.1 coordinate 1,624, forward strand.
CAGATCGCGGTGCGGTCCGATATCGGGCTGACGTTCGCGATGGGCTTGAGGCATATTCTTCGCCAGGACCCGAATGTAATCATGGTGGGTGAGGTGCGCGATTTGGAAACGGCTGAAATTGCCATTCGCGCGGCCCTGACGGGTCACTTGGTGTTCTCCACACTGCACACGAACGATGCGCCGAGCGCGTTTACCCGTTTGATCGACATGGGCATCGAGCCGTTTCTGGTGGCTTCCTCGGTGGAGGCGGTTCTGGCGCAACGACTGGTTCGCACCATTTGCCCGAGCTGCAAAGTAGAGCAGAAATTTGACCCGGCCTTCCTGTTGAAGATGGGTTATCCGGAAAATCAGATCAGTACGGCCAAGGTTTGGCACGGGGCGGGCTGTGAGGAATGCCGCCAACTGGGTTACCAGGGCCGTCAGGGCATTTATGAGTTCCTGGAAGTGACAGAGGCGATCCGGCCGCTGATTATGAACCGGTCCCCGGCCAGCAACATTGCGCAAAGGGCGATCGAGCATGGCATGCGGACCCTGCGCAACGACGGCTGGGTGAAGGTGATGGCTGGACGAACGACCGTGGAAGAAGTGCTACGTGTGACACAAACCGAAGAACATTTAAAGTCTCTGGTGGAAGACAACACCAAGGCTGAAGTCTGGGTGAAAAGCTAATGGCACGCTGGCATTCCTGTAACGTGCTCCATGCGGGGCGTGAACGAAAAACCCTCTGGCAATTTGCCACCGGCAGCGGCAAGAACGCCCTGCAGCGCGAAGAGGCCAAGTTGCCGGACGAACCGCTGCCCCCAAAAGCAGTGGGCAAGGACTGGCATACTCTTTTTCAGCCAAAACTGAACGTCGCATGGCTGCCGCGGGACCAGGTTTTCCTGCGAGTTATTCAATTGCCCAAGAGCGATGATCCGGCCGAGATCCGCTCCATGGTCGATCTGCAGCTCGAAAAGGTTTCCCCGATGCCTGTCCCCCATATTATCTGGGGTTACGAGGTGGTGCCGCATTCCGGCTTGCTGGAAATGCAAACGGTGGTGGTCATCATCGTGGCGCGCAACCAGGTGGAAGCCTTCCTGGGCAACCTGGAGGGTCAGGGTTACCTGGCTGACCGGCTGGAATTGCCTTTCTTCGACGAACTGCGGGCTACCCAAATAACGGGTGACGGGGTGTGGTTGTATCCAGGACTGGGCTCAAAAATTTCTTCGTGTCTGGTGGCGTGGTGGTATGGAGGAGTTCTCCAGAACCTGGCGCTACTGCAATTGCCTGACTCGGACAATCGCGGCGCGGCGTTGCAGGAACAGATTGGGCAGATGAATTGGGCGGGCGAACTGGAGGGATGGCTGACCTCGCTTCCGGTTTATCACCTGGTGACGGACACGACCGCGGCTGAAGCTTGGAAGCCGCTGTTCTTGCCTGAACAACGGGTGGAAGTGGTTGCGCCGGTGCCTGCCAGGGAACTTGCGGCACTCACCGCCAAACGGGCTGTTTACAACGGAAGCACCACGAACCTCCTGCCGCCGGAGTTTGCGGCTCGTTACCGGCAGAAGTTTATCGACCGGCTGTGGATGCGCGGCCTGGGCGCGGTGCTGATGTTGTACATTTTGTCCGTGGTGGTTTACTACGGGTTTGTGAAGGTGGCGGACTTCCGCTACTCCAGCTTGAAGAGCGATCTCAAAGCCACATCCATTCAATATACCAACACCATTCAACTGCGTGAGAAAGTGCGGGTCTTGCAGGATCAGTTGGATCTGCAATACGCGGCGCTCGATTGCTATAAAGCGGTAGCCGAACTTCTCCCTCCCGAAATCACGTTGGATTCATTTAATTTTGAGCGAGGACGCAGGCTGACATTGATCGGAACGGCTCCAGGAGATGATGTTCCGAAGGTCCAGGGGTTCTTTGATGCGATGCGCAAATTCGAAACGAAACCCGGGGAGCCGTTATTTAGCAAAGTCGAGTTGCTCAGGATCAACCCGCGGCAAGGCAACGATAAATCGTGGAGCTTTGTTTGTGACCTCAAGCGAGCGGACACGGAATGAAAAGCTTTTTTGACAAACTGAATCTCCGTCCCCAAGAACGCCGCATGGTGGTGATCGTGGGCATCATCATCTTCATCGTGGTGAACGTGGTTTTCGTTCGGCCGATCTTCGGCGAATACGGGAAAACAATGAAGGAAATGGAGAAGGGCCAACAATCCTTGAAGCGGTATGAGATGGAGATAAAGAAAAAAGGCCAGTATGAGCAGCAGTTGAGGCAACTCGAAAGCTCAGGCTCCTTCGTGGCGCAGGAGGAACAGTCCTCCAAGCTCATGAGTGATGTGACTTCACAGGCCGCCCTGAGTGGAGTAACCGTTCTGCGTTATGATCCATCCCCTCGCGTGGCCTCCAATAAAACAAATTCATTTTTCGAGGAACAAACACTCGCGATTTCAGTAAACACCGGTGAAAAGGAACTCGTGGAGTTCCTTTACAACCTGGGCAGTGGCGGCTCGCTGGTTCGCGTGCGGAGCATGACGCTGAGCCCCGAGGTCCCCAATCGATACAAGTTGCAGGGCAACCTGACGCTGGTGGAAAGTTTTCAGAAGAAGCCACCCGCCAAATCCGCGGCGGCGCCATCCCCTGCCCCGGTCAAGGCGAATGCGCCGACAACGCCAGCGGCAAAACGGGACGCGAAGACCGATGCCAAAGCGCCAGCAGACTCGAAATCTTTAAAGAAAACTCCTCCGGCCAAGTAATCATTTGTGAAAACGCTCCTCCCAATCCTCCTTCTGTCGGTTGTCGCCACCGGTTTGCGGGCCCAGCCATCGCCGGCCTCTCCGGGAGCTGACGTGCCGCGCCGAACCACTCGGGCGACCGCGATTACAAATGCCACTGCTCCTGAAACAGCCGCAGCCGCCCCGTTGACGCGTCCAGGCCGGGTGATACCTGCTTTGCCAACACCACCCGCGCCAGGCACGAACCCGCGGGTGACGCCAGTCAATCCAGGCTTTGTTCCTCCCCCTGCTGCAGGCGCTGCAGCGGCACCTGCTCCAGGAGCTTTTGCACCGGCCGCAGGCGGTGCTGGACTGACTCCCAGCGGAGCGAATGCAGCGCGCGCGGATGAAGAGGTTTTCCCTCCCGGGTTGATTAAGTTTCAAGACACCGATCTCAGCCAGGTGCTCGATTTTTACCAGGAATTGACCGGTTTGACGGTGGTGCGGCCCGCAAGCCTGCCGCAAGCCAAAGTGACCATCCGAAGCCAGACGCCCCTGACCCGGACAGAAGCCATCCAAGCGCTGGATACGATCCTGGCGATGAATCAGATCACGATGATTCCGCAAGGGACCAAGTTTATCAAAGCGGTTCCGCAGCCACAGGCACCTTCAGAAGGCGCGCCTTTCAATACCAACAGCATAGCGAACCTAAATGAAACCACGCGCTACCAAACCCGTATTGTCAAACTATCCAATGCATTGCCGCGGGAGGTCGCTCAAGCCCTACAAACAGTGGCAAAGATGCCGAACAGCATCGTTGCCATCGACAGTGCCGGGATACTGGTCTTGCGTGATTATGAAGAAAACATCAAGCGCATGATGGAACTATTGGAGCAAATCGACGTGCAGCCCATTCAGGAGTTTGAACCGGTGGTCATTCCGATTAAATACGCTTTGGCGGCAGACATCGCCCAGGTGTTGAGCAGCCTGACGGCAGGAGGCGGCGGAGCGACGACAGTCGGCAGAAACCAGACGCGCACTGGACTTGCGTCGGGCGGAGGCGGCTTAGGGGGCGGAGGCGGAGGCGGCCTGGGAGGCGGTGGGGCCGGCGGATACGGCGGTGGTGCTGGCGGTTACAATCCGGCGAACCCGAATGGTGGGTTGGGCGGTGGCGGCATGGGTGGTGGCGGCATGGGTGGTGGTGGAGGCGGAGGGTCGGCCAACCGGTCATCGTTTGCGAATCGCCTCCAAAGCATCGTTAACAAAGCGGCAGGGTCTGGAGATATCGTGGTGCTGGGGCAAACCAAGATCATTGCTGATGAGCGAACCAACTCGTTGCTGATTTTTGCCAACAAGAGCGACCTTTTCTCCATCTCGAATATTATCGGCAAACTGGACGTGGTGCTTGCCCAGGTAATCATCGAAGCAGTGATTATTGAGGTAAACCTAGGTGACAGTTTTGATCTTGGATTTAATTACAGTCAGGGGCAGCGCAACCCTGGCGCCCATGGCAGTACTGTGTTTGGGCCTACTGCCGACAATTCCAGCGGTGGCACGAATGGCACCTCGACGGCAACCGCCGCCAACAATGTGCTGCAGTACATGAAAACCTTCAACAAGTGGGATTTTAACGCGGCGGTAACGGCGGCAGCCAGTGACAGCCGAGCGCGCATTCTATCAAGGCCGCGTATCCAGACATCGCATGCCGTTGAAGCGAACTTGTTCGTTGGTCGCACCCGACCATATCCAACCGGAAGCAGCGTCGGAAGCATCTACGGGGGCAGCTACAATTCAATCCAACAGTTGCAGATCGGGATCACACTGTCGGTGCTGCCGCTGATCAACCCGGACGGCCTGGTGGTAATGGACATTCGCCAGCGCGTGCAAGACATCGGCAAAGAAATCGCGATTGCAAACGTAGGCACGGTGCCCGAAACAATTGACCGTGAAGCGAACGCCAAGGTGGCTGTGCGCGATGGAGAAGCGGTGATGCTGGGCGGGTTCATTAGTTCGAACGTCAACAACAGCAAGTCGGGCATTCCTTTCCTGAAGGACATTCCAGTTTTAGGCGCCCTCTTCCGCAGCACGCGCAATGTGAATGACAGAGTTGAATTGATGGTCCTGATTCGGCCAACCGTGCTGCCTACCCCCGAGATTGCGGCTATTGTGGCGGACAGAGAAAAGGCCAAGTTGCCGGATGTGTCTGCTGCCGAACGCGAAGACAGGGAAGAGATGCAGAAACGTCAAAAAGCAGCCGCTCGCGATTTGCTGAAGCGCGAAGGATTTATCCAATAATTCTGCACAGTCCAATAAAAAAGCGCGGCTTCAAGCCGCGCTTTTTTGTTGGAGTAACGGCCAAATCAGATGCTCCAGCCTTTGCGATAAATATGCTGGAGATACTGCTCTGCTTCAGGGCAGTTGGTGGCCTTGAGAGCGGTTGCGTTCCATTCCAACTTCTTGCCCACGCGGAAGGAAACGTTGCCGAGCAGGGCAGCCTCCGTGAGCGGCCCTGAATAATCAAACTGGCAGGTGGTGGCGCCGCCGTTTTTGCAGGCTTCAATCCATTCCTTGTGGTGGCCAATTGAGTTCTTAATGAATGGCTCGGGACGCTTGAAGTCAGCAAAGTCTTTCTCCGGGAGCAAAAGGTGATTGCCATAATCCGATAGCACCATCCCCTTCTCTCCCATAAACAAGACGCCACTGACCCAGGGGTTGGCCTTTTGGCCTTCCTTCGGCGGAGGAAGGATTTGGCCAATTAGCTTTTCGGGCCGTTTGCCACCGTGATACCAAGTGAGGTTGACCGGCGGGAGTTCGCCGCGCTCCGGGTAGGTGTAGCGCACGATCAGCCAGGGTGGAGTGGAATCCGGATGCAGAGCCGGACCTTGCGCCTCGACGGTGAGTGGATATTTGAGTTTCAAGGCCCAAAATGGCAGATCCATAAAGTGGCACCCAAAATCGGCCAAGGCACCGCCTCCGAAAGCCCACCAGTTGCGCCAGGCGAATGGCACCCATTGCGGGTTGTAAGCGCGCTCCTCCACCGGGCCAAGCCAGAGATCATAATGAAGATTCGCCGGAACGGGAGGAGTGTCCTTCGGAAGGTCTTTTCCGCCATAGGTGGCGCCAACCCAAACGTGAACCTCGCGAACTTTTCCAATCGCGCCGCTTTGCACGAGTTCCACCACGCGACGGTAATTATTCCCGGCATGGATTTGAGTGCCGATCTGCGTGACTCGTTTCAACTTGCGAGCGGTGTCCGTGACGAGGCGGCACTCGGAAACGGTGCGGGTCAATGGCTTTTCGCAGTAAAGGTGATGTCCGCTCTTCAGGGCGCCCATGCTTGCAACGGCATGGGTGTGGTCCGGTGTGGCAACCACGATGGCGTCCATACCGCTTTGATCCAGCAGCTTCCGAAAATCGTTATGGGTCTTGGCTGAAGGGAATTTCGCGGCGGCGGCATTCAGGTAGGTATCATCCACATCGCAGAGCGCGACAATGTTCTGGCTGGCCACGTTGTTCAGATTGTACCCGCCCTGGTTCGCCACGCCGATGATGCCGATGTTTAGTTTGTCGTTAGCGGTGGTTTTACCCGCCTGGCTAAACGAACGGTGCCCGGTCATAAGTAGCCCGAAGGAAGCGACGCCGGTGCTTTGAATAAACTTCCGCTTGTTAAGTTTGAGATGATTCATAAAGTTGTAACCTTCTTATTTGCGGGGCTGATTGATTTCGCGAATGTAGATGTTTTTAAAACAGAGCTGGTCGCCGTGATTCTGAAGCTCGATTTGGCCGGCAGCGAAAATCGGCTTGGCGTAATCCCAGTAGTTCTCGAGGGTCGTGGCATTTACGACCAATTCGCCGTTGAGAAAAACATGGACCTTCTCGCCAACCATGATGACCTGGAAGCGGTTCCATTCTCCGACTGGTTTATCGGCGACCTTGAATGGGGTGGACGGGTTCTTTTTATTGTTATAAAGTCCGCCTGAGCCGACTTCGCTGCCATGCCGAGTTGGTTTTGTATAAGGATCCCAAATTTGAACCTGCGGGCTGCCGCGCAGATAGATGCCGCTGTCCGCATGCGGGGGAATTCTCCAATCGACGCGGAGTTCGAAATCAGCGTAGTCCTTCACGGTGCAGAGGCTGCGGCCTTTGCCGTCGAAAATAATCTCCCCATTTTGCGCCTTCCAGTGAGCGCGCATGTTCTCATCAGCCTCGCTTTGGGCCTTGTCCCGTTGTTCCGGCGCCAGCGCGGCGCGCTGGATGGGATTGTCATTCGGCGATTTGAGCAGGCCTTTCCAGCCGGTTAGGTCCGTGCCGTTGAAGAGTGCGGTGAAGCCTTCCGGGGGAGAGTTGTCCTGATCCTTGGAGGGAAGTTCCCTGATGCGGATGTTCCTGAATTCAACGTAGTCGTTGTGACCGAGAAAGCCAAGGCGGCCATGCTCGCGCAAGAGCCCGGGATGCCTCATCAACGTCTTAGCGTCCGTGACCTCATTGAGGTTGACATCGACAATGGCCTGGCCGTTCAGGATGACTTTGATGTGACGCCCATCCGCAAAGATCTCCTCCTCGTTCCATTCGTCGGCTTTTTTGAGCGCGCCTCTTTTAGCCGGGATGACATCGTAAATGGAACCGTGATATTGAGCGGGGCGGAGGCTGGCATACTTGGGGGCATAGTCATCGAGAACTTGAATCTCCATGCCATTGTAGGCGGCGTCCCCGTCCAACGGAACCCGAATGGCAATGCCGTTGTTGGCGCCGTCCTCAAGCTTGAATTCTAAGCGTAAAACAAAATTTGTGTATTCCTTCTCGGTGAGCAGGCGTCCGCCTCCTCCTTTTGCGCAGTAGAGCAGCCCATCCTTTACAGCGTAACCAGGCCCCTGCTTTCCAACCAAGGTCCAGCCCTTGAGGGTCTTGCCATCAAAGAGGCTGGTAAAACCATCTTCCGCGGCCGGGAGCGACCCAAGGGTCGTAAAAAGGATCGCAATGGCAAGGAAGCCCTGAGGGAGACTTGAAATTCTTCGCATAAACGCTGGACGTATCGCCAGACCAAATTTTCGTACCTTTGATCGCATGGACTTATGTCCTCCGCAGAATTTGGCTGGCTATAAAAAGGTTAATGGGCTGACGAAAGGGGGCTGTCTTGAATTCAATACAGGAAGCGAATTCGCCCAATGTCCTTGGCGCGAAGCATCGAGAAGAGGACGGCGGAGGTGGAAATCGATCGCTAGCTCGACATTAACCAGTAAATAAGGGCGACTTGGCCCAGGCATAACGCGCCAAGGGCGACCCAAGTGGCGTACTCGCGCCATTTAAAGCCACGCTGGCGGGTCGGGCCGAGGAGAAACCGGAATTGGCTGCCGCCCATGGAAACAATGTCGCCATTGCGCAGGACGGCTTCGCGGACAAGTTGGCCGTTAACAGCGGCAATAGCGTCGGGTTGAACAGAAAGGAGGAAGCCGTTGGTAGCATGAACCAGAATGCGGAGGTGCTGCTCCCAAACGCCCTCCTCTTCGATCCGGAAATCACATGTCGAAGATCGGCCGATTGCAAAAGGAAAATGGCGGACGTCACAAGGTCCGCCCGCCATTTTACCTGTTAAAAAACTGAGCTGGATCAAAACCTAGATAAACCGATTATGCACGATGATCTGGTCGTTTGGATAAACAGGTAGATCTTTCTG
>JAQGOV010000649.1 GCA_028293425.1 Verrucomicrobiales bacterium
GATGTGGACGACGATCGGCCGAGCTGGAAGATGACGCGGCGCGGCTCGCGCAGAATTGCTTCCACCGCACTGAAGAACCCTGTGACAGGGACGTTATCCCCCGGGTTTTCGCCCGGCGGCAAGGCAGTGGTGTAGGTGGGAGTGGAGGGGATGGTGGGTGGCGCGGATAAAGGATTGAGGTTGTCCATAGGAGGAGGTGGTTAGTGTTTATGTTCAGGTGAAGATGTGTTTGACGGCGTTCAGCACCGCCTCGAAAAAGTTGCCATGAATGGCATCCTTGCGAAGAAACTCGACTGGCAAACCCGGTGAGCCAACAAAAGGCCGCAGCAGCCAGGAGAGTTGACTGCCGAGCAGAAGGTTGCCCGCAAGCCAGGCGAGCAGGATTCTGCGAGCGATGGTGGTGGAACCGCTGAGGCGCTGCAAAAGTTGAACGAGACGCAGATTCGCCACCAGACCAGCGAAGGCGATGAGCAGAACTTGCGTGAGCAGATGGAAGCTGTGCGCCGTAGTTGAGCCAGCAGCACCGATTGAAAGCGCTGGCATGTTCCAAGTGATAAACCCAACCACAGGCCCAAAGGAGCCGAGAATGGCAGCCGCGATGGTGAAGCTCATCAGGACGGCCAGAAGGGTTTGGCGGAAGCGCAGGTTCAAGCCAAGGAGGGGCGCGAGCATGGCATTGAGCAGCGCGTTGCCGAAGGTAGTCAGCAGGAGAATGAGGGGAAATTTAAGGGCGGTGTAAGCACCCTGAACCGGGGAGCGCCAACTGCCAACGGCGCCGCCGTAAAGCCCCGCTCCCAGAATAATCACCAGCACATAAAAGCAGGCCTGAGCTCCGGTCGTATGCTCCATGGAGCCCTGGATTTTTTCAGGCTCTCCCCGAAGGAGTATTCCAATGTGCGGAATCCGTGCTGCCGTGACGTGGTTTTGCATATGTCCGTTGACCTTTTTTTCAAGCCTGACTTGTTAAGCTGCCAAATGCGGTTCGCCCCGTTCAGTGCAGATGTGGTCGCGAATCCAGGTTTCGACTTCGTCGATGGTTTTGTCGGGCGTGGAAGTCCCAGCCGTAATGCCGACGGTTTCGACATCGCTAAACCATTCGAGGCGCAGTTCCCGCGCGCATTGAACATGGTGGACGCGACGCGCGTGGCGGCCGCAAGTCTGGACGAGTTCGCGTGTGTTATTGCTGTGAACCCCGCCAATCACGATGACTACATCGGACTGCTGCGCGAGTTCCACTGCCGCATGCTGTCGCTGCTTCGTTGGCTGGCAAACCGTGTCAATAAACTTCACCTCCGAGCCGGGGAATCTCTGCTGAATGAGACACACCAAGCCCCTGACTCGCTCAATCGGTTGGGTGGTTTGCGAGGCGACACCATATTTAGGGCGCTCAGGCAGATTTTGAACATCCTGTTCGGAAAGGACGACGTCAAAAGATTCGAGGTCGCCGGTCATGCCGCGGACTTCCACATGATCGCGCTTTCCGATGATGACCGGATGGTAACCTTCAGCCACGAGGCGGCGCACAGCCCGGTGCGCCAGATGGACGAGAGGGCAGGTGGCTTCCAGAACTTCGAGGCCACGCTGGCGGATGCTTTCAATGGTGCGATCCGAAGCGCCATGGGCGGTAATCATAACCCGGTGCGTGGAGACATCGGCGACCTGGTGCTCGGTTTGGACCCCTTGAGCGCGAAGTTGTTGAAGCACCATTTCGTTATGCACCAGGTCGCCGAGGATGGTGAGAGGGTGAGATTTGGACTCGCGAAGGGCGAGCGCAATGGCGTCGCGGACTCCGAAGCACATACCCATGTGGTTGGCGCGAATAATCTTCATGCAAAAATCAATTTCGGTTGAGCCGCGACGGGCGTTGTCATGTTTTTCACAATCACTTTGCAATACAAAGTAACTGACTTCAACTGTCGCCCATTGTTCAAAAATTTCAAAAATTATTTTGGCTTAGTTAGCTGGACGATTTTTTCCAGCAAATTGATGTAGGCGTTGAAGGCCTTGCGACCTTCAGGGGTAAGGGAATAGGTGGTGAGGGGACGACCGGATTGAAATACCTTGGTGACAGAGACATAGCCCGCTTCCTGAAGGGTGCGCATGTGGGCTGTAATGTTCCCATCCGTCATGCTGAGGGTGTCACGCATCTCGGTAAAAGAAAGCTGCGAGGTGGCGGCAAGGAGCGACATCAGGCCCAGCCGCCCTTTTTCATGGATGACTCGATCCAGTTGTAAAAATGGTTCCGGATTCACGCCGCGTTCCTGGTCTTCTCCGAAAAATAGAGATAAACGCCGTAAGCAAAATGCAGAATGCCAAAGAATGTACCCATGATGTAATGGGCACTTTCCGGTGTCTGAAGGCGGGGTACAGCGGGGTAGGCCAGAAGCAAAACGGCGGAACCAAGGAGGAAGACCCAAGCGAAAAGCTTGATGCCACGCTGCATGAAAAACCCGGCGGCGTGCAGGGCGCAACCGTAGACAGCAGTCCAAAATATGGCCAGGAGACTGGGAGATGCATTCAGTCTATTGCCTTCGAGCAGGTAAAAAGCACCCGCCACCAGACCCAGGAGAAAGGCAGGGAGCAGCGCCTGGGAAACACGGCGAGTGGGGGGAGACCAAAAGGCCTCGGCCTCTTTGAGTGCCTGCCGCCGAACCAGGAGAAAAGCTGCCACCACGGCAACCAAGCTGACGATCAACCAAAAGAGGCTGAAATCGTGCGCGGACTGGATCGGTTTGAAATGGGGGATGGCAGCGGCCGCAGTGCCCACGATACCGGAGACGAGCATGATGGGGGCGAGGGCGCGGCGGTAAACGGCGGAGCGCTCCATCAGTGTGCGGATAACCTGAAGATGTTCGGCAGCCCAGTTTGTATCCATAGGGCGACTTTGCGTGACAGAGTGGAGAAAAGCAAGGGGGAAGATAAGGAGTGAAGCGTGAAGCGTGGCCTGAAGCCTCGAGCGCCTTACAAAGTTGGGGTGAATTCCGTTGGGGGTATGGCGCGTCTGAGATTTGTAGCCATGAATACTGGAACTTCTATTGCAAACAAGGTGGTGATTACTCTCCTGGTGCTGATCCTAGCGGCGCTTGGCGCAGTGATTTATCAGAACTCGCAGAAACCGGGGAGCGGTTCAACGGCACAGACTGCTCAAGTGGCGGCTGAAAGCACGGAAGCCGCTTCCGAAGTGCCAGCAGAGCAGGCGGTAGACGCAGCTCCAATCCCAGTCGTGGTGCGACCCAGGCCGACGGCTCTCAAGCCGCCGACCCCAACTCTGATTCGGCGGACCACGGTTGCGGTTCCCACGCCAGTGCTCCCGATTCAGGAGGTTAATACGCCAGCAGAGCAGCTCGGGTTGGTGCCTGTTCCGGTCCCCGTGCCCGGTGGAGCGGCAGTGGGCGGTGGCGTCGAAACTGTGTCCGACGGAGAGGTAAGCGGTCGGATACTTTTGTCGGGCACGCCTCCGGCTGAAATTCCGATCATGATGGACGCGACGTGCGGTCGTTTGCAATCGGGTCCCGTGACCACGCGGCATTATGTCGTGAATTCCGAGGGCGCGCTGGCAAACGTTTTTGTCTACATCAAACAGGGATTGGAACGCGCGAGGTTTGCCACTCCGAAAGACACGCCCGTGATAGACAACATCAATTGCATGTTTGAGCCGTATGTGATGGGTGTGCAGACCGGCCAAAAGTTCCTGGTACGGAACGATGATTCAACGCTGCACAATTTCCACATAACCGCCCGAGTTAACCGGGAACGTAATATTGCCCTCGCGTTCAAAGGGCAAACGAGTGGCATTTTTCTCGACAAGCCAGAAGTCCTGGTGCGCGTAAAATGTGATGTGCATCCGTGGATGTTTGCGTATATCGGCGCGGTCTCTCATCCGTTTTATGCGGTGTCGGACACGAACGGCGTTTTTAAATTGCCTCCCAGGTTGCCCGAAGGGAACTATACCCTGGCCGCCTACCACCAGAAAGCCGGAGAACTGACAAAGGAAATTACGGTCCGCCAGGGTGAGAAGCAGCACCTGGATTTTCAGTTTACGGTTCCGGGCCAAGTGAATCCGAAGGTGGTGCTGGGAAATCAGTGAGGATCGTTGTGGCACGGCAAA
>JAQGOV010000663.1 GCA_028293425.1 Verrucomicrobiales bacterium
CTGCGCAAAAGGCTTGTGCATGACGTAACGATGGAGCAGCCACTCAAAAAGAGAGGCAAATGCCACTCCTGAAATTACACCAACTGCGCACCAGAAAAAAAAGAGAGTCATATCTTCGTACTCACGATGATTGTATTTAGAAGGCGAGACTGGTCCCGACAATCGGGTTTCAAATCATCACGGAAGGAACTCCAACTGACGATTTACCATATCTGAGCTCTAGCAAATTCTACGTGCAAGCAATATAACCCGTACGCTGCCAAATGCAAAAGGCCCCGAATGCTCGTTCCATGCTAAAAGCCGAGGCCAAGACGGGCCAAAAGCACTATTTATTGGGGTTTACGACTAATGTTTATCGACCTGACGGGGATCGGGACATTGCACAATTCGATGTGTCCTGGCTGAAAGTGAAACCAGGCTTCAGGGCGATTGCGGCGAGATTCAATCAACTTGCCAAAAATCGGTTTGTCGGTGCGCAATATCTCCAGGTTGGTCCGCTCTGCCGCGGGGACATCGGCCGCAACACGGATCGACTTCAAAGGCACGAGTTGGTCTGGCCTTTCGTAGAAGCCCATGTTGCCGGTACCGCGAGGAAGAACGGATAGGAGCTCTATTCCTTTTACGACACGGCCCAGGAGGGTGACATTTCGGTCGAGCTGACGCGGGGCATGGCCAATGACAACGTAGAGCTCCGTGCCACCGCCGCTGTCGACTGTGTTATCACGACCCGCGCCGAGCATGCCGTAACAATGGACCATCCACATCTTTTTGGATTTCGGATCGCGGGCGACGGGGAAGCCATCGGAAAAGCCGACCTCGGGCGCATAGACATCGCCATCGGGTAACCTGGTGAAAGGAAGTTTGGGATCCGTTTCTCGTTCGAACTCCGGCGGGAGAGTGGCTTTGCCGTTTTTGATTTTGCGCTTCAGCTCTGGCTTTTCGGCGTTGGGGTCTGCCAACTGCACCACGTAATTGTCCTGCGCCCGCACAATCGCAAGGCCATCAAAATAATGCTCGCGCGCGAGGGCTTTTACATTGTCCACGTGATTGGGGGCAAAGTTTGGAGCGAGTTCGATCACTACACGGCCGGTGGGAAGTTCAATGTAGAGTGTGTTTTCCGGGTTGAGGGGACGCCAGTCAGCGGGCTGAGAGGCAGCGAGGATATCAGCCATTGTGGGAGGCTTTTGTGGTTCGGCAGCGAAGATAGCAGCAGCCAGGAGAACACGCGCTGAAATAAGGATGGCAAGTATTCGGAAGACCATGGGGGAAGAGTAGCAGCTTGGAGGCGGTTGATCCAGAAAAACGGAGGGGGCGACCCGAAAAGATTGGACTGGGCTGGCTGATGTGGGAGAGACAAAGTGGCGAGACGAGGAGGGACAAGCCTAAGCGAGAGATTAAGAGGGTAAAGCGGAAAAGTGCAGAGTGACAAATTTAAGCCAGGACTTGTCCACTCCCTGACATGGGTATCGCTAATTGGCATTGCGCTTTTTTCCTGATCCGCAATCTTGCTTTGCCATGAGTGAGTATCAGTATTATGAGTTCCAAACGGTTGGGCGAAGGCTGACTGAAAAGGAAATGAGGGAGTTGCGCGCGGTGTCAAGCCGGGCGGAGATTACGACAACCGGCTTCACGAATGAGTACAACTTTGGCAGCTTCAAAGGCGATCCCGACAAATGGATGGAAGATTACTTTGATGCTTTTCTCTACCTGGCGAATTGGGGCACCCGCGAGTTTCAAGTGGCGTTGCCCCCAGAATTGCTGCCCGTTAAAACGATCAAAGCTTATTGCTCCCCGGAAGGTGTGTCTGTGCGGGAGACGCCAGGCAAAGTCATTGTAAAAATTCAGCTCAATGAGGAGCCGAGCGGCGACTGGCTCGGGGGCGAGGGAAACCTTTCCGCGCTGCTTCCGGTCCGCGAGGAGCTGGCCAGAGGGGATTACAGAATCCTTTATCTCGGCTGGCTGGTGAGCTTACAAACAGGAAACGCGGAAGAGGAAGCATTGGAGCCCGAGGTGCCACCAAACCTAAAGCAGCTAACAAATGCTCAGAACAGCTTCGTGGAGTTTTTTAAAATCGACCCCGACCTGCTTGAGGCGGCAGCAGGGAACAGCCCTCGCATTGCCCTTCAACCGGAAGATCCCAATGAGTTATCCCTTTGGGTAAAGTCTCTGCCAGGATCGGAAAAGGACACAATCCTAACAAGGCTACTGACCGATGATGCCGGGAAGATCGGATTAGAGCTTCAGGCACGGTTCCATCGTCAACGAAACCTCGAGCCATCCGGGTCGGCAACAAAGCTGCGGACTGGAGCAGAACTGTTAGGGTTGGCTGATCGGATTAGGAACGAACGCAAGGAAACAGAGAGCCAAAAAGCGGCTCGGGCGAGGGATGAACGGGAACGCCAGGCAGCGCTCGCGCGGGAGAAGCATTTGGCGTCGCTCGAGGGAAAGAGCGAAGTATTATGGACAGAGGTTGAAGGACTGATAGCAACCCGGCTTCCCAAAAACTATGATCTGGCGGTTAACCGGCTGGCGGATCTCCGTGATCTAGCCAAACGCGAGGACCGCGCAGAGGAATTTAACAACCGACTGGCAGACTTACGAAAAAGGCATTCTGGTAAGGGCTCGCTCAAAGGCCGAATGGCGAAAGCGGGGTTGGAAATATTTGATTAGAACCTGTAACCCAAGCCGAGCTTAACGCCATAGGTGCTGCCGAGGTTTAGCTTCACTTGGTAGCTATTGTCGCCAAAGGTGACGTCCTTATGGTAGGCGATGTCGCCTCCCAAATAGGCGGAAAGGTGGCGGTTGATTTGATAGGCGGCACGGAGTTCGGCGTAGGCCCCAGGGCTCCATTTGGCTTTGTTGATATCCCCGCGCCCAGCAAAAGAGGGAGTGTTTGGATCAGAAAAGGTGGCGCTCTCGTTGTAACGCAGGGTGGAATCAGCAAAGACAGACGAATAGCCGGCACCGAAGCCAAGGGTAATTCGTCCGTTGAGCGCCACATTCAAGGCGGGGCCCAGGCGTATTTCGTGGAAATACGATTCGAGCGAGCCACCAAAGATGGTGGTTGCGGAAGAAGTAAAAACGTTCTCGCTGGAAGGATTGAAATCAATCAAGGGGCCTGGCCCCTGTGGCGTGCCGGCGTAAGGCGCTTGCGGCAAAACAACACCGTTGTAGCTGAACGTACGGACTGTGTAGGTGGACGTGCCACTGGTGGTGGCATTCAAATGGGAAGAGAAGCTGGAAAAGTTGTAGCCTAGTTCCACCGCCAACTTGGCAGTGTGGTCGAAAATGTTGAACTCAATCATGTCGATTCCACCGACAAGTTCCCCACCAAACAATGGGCTGCTGACGCTCACATCCGAGTGGCCCATGGCAGGAACATTGTCATAACGACTGAACGCAAGGTCATTACCCTGAATTTGGCTGGCGGATTTGTATCCCCAGTTCCAGGTTTTGCCGCTGACCGGACCGCCTGGAGCACTGCCGGCATCCGGCAGGACGAAGCCATTGTCGTAAACGCCAGTTGGGAGCACTGGGCGGGCGCCGGTGATGCTGGCTTTAACTCCGAAGCGAGCGAGGCCACCAAGCCGGAAGTAATAGCCGGAGTCCTCAGGCTGGTTGAATTCCTGGGCGGAAATGTTCCTGGCGGAGGCCATTCCAGCGGCGGCGCAGGCCAGCAGAGCTGGCCGAAAGATAGAGGCTGTTTTCATGCGTGGGAAGCGCGGGTAATGGTTCACTGGGTTTCGAGGACGCGATAAAAGCGTGGTTCAAGCCCGGGCGGAGTCTCCGTGCGCGGGGGACCGATATCCAGCCACTGAACCCGGCTGCCCGTGCCCTGGACGCCAGGTGACGAGGTTTGCGGGTTTGTTTTTAGAGTAGCGAGGTTAGTGGCGTACTGAACAAAGTATTTGCGACCTAATTGAGTGGGGAATTCGACCAGAAACAGACCATTCGTCACCCGGGTGTCCGTAATGGCCAATGGTGAGCTCAGCGGGGGAGTGACAAGCAGGTGCCCACCCGTGAAGTAAACTGCATAAAGGGGATTGGGGACGGTGAAATGGTCGCTGACGTATAGCTCGGCTGTGAGCTGGCGGGATTCGCCAGGCTGCAGGTTGCTGATTCTGATAAACCGGAAATCGGCATTGGTGCCGCTCGTGGCAGCGCAATTGGCGCTGCCGCATTGAAGGTAGGTGTTGAAGTCGCAACTGCCGCCCGGGCCATCCAAACGGAAACCGCAGGCGCAATCGCAGCTTACATTCAAGAGCGGATCACCTAACGGACCGTTGATGGAGCTTGCCGCGGCGCTGTAGAGCGTAATGGCGTTGCTGCGTGAGTCGCGGCCCAAATTGCCGGCGAAAATCTGGACGTCCGAGTTGGTTAATCCGCTTGGGTTGCTGACAATAATCTGTTGCTCGAAAAGGCCGGACTGCAGGTTTAACGCAGGCGTGCTGTTGACAATGACGTATTGGGGGTCAACGCCGGCTGAGAGCCCGAGCACGAGCCCGTTTGTGTTTACGGCGCCGATGGGGATGGGATTGGTGGCGAAGCGCAAGTTGCCATTCAAAGGCCCATTGGTTCCCAGCAAATCAAACTGGAGCAAGCCCACCCAAGGGACACCGGCCGGAAATAGTTCACCAAGTGGTAAGGCGAGAGCAACACCCACAAACCCGGGAGTGGGATTCGTGACTATAAGGGTAGCGGCACCGTTAGCGGGAGAAAAGACGGGATTGGCAAAGGCGTTGGTATCGTACTGCAACGAGAAGCCGACGGCGTGTTCGCGACCATTAGCTCGGAGTGTGATTGGAACCCCGACCTGGGTTCCATTCTGCACGACTCGGCCAGTGCCCAATCGGCGTGAAGGAGTTGACTGCACGGTCAGCAGCGCTGAAACGCTATTGGTTCTGCCAAAGCTATTGGTCACGGAGACGGAATAGGAGCCTGAGAAAGCGGCCGTCAAATTGGTTAAGAGGAGGGTAGCATTGGTTTGGTTAGCGAGCTTTTTGGTTCCAAAAAACCATTGATAAGCGAGGGGGGGCGTGCCTGCGGCCTGCACATTAAATGCAAAGTCTTCCCTGAGCCCGGCAAGGCCGCCGACCGGCTGCACGGTGATGTCCGGGTCAGCCGCCCTGCAGACCTCAGGGACAACAAGGGAACAGATCAAGCCGCCGATGAAGGCGGCCATCCGAAGGGCGCTCCTTCGAGAGACACACGAAAATAAGTGCATGTTCAAAGTTGTTTGGTGCCCACCGCATCCTGGCATCCTGCCGAAGCTGGCGGTCGACTCGCGGGATTAGAAGGAAGAGAGGGGGACAAGTCAAGAAACGAGAAGGTGACTTCATGAACCAGCTTGCTCATCCGGAGTGAGGCCGGGCGGCAGGTCAATGATACTCCTCGAATTCTTCAAAGCGTCGTTAAGCCTTGCTGGATCCAGTTCTTTTTCCCACCGGCTGATGACCAGAGTCGCCACACCGTTGCCGATAAGATTGGTGACAGCACGGCATTCACTCATAAAACGGTCGATCCCCACCAGCAGAGCCAAGGATTCAACTGGAATGGAAGGCACCGCTGTGAGGGTGGCCGCCAGGGTAATGAAGCCCGCTCCGGTGACAGCGCTGGCACCCTTTGATGAAAGCATGGCTACTACCAGCAGAGTGATTTGGTGGCCAAGGGTTAGAGGGGTGTCCGTGGCTTGGGCAAGAAAGATGGCGGCCATGGTCAAATAGATGTTCGTGCCATCGAGATTGAAGCTGTAGCCGGTTGGTATGACAAATCCGACGGTGGATTCCGAGCAGCCGAGCCGGCGCATCTTCTCCATGATTCCTGGCAGCGCGGTTTCCGAGGAACTCGTCCCGAGCACCAGAAAAATCTCTTCCTTGATGTAATTGAGGAAACGGAAGATGGAGAATCCGGAGGCGAGAGCGATACTCCCGAGGACAAATACCACAAAGAGAATGGCAGTGAGATAAAAGCCGCCCATCAGGGCCGCCAATTGTCGCAGGGAGCCAATGCCATAACTGCCCACGGTGAAGCTCATGGCGCCCAAGGCGGCGAGCGGCGCGACCTGGACAATGATCTTCATGATGCCGAAGAAAATCTTTTCCCCGTAAGCCAGAACCTGGAGCACGGGCTTGGCTCGTTCACCCAAGGCAGCGACAGCAAACGCGGTCAAGAGAGACACCAAAAGAATTTGTAGAATGTCACCCGTGGCAAAGGCATCGAAGAAAGATTTTGGAATGATATTCAGCAGAAAATCAGGGACGTTTTGAGCGTGGCCTTTTTCAACGTAACTGGCGGCGATCTTCGGGTCGAGAGCAGCGGCATTAATGTGCAGCCCAGCGCCGGGTTTCCAAACGTTCACAACCACCAGACCGATGATAAGAGCGAGGCTGGAAACGACTTCAAAATAGAGGATCGTCCTGATGCCGAGGCGGCCGAATTTCTTTAAATCGCCGAGAGAACCAATCCCATGCACAACCGTGCAGAAGATGATGGGTGCGATGATCATCTTGACCAGCTTCACGAAACCGTCGCCCAACGGCTTCAGGGCTTTGCCGAAGCCAGGAAAAAAGTGGCCGATAATGACGCCCAGCGTGACCGCGATAAGCACCTGGATGTAAAGCACCCGATACCAGGGTTTGCGGTCCTGATGGGCGGCTTTAGACACAGTGATTTTAGGTTGAGGAGCGGCCAGATGCTGGCCGGTGGGTGTGGTTCACCCGTTTACTTCCGCACCGCCTCGTAGATGGCTTTCTTGACACCGAACTCCGTGTCCCATTGATACGGCATAATCTGCTCAAGCGTCAGCACGATTAACTTATCCTTTGGGCTGACCCAATAATGAGTCGAAGCAGCGCCACCCCAGCCGAATTCGCCGACGTGTCCCGCGGGATCCCACTGGGTGATCTCGGTGCGCACGGAAAAGCCAAGTCCGAAACCGGTGCCGTAGCGCACGT
>JAQGOV010000026.1 GCA_028293425.1 Verrucomicrobiales bacterium
TGGAGGAAGCTGGACGAATACCGAACATGCGCTTGTTGCTGGCCTGTCGAGCGTTTGATCTGCAACACGATCAGCGGCTCCGCGCTCTGACCGGCGAAGGAAGGCTCGCGGCCACCATTGAACTATCCCCGCTCGATGTGGAGCAGGTTCGGACGGTTGTCCGGGCCGCTGGGGGCGATCCGCAACGGCTTGACGGACGCCAGATCGAATTGCTTCGCATACCGTTCAATCTTCAGCTTTTTCTTCAGGGTGATCCCTCAGCCCAGGCCTCGTTTCATTCGGTCAAGGAACTGTTTGACCGCTTTTGGGAGCGGAAGGCAGCGTTGGTCGCACAGAAACTTAGCCATGCACGGGCCTGGGATGAGTGCATCAGCACGTTGGCCACGGAATTGAGCAATGGATCGAGCTGTGTTCCGGTTGATGTCCTGGACCGGCATGGGGAGGACGCGATGACCATGGCTTCCCATGGGGTGCTGGTGCTGGAAAACCGGCGCTGGCGGTTCTTTCACGAGACGTTCGGCGACTATGCGTTTGCGCGTCAGTTTGTGCGTGAACGAAGGGATTTGGTGAAATTCCTGACCGTTGACGGTGGCGAGCAGCATTTATATCGGCGGGCGCAAGTCCGTCAGATACTGGCGTACGAACGCGATCGGGATAGAAACGCCTATCTTGGCAAGTTGCGTTCCCTTCTCGCCGAACCGACAGTGCGGCTGCATATTAAGAAGCTTACGCTCGAATGGCTCTCGCAGCTTCCCGATCCGGGCGGGGATGAATGGAAGGTGGTGGAGGGACTCATGGGCGACAAAGTGCTCGGCGCTCACGCCCTGGCGGTGCTCTGGGGAAGCGTGCCGTGGTTTGACCTCCTCCATCGGCTGGACATTTGGCCAAAGCTGCTTGCGGATGAGCAGAACGGGCTGGGAGACCGGTGCGCACGAACGCTGACGATGGGCGGGATGATGGAGAAACGCTCCGCCGTCCTCGCCGGTCTTTTCGCGCCTTATCTTCAGGATTTGCCTAAATGGAGAAATCGGTTCGCCACCCTCTTCCACCATGGCAATGTTCATCACAGCCGTGAGATGTTTGACCTCGCGCTTGCCTCCTTGGAGGGAGGTTTTTTCGACCACCTTCACCCCTCTGACCTGCTCATGCACCACCTGGTCGTGAACCGACCGGGTTACGCAGCTGAGTTCATCGGACGATTTTTGGACAGACTCTGCGTGTTGGCGCAACAGGCAGGTGAAACAAATCCATTCCTAAGCGGGGCATCCAGGCGAGGCATTCGGGATTCGGAAATTCGGTCGGTGGCCGACCAAGTCCCCCTGATCTTTGCGCAACAATTGGCACCGCGTCTTGAAAAGCTGATCCTGGCCAACGCGCTCCCGGCAGATCACGGACTCGTCAGGGACAAGATTTGGCGCTGGCTCACGTTCGGCGCGGAGCATGACATGGACGATGCCTTGCTGTTTTCCACAGCTCGTGCTCTCCACAAAACCGCCCTGGATTCCCCAACTCTGATCGCTTCACTCACTCGGGATTGGCCGCAAATGCCCCACCGAACGATCCGTTTCTTGCTCTTCCGTGCGTGGTCTGGAAATGGAGCCGCGTTCGCCGACCAGGCGGCAGAATATCTTATCACCCAGCCCGAAGCCCTCGCGTTCGGTTATGGGGCGATGGTGGCCGCTGAGGGCGATTGGAGGGCGGCGATCAGCCGTGAGTTGGTGGAAGTCATCGGCCCACATTGCCCCAATGATTTGCATGGCCGATTGGAATCCGCCATCCGCGCCCTCCACGTTACAGGAGAGGATGCCAACGGGAGGTCCCAGCGAGTAATCGAATTCGCATTGATGAGGTGCCTCCGGCCCGAGCGGTTAAGCACGGAATCCGCTGCACGGTTGGAAGAATTGGAGAGGGAATTCCCGCAAGCCGACTTCGCACCGCCACGGTCTACAGGTTTTAGATTCGTCGAAAGCGCACTCCCAGGCGTGGACTTCAGCGGACTATCCGACGAAGAATGGCTCGGGCTTTTCAGGCAATACGACCAGGAGGACCGGGAATGGCAGCGGGATGGGTGGCGCGTCGAGGTGCTGGATATAACCGGTCCCCTGCGAACCCGCGCCAGCCTCGAACGAAAGCGTTTTGCAGCGCTTGCCATGAGGATGAGCGACGAAGTGATGCCAGTTTATTTCAGTACGATTCTCGAAGCAGTTGGCACGAAGCCGGATACCGGGCAGAATACGCCGCAGCAAGCACTGCTGGCCCCAGAAACGGTGTACAAAGTCATCGAGCGCCTGCATTCCTTGCCCAACCGTCCATGCGGACGGGCCATCAATTGGGTTCTCTACCGCATGGCCGACCACCCAATTCCAGCACAGATGGCTGACATCGTGGGTTACTATGTCCTCAAAGACCCCGACCCGCTGCCGGACAACGACGAACGAGCAGGCAAGGAACTGGTCAACCATGCCATCAATACTTCGCAAGGCAGCGCCGTGGACACGATCGCCAGGATGCTGTTCACCCAGCCTGATCTCGCCGCTGGCTTTCTGCCCGTCCTCGAACAGCTCGCTCATGCCCCTTCGCGTTCCATTCGCGCAGTAACGATCCACGCGCTGGTCGCGCTTCTGAACCGTGACCGTGTTTCTGCGGTGCGGCTTTTTGGCGAGATTTGTGACCCTGACCCGCGCATCTGGGCGTCACACCACGTGGAGGACTTTATCCACTATGCAACGCAGACACATCACACCGCTCTGCGTCCGCTGTTGCAAAGGATCATAGCCAGCAACGACGAGGACGCCAAAAGCGTCGCAGCGCGTCAGATTTGCCTCGCTGCATTTTCTCACCAGGAAGCCCAAGCGGACCTGCCTTTGGTATTGGATGGGGACAAGGTTTGTCGCATGGCCGCCGCACAAATTTATGCCGATAATCATCTGCACCCGTCCATCCGCGCCGCATGTGAGCGGCACCTGTTGCCGCTGCTCAATGACAAGGAACAGGAAGTGCGTCGGGTGGCTGGTTACTGGGTCACGAATCTAAAGCTGGTGGCGGCTGCTGGCGACTGGACATTTTTCCGGCAATATATGGAAACTGAAGCCTTCGTCGAGGAACCCGGCATGTGTCTTCACGAGTTGGAGGACATCGCCACCGTACCTTCCGAAGTCATCCTGCGCCTTGCGGACCGGGCAATTGAACTAAGCCAACGTGATT
>JAQGOV010000691.1 GCA_028293425.1 Verrucomicrobiales bacterium
CAAGGTGATCCACAAATGCACCTCGGTCCGCCATTCGCTGAAAGCCGAAAAGATCGGTTGCGACGCCGTCAGCGTCGATGGCTTCGAGTGCGGCGGCCATCCCGGCGAGGACGACATTCCGAACATGATCCTGTTGCCGCGCGCCGCGGATGAACTGAAGATTCCGTTCGTCGCCTCAGGCGGCATGGCCGATGCGCGCAGCCTGGTTGCCGCGCTGTCGATGGGGGCCGCCGGGATGAATATGGGGACGCGTTTCATCGCCACCAAGGAAGCGCCGGTCCATCCCAATGTGAAGAAGGCGTTGGTCGAAGCCAGCGAACTCGACACCGTGCTGGTGATGCGTGCGCTTCGCAACACCGAGCGGGTGCTGAAGAACAAGGGTGTCGATCATCTCCTCGAGATCGAGCGCGAGAAGGGTGCGGGCCTGAAGATCGCGGACATCCACGAACAGGTCGCGGGCGTTTATCCGAAGGTGATGCTCGACGGCGAGATGGATGCCGGCGCCTGGAGTTGCGGCATGGTGGTCGGGCTGATCCACGACATCCCGACGGTGAAGGAATTGATCGACCGCATCATGGCGGAAGCGGAGCAGATCATCCGTCAGCGCCTGACGGGCTTTCTTGACGGCGTCGAGCCATCAAAGGCGATGAAGGTCGCATGAAGCAAGCCGTTCGCGATGTTTCCGCGAACGGCGACTACTCCGACTTTTCGAAACAAATAGCCGGACAGGCAAAGCGCGCGGTCCCGAACCGGCGCAAAGGGAGAGAGACATGAGTATCAAATTCGGCCTCGTCGCCGCATGCGTGGTGACATCGCTGCTCGCATCGCCCGTTCTGGCTGCCGATGAACCCGGCGTGACCGCCACCGAAATCAAGATCGGCGGGATATTCCCGTTCAGCGGCCCCGCATCCTCGATCGGTCTGGTCGGCAAGGGCGTAGTGGCCTATGTGCAGTCGATCAATGACCGTGGCGGCATCAACGGCCGCAAGATCAATTACATCGCGATGGACGATGCCTATAGTCCGCCGAAGGCGGTAGAGCACGCCCGCAGGCTGGTCGAAAGCGACGAGGTATCATTCATCTTCGGCCAACTCGGCACCCCCGGCAATTCGGCGACGGCGAAATATCTCAAGGGCAAGGGCGTGCCTTCGATCGCGATCGTCAGCGGCTCCAGCAAATTTACCGACGCAGCCGAATATCCGCTGACCACGACCGGTCTGGTCAGCTACCAGACCGAGGGAAGAATTTACGCAAAATTCCTCGACAGGGAGTTGCCCGCAAAAAAATATGCGATCCTTTTCCAGAATGACGATCTCGGCAAGGACTATGTCAGCGCCTTCAAATCGTTCCTGAAGGGAGAGTTCGACAAGCGTGTCGTCACCGCAGCCTATGAGGTGACCGAACCGACCGTGGATTCCCAGGTCGTCAATCTCAAGAGCTCGGGCGCGGAGGCGCTGTTCATTGCCGGCACGCCGAAATTCGCCGCGCAGGCCATCCGCAAGGCGGCCGAGATCGGCTGGAAAGCCAAGATCATCATCAACTTCCCGTCGGGTTCGATCGGCGGCACGCTGAAACCTGCCGGACTGGAGAATTCCGTCGGCGTCATCGTCGGCACCATCAACAAGGATCCGACCGATGCGAAGTGGAACGACGATGAAGGCGTGCGCGGTTACAAGGCGTTCTTTGCCAAGTACCTTTCGGGCGCTGACTTCGAGAACACCAGCTATCTCACCGGCTACATGCAGGGCATGATCCTCGAGCAGATACTCAAGCAGTGCGGCGATGACCTTTCGCGGAAAAACATCGTCAAGCAGGCGAAGGCGCTGAGCCATGTCGTGCTTCCCACCGCATTTCCCGGCATCGAGGTGAATACCAGCGCGTCCAGCAACATGATCTGGAGCCAGATGCAGTTGCAGCGGTGGAGCGGCAGCGCCTGGGAGCCGTTCGGCGGGATTCTGGACGCAAGTTCCGAATGATGTGTGAGAGGAGATGCCGTCGGCGTCGCGTCGAAGGGTCGTCGCGCAACTGATACCACCATGGAGAATGAGCATGACGAAAGTCGGTTTTCATCAATATCCGCCGATGGATCAGGTGATCTTCGGAAAGCCTGCGGGCCAGGCTTTGCGCGAGGAGGCCGAGAAGCGTAATGCCACGCGCGTCTTCCTCATCGTCAGCCGAACGCTGAATACGAAAACCGATGAGATCGAGAAAATTCGTAACGCGCTGGGCAGCAGATATGCCGGTACCTTCGACGGCGTTCCGCAACATACGACACGGGCGTCGGCGGTAGAGGCAACCGCGCACGCCGCAGAGGCGAAGGCGGATCTGGTCGTCGCCGTGGGAGGCGGATCGGTCGTCGATGCGGCCAAGATCGTCCTGATGTGCCTTGAACACGGTATCACCGAGGAATCCGGGCTCGATGGATTCGAAATGGTTTCGACCCCCGAGGGGCCGCGGCCCGGTCCATTTCGCGCCCCGAAGGTGAGGATGATCGCGATCCCGAGCACGCTGTCGGGCGGAGAATATAACTCAGGAACGCTGGTTACGGACTCGCGCCGGAAGTTGAAGCAGATATTCAGCCATCCAATGATGATGCCGCTGTCGATCATCCTGGATCCGGAAATCACCCGGCACACCCCGCAGACCCTGTGGCTTGGATCAGGCACTCGCGCGATGGACCACGGGATTGAAGCGGTCTGCTCGCCGAGAGGCAACCCGCTGGTGGAAAGCGTTTGCTTGCGGGGCCTGCGCTATCTGTATGATGGCCTGCAGGCCACCAAGGAAAATCCGGACGATCTGGAAGGTCGGCAGTTCTGCCAGCTCGGCTCCTGGATGTCCGCTTTCGGACTGCAATGCCGCGTCCCGATGGGGGCCAGCCATGCGATCGGACATGTGCTGGGCGGCACCTGCGATGTCCCGCATTATCTATGCACGGCGGTGATGATGCCGAGTGTTCTGAAATACAATCAGCCGGTGACAGACGAGGCGCAAAGGAAAATCGCCGAGGTGTGGCGCGCGCCGGATACCAAGGCCAGCGACATTTTCGCGCAGTTCATCGGACGATTGGGATTGCCCGGGCATCTCTCGGAAGTCGGTGTGACCAGGGAGAAGTTCGAACTGATCGGCCGCAACGCGATGCTGTCGATCTTCACCCGGGCCAATCCGCGGGTCATCAAGGGCCCGGAAGATATCGTTGAGATTCTTCAACTTGCCGCATAGCGGCAGCTCGGGTCCGGGGGACAGATACGCGAACTCCTCGATACGGACAGTACGGATCGTCGCATAGGAGCAATCACCGCATGACTCGCCACGAAACTCCATCTGTCCTTGCAGAAGGTCCTCGATTTGCGCCGCGAGAAGTCCGGATCGAGAAGCGCCCTGACGGGACGCTCGTGCTGCGGTCTCCGATCGAGTTTGAGCCTCCCAAATGGTCAATCCTGGATTTCATCCCGGAATGGGCGGAGAAGGCGCCGCAACGCGCATTTCTGGCTCAGCGCGGCCGCGACGGCGAGTGGCAAAGGATTTCCTACGGCGAACTCTGGCAAAGGGTGCGGTCGGTCGGGCAGGCCATGATCGATCTCGGCGCCAAACGCGGCGACCGGCTGGCCATTCTCTCCGGCAATTCGATCGAGCATGCGATCGTCATGTTCGCGGCGATGTCGGTCGGGGTCGTCGCAGCTCCGATATCTCCGAACTACTCGCTGATGCCGGGCGGCCTCGCTCGCTTGCAGGACATTGCGACGTTGCTTCGGCCCGCCTTCGTTTTCGTGCAGGACAGCGAGACCTATTCGGGTGCGCGCACGATTCCGGAGCTTGCGTCCGCGACATGGATCACGGCGGACCAGAAGGCCGGATCCGTCTCGGTTCAGTCGCTCTATTCTGCGCGTCCCGCCGCCGGGTTCGACCAGGCCTTTCGCTTGATCGAGAAGGAAGCTGCCGCCAAAATCCTGTTCACCTCGGGTTCGACCGGACTTCCCAAAGGCGTGATCAACA
>JAQGOV010000118.1 GCA_028293425.1 Verrucomicrobiales bacterium
ATGGACGCCAACCAGAACATCGAAGCACAACAGAACATCGTGCGCGAGCTGGTGGCGGGCAAAATGAGCCTTCCCGACTTTATTCACCGGACCCAACCTCAAAAGCAAAATGGCCGCAAGAACCATCAAATATCCTTCGCGTCGAAATCGTAGCCGGGTTGTCATCCCGCAGCCCTCCGCAAAGTCCTTTTACGGCCACGGATTGCCGGGCGTGGACACGAAGAAACTTTCGGGCAAACTGATCGTGGTTGAGGGGGCGGACGGCTCCGGGCGCTCCACCCAAATTGCCGAGCTGGTCGAGTGGCTGGAAGGCTGCGGCCATGCCACCGTGCAGGTGGGCCTCAAGCGCTCCAGTCTCGTCAGCGAGGAACTGGAAAAAGCGCAGCAGGGAAACATCCTCAGCCGCACCACCCTGAGTCTGTTCTACGCCACGGATTTCGCAGACCAGCTTGAAAACATTATCATCCCGTCGCTGAAAGCAGGCTTCATGGTGCTGGCCGATCGTTACATTTACACCTTGATGGTTCGAGATTTGGTGCGCGGAGTTGATGAATCGTGGCTGAAAAATCTTTACGGCATTGCCCTCGTGCCCGATGCCGTTTTCTACTTGAGCGTCTCTTCCGAGGAATTGGTGCAAAGGAATTTTGCCAAGAATCATGCGCTCGATTATTGGGAAAGCGGCATGGATATCGGGCTGTCGCGCGACATGTTCGACAGCTTCCTGCGTTACCAGGGCCTGATGGAAAAACAATTTCAGCGGCTGCAGTCCACTTACGAGTTCATGATGGTGGACGGCCACCGTCCCAAGGAAGTGATTAACGCGGAGCTGCGGCAGAAAATCGAGCAACTCCTCGAAGGCAGGCTTTAAAAAACCCTCAACTCTATGGCGGAAACCGAAAAGGGCGAGTATTACGTGGGCGTGGATTTAGGCGGCACCAAAATCTACACCGGGGTGTTCGATTCGTCCTTGAATCTGCTGGGTACCGCCCGCGTCAGTACCAAGGCGCAACGCGGTCACGACGCCGTCATTGAGAGGATCTATCGCTGCGTGCAGGACGCCGTGGATGAATGCGATCTCAGCCTGAAACAGATCAGAGCCATTGGGGTCGGCGCGCCCGGAGCAGTGGACCCGGAGTCGGGTAAAGTGATTTTCGCCCCGAACCTGGATTGGAAAGATGTTCCGCTCAAAAAGGAGCTGGAGAAGCACCTGGACGTGCCGATCAGCATCGAGAACGATTGCAATATCTGCACCATTGGGGTTTATGAAACCGAGCTGAAAGCCAAGCCGAAGAACATGCTCGGCATCTTTATCGGCACCGGCATCGGCGGCGGACTCATCCTCAATGGACACCTTTACTCGGGCTTCAACCGCACGGCCGGTGAAATTGGCCACATGGTCATCGACGTGAACGGCCCCAAGTGCGGCTGCGGGAACAACGGCTGTTTCGAAGCCCTCGCCAGCCGCACCGCCCTTTTCAGGCGCATCCATACCGCCGTCAAAGCAGGCCAGAAGACCATTCTAACCGACATGCTCGGGCCGAACCTGGAAGACCTGCGCAGCGGCAATCTCCGCAAAGCCATCCGTCGCGGTGACAAATTTGTCGATCGAGTGGTGGAAGAAGCGGCCGAATACACGGGGATCGCCGTGGGCAATCTGATCAATATCTTCAACCCCGAGGTGATCGTCCTGGGTGGCGGAGTCATCGAGGCCCTGGCAGACGAAATGATGGCCATCATCATCGAAATCGCCAAAGACTACGCGTTGCCCGGGACATCTAAAGGCATTGAGATCATGGCATCGAAGCTCGGCGATGATGCCGGCATCGTTGGTGGCGCAGTGATTGCAAAGAGAGCGGCCAAGGTAAAAGAGTAGCCCTTCCCAGGCCGGGCACCTTGTGTTCGAGAAACAGACTTCCTGCGCAAAGCCAATCGAACCACTGATTCCGTTCGTGACAGGTGGCTCACGAGAGACAACAATCCCGCTATCTCTATGAAAAACCTGAAAGGAATCTGCGTTGTCCTCGTTTTAATTGGTGCCGCGAGCTTTGCTTACGCCGGCAAGCCGTTGCCGCGGAGCGCTCCGGAGGCGCAAGGTGTTGCGTCTGCCGGGCTGCTGGATTTTGTGACCGCGCTGGATGAGAAGGTGGAGGGCATGCACAGCGTCATAGTGTTGCGTCATGGCAAGGTAATCGCCGAAGGCTGGTGGACACCTTACGATGCTGAGCACAATCATGTTCTTTACTCGTTGAGCAAGAGCTTCACTTCCACCGCCGTCGGTATGGCCGTCGCGGACGGCAAGCTGAGCATTGACGACGAGGTTCTGAAATTTTTTCCGGACGACGCGCCGACCAACGCGAGCAATAACCTCAAGGCGATGCGTGTGCGCGACCTGTTGATGATGTCCACTGGGCATCAGGAGGAACCGTCAGTGGCTCCTGAGACGGTGTCGCCCAAAACGTTCCTGGCGCAACCGGTGCCGCATTTGCCCGGCACGCACTTCAAGTACAACACGGCGGCCACGTTTATGCAGTCGGCAATTGTGCAGAAGGTGACCGGCCAGAGCGTGCTGGAATATCTGCGCCCGCGGCTGTTCGAGCCGCTTGGTATCGAGCATCCGGTTTGGGATGCGAATTTTCAGGGAGTGTCCTTGGGTGGTTACGGGTTGCGAGTGCGCACGGAAGACATCGCGAAATTTGGCCAGCTTTACCTGCAACAGGGCCGTTGGAATGGCAAGCAGTTGGTCCCGGCGGATTGGGTAGCGATGGCCACAACGAAGCAAACTTCGAACGGCAGCAATCCGAAAAGCGATTGGAACCAGGGTTACGGTTTTCAATTCTGGCGCTGCCAGCATAATGCCTACCGAGGCGACGGCGCATTTGGTCAATATTGCGTGGTGATGCCGGACCAGGATGCGGTGGTTGCCATCACAAGCGGCATCAAGGACATGCAAGCCGTGCTCAGCCTGATGTGGGATAAGTTGCTGCCCCAGATGCAATCGAAGTCCTTGAAGCGCGACACGGCTGCCAATCGACAGCTTGCGGACAAACTGGCCCACCTCGAACTTCGTCCCGCATCCGGCTCCGCCACCTCCCCTGTGGCTAGCAAAGTCCTGAATCATAAATTTGTGTTTCCCTCCAATGATCAAAAGATAGAGAGCTTGGCACTGGTTTCGTCCGACGCTGGCAAAACCCTCATGCTCACGGTAAGCATCGACGGCAAGGATCTGAAAATCCCTTGCGGGTACAATCAATGGAAGAAAGGCCGTGGTCCGCTCCCTGGCGGCAGACTCGCTCAGTTTCCTGATGAACCCGTGGCCGGCACTTTCGCGTGGTCCGGCGAGGATACGTGCCTGGTTAAAATCTGCGGGTTCGAAACG
>JAQGOV010000124.1 GCA_028293425.1 Verrucomicrobiales bacterium
CACCGCGCTTATTATGCGAATTATTGTCTTTGCCTTGACCGCATTTTACGCGGTTATCCTCTCTCCTGCCGCCCTCCTCGCGTCCGATCCTGCGCCCCCTGAGATCATGACCATGACCGGCTCGAATGCCCAAAAGACTGTCACGTGGACACCTTATCTTGCCGCGCAACAGTACAACCTGCTCACCTCAGGCAATGCGGGCGGGCCTTACACCAATGCGGCAGGTGTAATCTCTGGCAATTCATGGCGCGGCACCAACAGTAATGCTTTCCAGTTTTACCGCCTGGGGGTCACTCCTATGACCAGCAATGACCTGCTCTCCGCCAATATTCTTAACCGGATCGCTTATGGCCCGACACCTGATGATCTTGAACGGCTTGCTGCCATTGGGCCGCAAGCTTACATCAATGAGCAACTGGCACCCGACACGATCGCGGACAATTTCGACAGCTACACGGTGGATTATGTAAACCCAGCCAATCCGTTCCCAAATACAAACTGGAGTTCTATCATTGTTACCGGGATATTCTCGGATCAGGGTGTCGGCGCGTTCCGCACCAACACCCTTTATGTTTACCGGACCAAGCCTGGCGACGTATTCATGGATAACATCCAAATCCGGGCCTTGGTTTTCAACTACACTACGAATTGGACTTTCACCACCAACGGAACTGTTCTCACAACAAACACTGCCGTCACCATAACGACAAATCTGAGCAACAACCTGCTTGTGAATGGCGACTTTGAACAGGCCCCTACTCCTGTTAACAGTTTTCCCACAAATTGGACGGTCTCGACCAATCACTCTGCTTCTCACGTGAGCACGACCAATGTCTGCTCAGGTGCCCAGAGCCTGCACGTGGTAGCCAGCGCTGGCGGAACCACGCAGGGCTCCGCTATTTGGCAGACCTTCCTTCATTCTTACTTTGCTTCCAATCATGTCAGTACCAACATTTTCACCGATCCTGGAACGAGGACCGTCGTCCAATGTATCCTCTCCTTTGATTATTTACCTGACCCAGACTCCAGCGACATGGTCGTGCGGCTGAGCGGCAGCGGAGTGATTGTTTCCCCGCTGGACGTTCCTACCTCTCCCGGTTGGATTTACGCTACTGCCACGGGCACTGGCGGTGCCAACCCGAACCTGTACATATACTCCTCCGGAGCCGGCGAGTTTTATATCGATGACATGAAGCTGGTGCGCGGCAACGTGCCTGAAGCCGGGGCTAATCTGCTGCGCAACGGGGATTTTGAAGCTCCTTTCAACCAGGCTGATTGGACCTTAACGGCGGACTTCACCAATACCGTTATCAGCAGCAGTTACTCCCATAGCGGAAACGGCAGCTTGCGTGTAATCGCTTCTGCCGCTGGCACAGGAAACGGGGATGCCGTTACCCAAACGAACATTGCGGGGGTCACAAATCTTGGAACATACACCGTCAGCTTCTGGTACCTGCCCAGCACCCAGGGTCGCACGATTACTGTCCGTCTTTCTGGAAGCGGTCTGGTGGCCAGCCCTGATACGACCGCAGGCAGTCTGCATCGCCGGCTGGAGAACTTCATGAGGAACAACTACATCTCCGGGTCGCCCACCATAAATACATATGGTTCGGCCACCCTGTCGGATTTGCGGGCCTGGTTTGTTCAAAATGCCGTCGGCTCCAAACGCCAGCTTCTGGAAGTGATGAGCCAATTTCTGGAAAACCATTTTGTTACCGAATACAGCAAGAGCTTCGATTACCTCGATCAGTATTATGATAACGGTGGCTCAATCCTCGACAGCCTGGCCGCCAATTGGGAATACCGGGAAATGACCAAGTGGCGTGCGGCCCTGATGCGACCTGATTGCACCTTCTACGATCTGCTCAAGATTAGCGCTGAGAGCCCCGCCATGATTGTTTATCTCGATACGGTCAATAGCCGTGGGGACGGTGTTAACATCGCGAACGAAAACTACGCGCGTGAAATCCTCGAGCTGTTTACCATGGGCGTGGACAATGGCTATGATCAAAACGACATTGTCGCCCAGTCACGTGCCTGGACCGGCTGGTCCGTGGAAATAGTGGATCCAGAGAACATCGACAACCCATTTGCTGCCAAGTCCGGCACCTACGGTTTTTATCCGGGTGTAAACTCCACGCAGAATTCCAACGTGGTTGGCGTATGGACCTTTAACTACAAAAACGGCAACCACGGCACAAACCGCTATCCCATCTTTTCGCTTTGGGGAACCAACGCGCAGGGGAACCTCCTCGTCCAGGGCCCTAAGATTGTGCCGGCTCGATTCGGGGCTCCCTGGGCCGGAACCCCTTATCAACTTGTGATTCCACGGCGCACGGGAACAAACAGCATCGAAGATGGCTACGATGTCATCAAGCACCTGGCCAATTTGCCCATGACCATGGAATACATCAGCGTCAAGCTTTGCCGCTTATTCGTGCACGATGACTTCCCGAATCCCACCACCCGTCCGGAACTGCCGGAATATGCTTTTTATGACTATACGAATCCCAACATGAGTCCAGAGGCGAGATTAGTCCATGACTGCATGCTCGCTTGGAACAATAGCACTCCAAAAGGAAATATGCGGGCCGTCCTTGGGACAATCTTCACTTCGGACCTCTTCCGCAGCCACGCGGGGTCAATGCAGAAAGTGAAGACTCCTCTCGAATACACCGTCAGCGCGGTACGCGCTCTGCGCTCGGTCAACAGCGATGGCTCGGCCACCGCTACCACGGACGGATATTCCATCCCAACTGCGCTGAGCCGCATGGGTAATATGGCCCTTTTTAACCGCGATAATCCCGATGGCTACCCCGAATACGGAGCTGCCTGGATTAGCGCGGGCACACTGGCTGAGCGCCTCCGCTATGTGCAATCCATGCTCACCGCTGTCAATGCTGCGGCCGGCAGGCCCGGGGATGCGGGAAATACCTTTGCTGACCCAGTGGCCTTGATGCGCAAGAAGATTCCCAACAGCATGAACAACGCGGCAGCGGTGGTTGATTACTTCCTTGGCATCCTTTACCCAGGCGAAGGCAAGGCCAACCTGGATCTTTATCGGTCTGCCGCGATTAGCTTCCTCAATACGGCCGACGACGGCACTCCCAGTCTGCTCAGTGCCTTGCCTGCATCCAACGCCAATTACGACCCTCGCATCCGTGGCATGGTTTCTTACCTGATGACCTTGCAACGCTTCCACGAACAATAATTTTATGGAACCTAAGATCAATCTCCTGACACGTCGCAGTTTCCTCGACCGCTCCTTCAAAGCCGGGATTGCCGTGGCCTTCTCGACGCTGGTCGACATCCCTTTTGTAATGAAGCGGGCGCTGGCCGAAGGCAATATCGGCCTGAATGGAAAAAAAGTTCTCTTTATTTGGCTCCGCGGCGCCAACGATGCCTTGAACTCTGTCATCCCCGTCATGGACAGTTCCTATCTCCCGAGCCGTCCCACCATTGGCATTCCGAAGGATCCCGCGGGAGATGCCTTCTATACCGCTACCGGGACGGCCTTTGACCCAACCGTCTACGCGGATAGCGCCGGAGCCTTGCGCACGTCCGCGCAGGCCACTTACAGCTACGGGTCCGCCGTTCCGCTCGGAAATGGTTTTGCCGGAATTCATCCATCCCTCAAGTTTTTAGCTCCAGTCTATAACGCAGGTGACCTCGCTCTGGTTCACCGCGTTGCTTATCCCAAGCAATCGCGCTCGCACTTTGATTCCCAGCGGTACTGGGAAAACGGCAACCCGAACAACAACTTGTCGAACGATGGGATCTTCTACCGTACCATCATGGAGTCCGGGCTCGCCAATTCTTCCCCGCTCACCGGAATCACCATCCAATCATCTCTGCCGCTCATCCTCCGTGGTTCGGCCGCGGCCATGACCAACCTGACGGACCCGAATCGTTACGATCTGCTTGGGATCCCTAATACTACCAATGGCAATCTGAAGGCGTTTTCCTATCTGAACGCTGCTAATGGTGTTCCACTGCCTGACAAAAAAAATCGGGAAATGCTCGAGTTGCAGTACGAGAACATGAGCAAAACGCTGAACCTTTTTGCCGGGATTAACTTCACCGAGGCTGGCAACACCTTCCAGGATTCTTCAAAAACGGATGGAGACACCGCCTGGGTGCCACCTGCGGGAACGGGCGGAGATTCTTCCAAAGGCTATTTCCTTTTTCCAACCAGCAATGACAAGAACGGTGGCTGGCGGCGGCCTGATAACAGCACCACCGCCACCAAATACGTTGTGGACCCAAATCAGCAAAGCTTCTTCAATAATTTGAAAGCTGCCGCTCTGGTTCTCAATAAAACCGATGCCATTATTGCCGGCACTGAACTCGGTGGTTTTGATACCCATCAAAATGAAGGTCAACTCAATGGCCAGCATCCGAACCTGAATCGAACCATCGGCTGGTCCCTTTACGCGCTTCGCAAGTATTTTTCCCAGTACGCGGACAGGGCCACCTGGCAAAACATCGTGGTTGTCACCCTCTCCGAATTTGGACGCACCACGATCGAGAACTCCGACCAAGGCACCGACCACGCTGAGGCGACAGCCATGTTTTTGGCTGGCGGAGGAATTAAAGGCCTAAACAAGGCAAGCAGCCCGACGGGCATCTTCAACTGTGGCGGCGCTGGGGATCCAGCATCCCTTCCCTGGCAACCGGGCGGTTCCGGCACTATGTTTGGCGTGAGCAACCGCTACCTTAAGCGCAACACCGATTATCGCTCCGTCTTCGGCGAAATTATCCGGAAGCACCTCGGCGCCACGCAGAATCAATTGAACCGCATTATTCCCGGCTATGCTGACCTGAACGAGAAACTGCTTGCTGGCGGCAGTTCCGGCATCGATGGCACCACAATTCGTGGGGAAGTCGGCATCTTGTAATTCGGGCGCGATTTCTGCTATTCTGGCCCTTGTGCGTTTATCTTTTACACGTTGGGCTGCGGGGGCTTTCTTCTTTTCCGCCCTGGGCGGCCTCGCCCACGCGGAAACCTTGGATCTCCGTCCTGTCGCTGACACCACCCTGATCGAAACTCAGCCGGACAACAACATGGGCGGCCAAGTTTTCTTCAGCGCTGGCACCACACAGAATTATCCGCGAGTGCGTGGGCTTGTGCGCTTCGACGTCACCGGTTTGCCTGCTGGGTCCACCATCAATGCAGTCACCCTCACCCTGGAAATGGTCAGGCAGCCTCGCGATGGCTACAATTCCACCACCATCGGCCTTCAGCGCATGCTTCAGGGATGGGGGGAAGGCAACAAGGCCAACATCGACCCGAATAGCCCGGGCCTCGGTTCACCTGCCAGCCCCGGCGAGGCTACCTGGAATGCCCGCGCTTTTGGCTCGCACCTATGGGCGGCTCCTGGCGGCGCTGCTGGCGTTGATTACTCCGGCAACATCAGCTCCAGCCTGGATGTCTACGGCACTGGCGATTCTCCTTATACCTTCCCATCGGATACTGGTCTCACCGACGATGTTGCGTTCTGGCAGTCTCACCCGGAACTCAATCATGGTTGGATGATTAAAGCCCTGGATGAAGACATCAACTTCACCGCCCGTCGTTACGCATCTCGCGAAGACCCTGACTTCGCTCCCACCCTCCACATTGATTATACAGTCGTTCCTGAGCCAAAACTCCAATGTCTCCTGGGGCTCGGAACTGTTCTGCTTTTGGGAATGCGGCTCCGAAAGGGGAGACAGTAACGGGGTAGTATTCTGTGTTTGAACTTCTCCTCACGACCAGGCGCTCAGTTGCAGGTCGATGACGAAGCGATATTTCACGTCGCTCTTGAGCATGCGTTCGTAAGCTTCGTTCACCTGTTGCATCGTGATCATCTCGATGTCACAAACAATGCCTCGCTCCGCGCAGAAATCGAGCATCTCCTGGGTCTCGGGTAAGCCCCCAATCAGTGATCCGGTCAGTTGACGCCGACGCTCAATTAGGCTGAATCCTGTCACAGGTGAAGGGGTTGGTGGAGCGCCCACCAGCGTCATGGTCCCGTCGCGCTTCAGCAATTCAAGGTAAGCATCCAGATTGTGCTCAGCCGAAACCGTATCGAGGATAAAATCGAAACTATTGAGATGCTTGTGCATCTCGTCCGGGTCCTTGGAGATAATCACCTCGTGCGCCCCAAGCCGCATCGCATCCTGTGTTTTGTTGGGTGAAGTGGTGAAGAGAGCCACATGCGCGCCAAATGCATTCGCAAATTTTACAGCCATATGACCCAGCCCACCCAGGCCAACCACCCCAACTTTCTGTCCTTGGCCAACCTTCCAACGTCGCATTGGCGAATAGGTGGTAATCCCCGCGCAGAGAAGGGGAGCCGCCGCCGCATAATCCAAGTTCCTCGAAATGCGCAAAACAAAGCTCTCATCCACCACAATGGTTTGGGAGTAACCGCCGAAGGTAATTCCACCGCTCACGCGGTCTTCGCCGTTGTAGGTAAATGTAGGAGTATTGTCGCAGAATTGTTCCAAACCGGCCCGGCAACTCGGACACGTCCGGTCGGAATCTACCAGGCAGCCGACGCCGGCGATATCGCCTTCCTTGAACTTCTTCACATCACGCCCGGCCTTTACCACGCGCCCAATGATTTCGTGGCCAGGAACGCAGGGGTAAACCGTATTTTTCCATTCATTCCAAGCCTGGTGGAGGTCTGAATGACAAATGCCACAATAAAGTATTTCAATTTGGACATCCTGCGGGCGGGGCTCGCGCCTCTTAATTTCCATTGGGCGCAGCCGGGCCGTCGGGCCAGTCGTTCCATACGCCCGCGCTGGAATGACGAGCGGAGCTTCAAAAGCCTTTTCCGCCTGTTTCTGAACGTGTCCCCGATCCTCCGCTGAAATGACGCCTTCCATAAGGGCTAACCTTTCTTCCTCCTGGCGGTTTGCCAATTGAGTAGATAACCCCACCAGGCACGTGTTGGAACGAAGTCAGGTTGTGCGTGCGCATCGGAAGCACGGGCGCGGGTCAGCAGTGTCCTCGGCTACGGGGAAGCAGTCCTGGGCGCTCAGCGTCCTTGAGGGAATTATGGTCAAAGGAAAATCTCTGCGCCCAACTCGTGGGAACTCCGCTGACAAGATTGTCCGAAGAATAATAGACGAGGGCCATGTCCCGTTGAGTTTTTGGCTGGCAAGTTCCGAGAACCCTATGAGACAATATATCCGCAGGGTAAAGAAATGTTTGATCAGGAGTCGGAAGCCATCAAAGCAGGCCTGCATTCAGTCAGATAGGCTATGAAATATTATCGTATCTCTTTGATCACTCACCCAAAAACGAGCTGGGTTGCCCACGACATCGTCCAGAAGCTACCTAAACGAAAGCTTTCGCCATCCCTGCCGCCGGTTATTGAAAAGTTCTTTCCCGCCCCGGACTCCAAAGTCAGACTGAAGCCTGAGTACGAGACGGCGTGCTGCAGCATGTGTGGAAGTTATGAAACTGACCGTATCTTTGAAATTGGCTTCAGCGAGCCCGTCACCATCCGTTTCAAAGAAGACTTGGGCTACACGCATGTTCGCTTTTGTGT
>JAQGOV010000127.1 GCA_028293425.1 Verrucomicrobiales bacterium
ACCTTAATCTCGACAATTACCACGCGAATGTTTTTCTTCAGGCGTTGCGGGGTCCGCTCAAAGAAAGCGGAATCACAGTTGCTGGCGCGACTGGCTTAAAAACAGAGGAGAGCCGCGCCTGGGCCTAAAAGAACAAAGAGCCAATTTTCGAGAATGACACATTGCTCAACGCCGCCGTGGATTTCTTCATGGTTCTGGCACCGTCTAATCCAGAAGTTCACATCGAGCTTTGTCGTCGGATTTTTCCCTTTCGTAAACCCACCTACGTGGACAAGACCTTCGCTCCGGATAGGGACACCGCCCGGAAAATGTTTGCTCTGGCGGATGAACACGGCACGCCGATCCAGACCAGTTCGGCCCTCCGTTATACAAACGTGCAGGCCGAGGTGAAGAAAGCGGGAAAAGTGGACCACATGATCACCTGGGGCGGCGGTAGTTCCTTTGACGAGTATGCCATTCATCCTTTGGAATTGCTCATCAGCGTGATGGGCCACGAGGCAACCGCCCTGATGCGGCGCGGAACGCCAGAACGCGCGCAACTCCTCGTGGAATTTGCCGGCGGCCGAACCGGGGTGGTGAACGTTTTTACAAAAACGGGCACTCCGTTCGCTGCCAGCTTCACCACGGACAAGGCCACCCCTTATGTCGAGGTAGATGCATCAAAAATTTTCGCCAATAACCAGGCGGCCATACTCGACTTCTTCACCACCGGAAAACCGAACGTGGATCGGCGCGAAACGCTCACGCTTATGCGGCTATTGGACTTGGCTCGTGATCCGCAGGCGCTGAAAGGCTTTGTGGCGCTGGGCTGAAATGGAGTTTTATGCGCCAGCATGACAACCTGGCGCGGGCCTGGGCAGGAACATCCGAGCAACTGGCTGAGTATCGTGCCGATTGATCGAATTTAGTCTCACGGCACTGCCAGAATGGCTTCGCTACAAGGACTCCAATTTAATCCATCAGTAACCCGCGCACGAAGGCGAGTTGTGCCGTTCAGGATCAAAGGACTGGAATAGGATTGAGAGCTCGGAGCGGGCTTGGCATCTCCAGCGCGTGGGTCGCGGCCGTCCAGAGTGTAATGGATGGTGCCCTTGGAATTGGTGTGGCTGAGGCTGATCTTAATTCTCTTTCCACCGGGGATGTTGAGGCGTTCAAGAGCCGGAGGGGTGAGCGAGGGCCAGAGTCCCACACTCCTGTAGCGCTCCACCACTCGAACCTGGTTGCTGGACCAGTAGTTCGCGACCCAGTTCATTTCAGGCAACCAATGACTCTGGCGGGTAAATGGTCCGAGATTGTGAGAATCACCCCATCGCGCCGTTTCAGCCACAATGGCTCTGTCGATCTCTTTTTGTCGAGCAAGCCACCGGCGCGCGTTTGCTTCAGGTGTCAGGACTCCGTTCCCCGTGTGCGCGAACCAGACACGGTCCATAAAAAATTGCCGAAAGCTCGGGCTGGTTAACCTGAGGCGGTCATAGAAAAAGGCCGCATGGTATTCTCCCGGAGTCGGAAAGCAGCGCGCTTCCGATGCGGCAGCAAATGGCTGGCAGAAAACATTTGCGGTGGTCGTCAGCGAGTTGTTCCCCTCCTCCTGGTCCCAAACGCAAAATTGAAATCCTTGGCTCGCCGATCCGTGGCGGCGGCAGGACCACCAGTTGTTGAGTGGCCAATCCTGCGAACCAGATGTGATCTGCACCATTAGATAATCGACATAATTGGAAAGGTTCAGAAAAATCGGGTAGTTCGGATTTCGCGTCCCATCGGGGTTGTTGCCCTGGATGCGATGGAACTGTTCCTCGGTGGCGAAGCCCTCTTTTGCCAGTGCTGCGGCTGCATCCCAGGCGTGGCGGTCCCCGCCGTCCAACACGAAATAGTCCTTGATGATGTCATATTCCTTCTTTTTTCCGCCCAGGTAGTCCGCGGCGAAGGTGCTGTCGAGAGCTTCGCAGACATCGTAGAGACCCCAATACAAGCCATCCAGCCAGAGGTGAACGTAACGGCCGTGGGAAGTCAATTGGCCGAAATCGCGCATGGTATCGCGCATCCACTGATCGCGGATATAGCTCGCTCGCCGGGCTTCCCAGCGTGGTGGAGCATCTCCAGCCGTGTAGGAATCGCTTGAACAGGCCCGAAGGACCAAGCTATCAAATTCTTGGCGCTGGGTGTCGGGCAGGAGCGGAAATCGCAGTCTTGAGGAGCCGTAGCGGGACCTGAACTTCAGGCGCAAGGAATGTTTTAATGTGTTGCTGTGATGGCGGCTGGTATAACCGTGCACTGCCAGGCCAGCATCCACTTGCAGAGCGGGGCCGCCCGGGAAGATTAGTTCCATGCTTGCAGGTCTCTCCCACGTGGGCCCTTTCTGGGTCGAGTGTACGTAAATACCCTTGGCCTCGTCGAAGAGGTCATCTCGCGGCAGAGCCAGACTCAGCGCGGGCAATGAGAGTAATGCGTCGGTGAGACCGTAGCCGGCCGGGCTGCTGACGAGTGCCCGGTTGTCCATGCCGTAAGCAGGGAGCACACCATTCCAGGAGCGAGGAAAGCCGCTTGGAAGCGCTGGCTGACTGCCGGTCTGACTAGGGAAAATAAAAGTATGAGTTGCGACCAGAGAACGAACCTGGCCTTTCAGGCAGACGCAGGCACGAAGAATAGTAGTGTTGGAGATGAGCAGGGGAGGTCGATAAAGAGAGCTGCCAGCCTGTCCTGGTTTTGGGAGAGTTCCGTCGAGAGTGAACCAAATTTCCGCAGCCTGTGAAGCGGAGGTGATGGTCAGAGGAAAAGTGTTGGTAAAAAAGCCTCGCTGCGGGCTGACCTGCGGCTCGGGGATGCGACTGACCTCGAGTTCAGCAGTCATCAAATTGAATGTTGTGGCGACAAAGGTAATGGCGGCGGTTATGAGTCGAAAGAGCCGGTGCCCAAGTCCTTCTTCATTGAGAGTTCTCATGGGGACCTAAACTGCGCTCAACCCACTTTCGTCGCCGAGAGCCGCTCCATCGCTGCTTGAACGGCCTGGAGCGAAGGCATGAGTGATGCCTTGGCCTGATCATCCAGAGGGGCTTTGGGATCGTTCGCCAGTTGAGAGACTCGGCTGAGGATATCGGGAGTTCGCTTTTGGAGGCTGGCCATATTCTTTTCCCATACCAGCTTCTTGTTGGCCACCTTGAGGAGGCCGTTCAGGTAATCAATTTCGTCCCGTGTCGTATTGCGAGTTGGAAATCTTGCATTCACTGCCTCTAATTCGGTTTTGAGTTCTCCGATGGCACGCTCGCAATGCTCGATATCCTTCACGAGCTTGTTGAGCTCTTCGACGACCTTTAGCTGCTCGGCCAAGCTCTTCTCACGGAGTTTAAATTGTTTGGCGGATGTCATGGGGCAAGATTAGCAAACTACCCTTGCGAAAATGAACGAGAAAATCAATTGGTCCTCGGGTCACGCAGGAATTCCACGTGCACATCTTCAAATAGCCGGTTCCGTCCTCCGCGGTGAACGGCACGGCCCCGCAATTCAGGTGGCAAGGCTGGAACAGTACTTGGAAAATATGGATCCACCGCCAACTCCACGTCCTCCGGCCCATTGGGCAGGCCTGCGGTTGGGTTATTCGCTGCGTATAGATCAGTCACCGATTGCTCAATGGTTTTGCCCCAAAAGTTGTCGAGCGGGACAGGGTCATCCGGGCGGTCGAAACGCCAGAACCAATAGCTGACCAGGGAGTTGGGATCGCCGATACGCGAAGCCTGGGTCGATTGGGGGGCCATCCTGAGCGAGGAAGAGGCCATCGCCGGGCAATACCACACCTTGTCGCCTGGGATTTGGTTGCTGGTCACAATGGCAGCCCAGCCACCCCGCGGATCTGACTTTGGCCAGGTAGTCCATGGCTGGTAACCCAAAGAAGTCTTCAGGTCGCGCCGATCCGGGAATCGATTGTCCTCGTCCGAGAGCATTAAATCAAATCCGATCCCAATTTGCCGGAGCTGCGACACGCAAGCCACCTGCTGCGCTTTGCCCTTGGCCCGAGCCAGGGAGGTCAGAAGCAGCGAAGCCAGAATGCCAATGATGGCCACGACGACGAGCAATTCGATCAATGTGAACGCAGCCGACCGTTCGGCTCCGCGCCTTTGACCCTTCGACGCACGCGTAAAGCGATGTGGATTGCTTTCCATGTCGTAATTCAATCATGCGAGAACGCTTCAGCTTTGAGAAGGAGTATCGGCCCCCTTGCCGATGCTGGACACTGGGTCTTGGCCCCACGCTTCTGCCACTTCCATGGAACCGAACCAGCTTGTGCTTGCGCTTGCAAAAAGGATGCCTCAGCATCAATTTCAGGATCCAAACAAATGTGGGCATTGATGCCCTTCGCAAACCAGAATCACCGGTGCCCCAGGACAAATTAACAGTAATGATGCATTTCCAGATACTCCTGCGGTTCGTTTTGTTCACGTGCTTTTTTTGG
The DNA here is from genome assembly GCA_028293425.1 of Verrucomicrobiales bacterium. Taxonomy (GTDB): domain Bacteria; phylum Verrucomicrobiota; class Verrucomicrobiia; order Limisphaerales; family JAQGOV01; genus JAQGOV01. The sequence continues at coordinate 4,445 of JAQGOV010000127.1, forward strand.
CTGATTGGATGCGGCGCTCACAACTCGGTCCCCACAGCTAAAAAGCTGGCGACCAATGAGTATCATGGCATCAAGGTAGTCGATGATTATCAATGGCTTGAAAACTCCTCCGATCCTGCCGTGAGCGAGTGGAGCGCTTTGCAGAATAAACAAGCCCGCGGGTTTTTGGACAAAGTGCCGTTGCGTCCGTTTATCGAGGATCGTTTGCAGCAGCTTTTCTCCAATGTCTCGCCGAACTATTCCCATTTGATCTGGCGCGCAGGGAAGCTGTTCCTGATGAAGTTCGAGCCCCCGGCGCAACAGCCGGTGCTGATGGCTCTCGATTCCGTTGAGGACCTGCAGACCTCGAAAATCATCCTCGATCCAAACCAGCTGAGCTCGGACGGGACTACTACCATCGATTGGTTTGTGCCTTCGCATGATGGAAAGTTGGTCGCAGTGTCGTTGTCGGAGAAAGGCAGCGAGTCCGGCACGCTTTTCATCTACGAAGCAGAAACCGGCAAGAAGCTTTCGGATGCCGTGTCGAGAGTCCAACTGCCAACGGGCGGAGGCAGCGCGGCCTGGAACTTTGATAACTCGGGCATCTTTTATACACGCTACCCGGCAAAAGGGGAACGCCCGGATGTTGACCTCATGTTTTACCAGCAAATCTATTTCCATAAGTTGGGCACACCTGCCGAGGAGGATAAATACGAATTTGGTAAAGATTTCCCGCGCATCGCGGAAACCGGCCTGGAAGCGAGTCCCGATGGGCGTCATTTGTTGGCCACGGTGGCGAATGGTGATGGTGGTGAGTACGCCCACTTCGTGCGCTCTCCTTCCGGCGAATGGAAACAAATCACCCGCTTTGAAGATCAGGTGAAGGAGGCGCAATTTGGCCGCGACCCGCTTTACATCGAATGGGGCAAGGATGACGCCCTTTATCTTCGGTCCACCAGGAACGCTCCCAAAGGAAAGATCTTGCGTGTGCCATTGGCAAACCCCGACCTAGCGCAGGCCACGCTGGTGGTGCCGCAGGGCACTAATGTCATTCAGGACTACCGCCCCACCGCGAGCGGGATGTATGTCGGTTTCTTGAAAGGTGGTCCTTCGGAGCTGGCTTTCATTGATTATCTGGCTAGAACAACCAATTACTATGGACGGGATGCCGGCCGCAGACCGGCACGGGGCGGGGCGAACGCGACTCAGGGGCGCTCACGAGCCGAAACCAATTCGGCCCCAGCTCGCGCGGAGGGTGAGGCTGCGACAAACCCACCGGAGGCAGAGGCGAACGGAGAGGCGGCTGAGGAGGAAGCGACAGCTTTGGCAGCGGAGGCCAGTGTTGGCGCTGGGCCGCAGAACGCGGCAACCCTGAGCGCCTTCGTTCCGGTGCGTGGCCCGAACTTCAGCACGCCAACCGCGATCCAGGAAATGGTAGTCACGCACGGGGACGAATTGCTTCTTCGCACGGAGACCTATACCCAGCCATTCACCTGGTGGCATTATGATGCGGTGAAGGCGCGCGATCACATGAACCGCACTGCCATGGTGGGAACCTCCACGGTCAGCTTCGACGATGTGGAAGTCGTTAGGGAAATAGCCACATCTAAGGACGGAACACCAATACCCCTGAACATCATCCGCCGCCGGGGCACCCGTTTGAATGGCGACAACCCCACAATTCTTTATGGCTACGGAGGCTACGGGATCAACATGACGCCGAGGCTTGATCTGAGCCGCAGGGTCTGGCTGGACCAGGGAGGCGTTGTTGCCATCGCCAACTTGCGAGGCGGCGGTGAGTTCGGTGAGGAGTGGCATCTGTCCGGCAACTTGACCAAGAAGCAAAATGTCTTCGACGACTTCGCGGCGTGCGCTGAGCTCTTGATACGCTCGAACTACACCAAGCCGTCCCGGCTGGCCATCGAAGGCGGGAGCAATGGAGGCCTGCTCATGGGGGCTACCCTCACGCAACATCCCGAGCTCATGCGGGCAGTGGTATCCCATGTTGGCATCTATGACATGCTCCGGGTCGAACTGGATCCGAACGGCGCTTTCAACATCACGGAGTTCGGCACCGTGAAAGAGCCAGAGCAATTCAAAGCGCTTTATGCCTACTCCCCTTATCATCATGTCACTGACAAAGCGAAATATCCTGCGGTACTGATGCTGACAGGCGAGCATGATGGCCGGGTCAACCCGGCGCATTCGCGGAAGATGATCGCGCGACTCCAGTCCGCCACGGGTTCGCAACGCCCCATCCTGCTGCGCACCAGCGGAAGCAGTGGTCATGGAATTGGAACGGCCTTGGGCGAACGCATCCAGCAATGGGCCGACGTTTATGCATTCCTTTTTGACCAGCTCGGCTTTGACTACTCGCTGGTGGAGCGGGGGCCGTGGAGTGGCTCTTTGACGCCGCATTCCGCAGTCGTGAAAGCTCGGCTTCCGCGCGATGGCATGACTGCTCGATTGGCTATCAGCAAGAGCCCGCTCCTGAAGCGGCCCACCTTTACTCCATCGGTGAAATCAGATCCCGAATCTGGAAACGTGGTTGCCTTCGAGCTCAAGGATCTCAAGCCCGACACGCAGTATTATTACGCCCTGGAAGTGGAGCGGCGGATCGACCTGAAAAGCCGGGGAGAGTTTCATACCTTCCCAGCGGAAGGGCAGGCCTCGTTCTCATTTGCCTTTGCCTCCTGCGCGCGCACCGGATCAACCAGCGACAATTTCGATCACATCCGGCAGCAGCATCCGCTCTTTTACATGAACATGGGGGATTTTCATTATCTGAATATCACCACGAACGATCGCACCCGATTCCGGGCTGCGTACGACCTGGTCCTTTCCTCTCCGCAGCAGGCTGACCTTTATCGCCATGTGCCCTTTGTCTATGTGTGGGATGATCATGACTTCGGCGGGAATAACTCCAATCGCAAAGCTCCCTCCCAGGAAGCGGCTCGCCTGACCTATGATGAATATGTGCCGCATTATCCGTTGGCGTTTGGGGAAGGCGACCACCCAATCTCTCAAGCTTTTAGCGTCGGCCGGGTAAAGTTCATCCTCACGGACCTGCGGTCGGAACGCGATGACTCAAGAAAGAAGGATGGGCCGGACAAAACGATGATGGGCAAAAAGCAGAAAGCGTGGTTCAAGCAGGAGCTGCTCGAATCAAACGGAAAGTATCCCTTGATCTGTTGGGTGAGTTCCGTTCCCTGGATTGGGGAAGTAAGCAAGAACCCCTACCAGGGCCTGAAGACGAATCATTTCGGCTACGTTCATCATTCTCAAACTGACCTGTTCAAAGTCGTGACGCGGACCAATCGCAACGCCCCCCCTACCAACGAAGACTATTGGAGCGTGTATGCGGCGGAGCGGCATGAGATTGCGAACTTCATCAAGTCCAACCACATCCAGGGCGTCTGCATCCTGCATGGGGATTCACACATGCTTGCGGCGGATGAGGGCACCAACGCCGATTACGCCAGTGGTGGAGGAGCGCCGATCCCAGTCATGTGCGCGGCGCCATTGGATCAGGATCCTTCGTTGAAAGGCGGGCCTTACAGCCAAGGAGTTTATAAAACCCATGGCAATCAGGGCTGTTATGGGCTAATGACCATTAAGGACAAAGGCTCCCAAATTGATGTTTCCTACAGCGGACGAAACTTTAAGGACCAGGAAGTCATCTCGCTGAAGTTTTCAGTACCGGCCAATGGAACGCTGGCCCGGAAGAAGTGATGCCTGGATGATGCAAACTTGTTATGAAAATTATCTACGGTAGCGTCGCGGCTCTGCTCACTACAATGCTCGTCGTGTTCGCCGCGGACCCGAAGCCAAGATCTTCCTATGCCGGGACCTGGCGCTGGAGCTTTACCATGCCTGATGGCACGCAAGTGGAGCCAAAGTTAAAGCTCAAGGAAGTGGACGGGAAAGCGACGGGAACCTCCAGCTTCCGGGCGGGCACCGAAACTCCCGTGACAAATCTGACCGTGCAAGGAGATCAGGTTGCTTTCGACGTGGTGCGTGAACGGGACGGACATAAAATAATTACCCATTACTCCGGTCAGCTCAGCGGAGAGACGATCACGGGGAGGATTCAATCCAATTGGAACGGGGAAGGGCAGACTTATCCGTGGGAAGCTCTGCGGTTTGCCGGGGTCGAGGGAACGTGGAAGTGGACGAATGATTTCGGTCGTTTCCGAGGGGAATCCCGCCTGAGGCTCAAGCCCGAAGGCCATAAGCTAACCGGAAAGCTTACCGCCTTTCGTCGCGAGCAGGACATTCACGGTGGCCGGTTTGTGAATGAAGAGGTGTCCTTCTACACAGTCACGGAATGGGAAGGCGAAAGATACACCAACCACTTTTCCGGGACGCTCGCTGGAGACATGATCGAAGGCAAAGCTGAGATCAATCTCTTGGGCCGACTGCGGACCAATGATTGGACCGCTTACCGGGCTGAATAATCAGAGCTTGGCCCACAAGGGCTCAAGCGCGGGCTCGGACATGGCTTCCAGCTTAATCTGCTCTACGTCGCCGATTTCGATAGCATGGTCCAGCCAGTTCCAGGCACCCGCGACATCACCCAATTCCGCATTGTAGCAAGCCAGGTTGTAGGCGATGCGCCAGTCATTCGAGAATTTCCTGGCGGCGGGGAGCAATTGGGTTACAGCTTCCTTGGTCTGGCGCATTTGCTTCAGGGCGAAAGAGCGATAAATCCAGCCAATTGCCTCATCGGGCAGGCAGATGATGAGGCTTTCGGCGATGTCGTGGGCGGCTTGCCAGTTCCCCGCCCGGAAATAAATCTCCCAATGAACCAGGAGGATGTGAGGGTGAACGCTGCATTCGACCTTGGAGGCTAATTCCTGAGCAGTGGTGGCCCCGTTTGATTCCGGATGGAGGCTGACAATATTTGATGCAGGCGTCATTAATGTTCATTTATAGACATATCGCTTCCCGATTCCTATTGGGGGCGTTACGCGAAAAGGACTTGTGAAAGCCGTGGCGGGGAAGTCGGGGAATTACGGGGAGTGCCCACGGGCTTCTTGGCAATGACCGTTGGGCAAAGATGTCCTGGCCGGAAATCGGTTTCTCCGGACAGTGGATGTGGTGTGGGGAATTCCGGACATTTCCTGACATTTCCGGATTCCGGTAGTTTTGAAGGGTGAGTTTCCTAATATTTCACGACAAAGCGTGACGCCTATTCCGCGACAAAAGCAGACATAAAGTTAATGACCACCTCGTCTCACGAGTAACAAAGAGAGTTCAAAGTCGAGATCCACTAAACCCCACTAAATGCCACCAGATGCCACTAAAACCCACGGGTTTTACAAAAGAAGTTTTGGTGGGCTTTAGTGGCATTTGGTGGGAAGTGAGTGCACGCAGCACGGCCGGATAGGTTTGGATCTGGCAGCGTAATCCCGATGGGTTACTCGATAATTCGGCCTATACTGTGACAAAAAGTGTTAGAAACTGATAAAGCCCGAAGGGGCTGAAGTGGGTGGATCGGTGGAACAATCAGACTTGGGAGCCGCTCATGACCACGCCTTTGATGGGTTACGTCTCCAAGGGTGAATTTAGCCGTTAGAGCGTTAGACCCCTTAATTCTATTAAAGATTTTGCATTTCGGAAGCGTTAACCCCTTGTTCTTATTGGTTGGAATTGAGGTTTTCAGAAGTGAAGATAGCGTTTTGTTGGGGTTTCGAGGTGTCCGATTTTGTTTTGTCCGTCAGAAATGCGTCAGGAGAACCGTTAGGAATAGGCCAAAATCCAATGACTCTGCCCGCTGGCCGCTGGACGCGGGCAGAGTGCTCGCAGCGCGACCGCTGCCTCCACAAAGGAGGTCGGTTCCGGTTTGTAGCATGACGTGGCAAAAGTGCCGAAAACTGCTGGAACCTATTTTTTTTAAGTGCGAAGGGGCTCGGGTGGTCCTTAATCGATGTCCAACCATCAACGGGACTCGATACGTAAATAATTTGTTGGCCTTAACCTCATCACTCCCAAAATGCGAAGGCAAACCTTGGCCTTGGTGAAAGAAGGTGTTTCGGTGTCTCTGGCGCGCGATGTGGAAAAAGAAAAAGCGGAGGATAACGGATCGCCTTTCGTTCAATCGATGAACCGCACCGGCACCAATAACCCTGGTTTTTCCTGCGCGGACACGTTCAGTGTTTCGTGCCATGGCATGGCTCACACGCACATCGACAGCCTTTGCCACATGTTTTTCGAAGGTAAATTTGTACCTCAGACTGAGTCCAAATAGCTTTGCAAGAGAATGGCGGCGGCGGTTTTGTCGACTTTTTCTTTGCGCTTGTTGCGGCGGACATCGGCGGCGATGAGGAAGCGGTTGGCCTGGGCGGAGGTTAATCGTTCGTCCCAGAGTTTGATGGGGACGGCGATGGTTTCTTTGAGCACGGCAACGAATTCCTGGACTTTGAGGGCGGCTGGGCCGTAGCTGCCGTCCATGTTCCGCGGCAGCCCGACGAGGATCATCTCGACCTCTTTCTCTCGAATCAATTGCTTGAGGCGCTCAACGACCGGGGCGAAAGGTTCGGCGAGGATGAATTCGAGCGGCGTGGCGATCATCTTCATTTCATCGCTTACCGCTACTCCGATTCGTTTAGTGCCATGATCCAGGGCCAGAATTCGCATTTATAAACCTTTCATTGCTTCCGCGGCAGCCGCGACGGTTTTGTCGATGTCGTCGGCGCTGTGGGCGGCGGAGATAAATCCCGCCTCAAATTGTGATGGGGCCAGGTAAACTCCTTGCTCGAGCATGGAATGGAAGAACTTGGCAAAGCGAGCACGGTCGCTGTGCATGGCGTCGGAGAGGTTGTGAACCGGCTTGTCCGTGAAGTAACCGCAGAACATGGAGCCGCAGGCATTGAACTGGACCGGCACGCCCGCCCGCTTCGCGGCCAGGTGCATCCCTTCTTCCAACTGCTGCGCGCGTTCTTCCAACTGACAATACACGTTGCCGCCTTGGAGTTCTTCGAGCGCGGTGATACCGGCCGCCATGGCCAGTGGGTTTCCGCTCAAGGTGCCGGCCTGGTAGACGGGTCCGAGTGGCGCGAGGCAATCCATGATCTCCGCTCGTCCGCCGAACGCGCCCACCGGCAAGCCGCCGCCGATGATTTTACCAAAACAGCTTAGGTCTGGGATGATGCCAAATCTTTGCTGGGCTCCGCCGAAGGCCAGGCGAAAGCCGGTCATGACTTCATCAAAAATCAGGAGTGCCCCATCGCTTTGGGTGATCTCACGCAGTGCTTCCAAATAGCCAGGCTTCGGCAGATACAATCCTGCATTGCCGGGAACCGGTTCCAGAATGATGCCCCCAACCTGGTCGGGGTTTGCCGCAAAGGCTGCCTTCACCGCATCCACATCATTAAAAGGCAAAACGATGGTGTGCTGCGTGAAGGACGCAGGTACGCCGGCGCTATCCGGATTGCCAAAGGTCAACGCTCCTGAGCCGGCCTTGACCAGGAGCGAATCGGTGTGTCCATGGTAGCAACCGTCGAACTTAATGATCTTGTCCCGCTTCGTAAAACCGCGGGCCAACCGGATGGCGGACATGCAGGCTTCGGTGCCCGAATTGCACATGCGGACCTTTTGGACACTTGGCACCGCCTCGCGGATGAGCCTGGCCATTCGCACTTCGAGCGCGTTTGGAATGCCGAAGCTGGTTCCGTGTTCGGCTGCCTTTTGGATGGCTCGGATGATGGGAGGATGCGCATGCCCGAGGATGGCTGGCCCCCACGTGCCCACGTAATCGATGTATTCGTTGCCATCGACGTCCCAGACCCGCGCGCCTTTCGCGCGCTCGGCGAAAAAGGGCTGCCCACCCACGGCGCGAAAAGCCCGCACCGGGGAATTGACTCCGCCAGGAATGTAGTTCAAGGCCTCGGCAAACAGCTCCCTAGATCGTGTAAAATTTCGCATGCGGTAAACTTCTGGACTAGACCTATTGTTGAGCCCGCTTTGGGAAAAAAGTCTCCGGCATCGTCCCGCGTTCCGTCCGGATAATCATGCCGGTTTCGATATTGTGTCTTTTGAACCAGCCCTGCTTCACTTCCAGCACATAAAGGATATTTTCGGCCTTCGAATCGACCGGGGTTTCGTCCAACGGCTTTAAATCGTGGATTTCCAGGATCGTGCCTTCCGCGTCGATATAAGCGCAGGAAAGAGGCACGGTCGTATTTTTCATGTAAAAGGATAGCTTTTGGGGCTGGGCAAAAACAAACAGCATTCCCTCATTTTCGCCCATGTCCTTGCGAAACATCATGCCTGTCGAAATTTCCTGGCTGCTCAGGGCCAATTCCGTATCCAGTTCCTGCGCACCCAGCCAGAGCTTGGTGGTCCTTAATTTCGGCATGGCGTGATCCAGATGCAGCGGCGTGTTGTTGGGTTGAGCCGCTGCGGCGGTGCTCGGCGGGGCCGCCGCGTTGGGCTTTTGACACCCCGCACAAGCCGATACCATTAAAATTCCAGCCCAAATTCGCAGCCTTAGATGCATCGATGCAGCTTGTTGCATGCGGCGGAGTTTTTCAAGTGCCGTTGGTCCCAGCCTCCTGCAGTAGGCCATAGCATTATTTAGATGAGAAAGAAATGGCGATAGTTCGAAGAACCCGCGTTGATGCAGTTCTGAGAGGCGGAACTGATTGGCTTCCGCCCATTTCTACAGAATCTTTTCCTCACGCCTTTTTTGGAATGACCTCGCCACTCGTGCCATTTCCGCGGCTGGGGGTTGTGACCATGCCAAACCGAGACGTCATTCTCGGCGAAAGCCGCCTTCCGGGCATGTGCGAAATCATTGCGTTGCCGGGGAGGAAAGGGTTAATTTCTCGCACATTATGACATACCTCCCGCGTTTGAATCTCGACGCGCATGATCCATGTGTTTTGCCAATGGGTTCGATCCGGACTCATCTCGGATGGCTGCGGGCTGTGGTGATCTCGCTCCATGCTCTGCTTTGCGGTTCTGTTTGCTTTGGCCAGCCAAAGGCCGAGGGGTCCCGGTCCGCTGCGGCTTTGGGTTCGCCTGACTTCAACGCCACACTGGAACAATCCGTGGGCTGGCGGGGCGATTGGACTGGCCGATTTCCGGGCGCCACTCCGCCGTTGGAATGGAGCCGAAGGGTCAAAGGCATTACGAGTGAAATTAAGTATCAGGCTGCAAAGCCTTCGGGCGAACCCGGGCAAGCGAGTTTTCCGCTGGAGTATTTCACACTCAAGGAGTGGCTGGTGGCCGGGCCATTCGAGGCTGCAGATCCGGTGAAGGAGATCGACAAGGATTTTTTAAACGGCGAAGCAACGATAGAACCGAATGAAGGAGACAAGGCAGGCGAGGCCACCTGGAAACATCTTCGTGCCGGGATAGATACCCAGAGCAGGCATTATCACAACGAAGGCACTTGCGGAGATCTGAACGTGGATTTTGTCTATGTGTTCGGCAACCTGCCGGAAAACGGGGGGACGAACGCCGTGGAAGTGCCGCTCAACAATAAGGTGGCTTACGCCCATACGTGGATCCGTTCGCCATCCAATGCCGAGGTGATGTTGCGGATCAACTACACGGCCGCCGCTCTGAAGGTATTCCTGAATGGCAAGGTGGTGGTGTTAAAACGAGGCCAACCGATCAAAGTTTCACTGATCGAAGGATGGAATCGTTTGTTGCTCAAGGCCGCGAGCAGCGAGGCGACCGCGCCCGAAGGGCAAAATGCCTGGGTGAGCCGCTGGCGGGTGGCGGCTTATCTCGAGCCGGTGCTGCCGGTTACCTATCAGACGAAAAACGTGTCCTGGATGACCAAGATGACGGGGCGCAGCATGTCCCAGCCGATTATTGTCCGCGATCGAATCTATGTGGGCTCGGGCATGACGGACCTGCTTTGTCTCGACAAGCAGACCGGGAAAATCCTGTGGCTCCGGTCCAACACGCCGTACGACGCCATGACGGGGGAGCAACAGGCGCAGCCCGAGATGAAGGCGCAGATAGAACCCCTGGCTGCCAAGCTCAGCCAGCTCAATCAAGAAGCGGTCAAGGAGATCAACGCAGCCGTTTCGTCTGGCGGTCTTTCTTCGGAGCAACAGGCGGTTTTGGATAAGATACTCAAGGCCAAGGCGGACGCGGAGAAGGCGCTGCATAACGCGCTGAGGAGCATCGATCGCAAAAAATATCCGCCTCTGTACGAAAACGAGGTATCTTCGAGCAATTCCACGCCGGTGAGTGACGGAAAATTCGTTTATTGGGCGTGTGGAGGAGGCATGAAAGGGCCGGGAGCGCATGTGCTTTCCTGCTTTGACCTGGATGGTAAACGGCTCTGGAGCCGGCATGATGCTTCCATCGGTTCGCCCGAGCACGGCAGCCACGGTTCCCCGAACCTGATCGATGGCAAGCTAATCTTTGCGGCCAAAGTGAACCTCATGGCCTACGACCCCGCCACGGGGAAGGAGCTTTGGCGCAACGTTCCCAACGATTGGCAGAATGACCTAGGCAACACGTCGCCATTGGCGGCAAAAATCGGCGGCACCAAAGCCATAGTGGCCAAGCGCTATATCCATCGTGCTTCCGACGGCACGGTGATCTGTCCAACGCGCCTCGACCTTTGGGGGGTGCTGACGCCGATACTTGAAGACGGTGTCCTGTATAATCCGTGCCGCTGGCAAGGGTGGAAGGATCCGGTCTCATTTATAGCGGTGAAACTTCCGAGCAACGATGGGCCCGGCGCCAAGCCCGAAACCGTGCTGGACTTGAAAGGCGCGGATGTAACCATGCCCACGCGGCAAGTCGGAGGCCTCTTCACCGTAGCCTCGCCTCTCTACGCGGATGGGATTGTGTATTCGGTGGAGATGGGCGGAGGCCTGGCCGCCGTGGACACGCGCAACGGCAAAGGACTATTCCGCGGTTACCTGGACGGCTACAACCGTTACAACCGCTATCTCTACGGAGTGGCGGCCAGCCCGACTCTCGCCGGCCAACACATATTTATTACCGATGACGCCGGCTACACTCATATTTTTGAACGGGGACCCCAAATAAAGGAAACACGGCGCAATATAATTGAAAACATTCATCTCTCGGGCTTGGGAGGCAACCCGTGCAAGCAGGAATCCTTTTACACGTCGCCATATTTCGAAGGTGCGCGCATGTATCTTCGCGGTGAAGAGTATCTTTATTGTATTGGCCAATGAAGTGGCTTGCTTCCAAGCTCATGAAAAGCTTTCTCGTTTTATTGCTCCTGACCGTAAAAATCGGGGAAGCCGCGGCGCCTCAACCTGGAGCTTCGCTCACAAACCGGGAAAACCTCGCCAAGGAGTCCCAGGCAGCAGCGGCCCACCCGGTTGGCTGGCGGGGCGACGGCACGGGTCGCTTTCCATCGGCGCGGCCCGTCATGAAGTGGTCGGCCAACGAGAACGTGCGCTGGAAAACAGAAGTGGGCAAAGGGGCATCCTGTCCGGTTGTCAGCGGCCAGCAGGTGTTTATAACCGCAGAGCCCGATCTCCTGCTCTGCCTGGATGCCAACACCGGCAAGGAACGCTGGCGCAAGCACCACCGATTTTCGGACCTCCCCGGCAGCCCAAAAGACCCCGGCCAATCCACCCAGTATGGTGACATGACACCCACCCCCGTGAGCGATGGCAGATTTGTTTGGGTATTCACCGGCACTGGGATTGTGGCCTGCTACGATCTGGATGGCACAAGGCAGTGGATCCAAGGCTTTGATTTGCCGCTCACTACCGCGTACGGGCGCACCGCCTCGCCCGTGCTCATTGGGGAGCGTTTGCTGGTCCATTTTGGCCCTTTGGTTTGCCTGAACGCAGCCACGGGCAAGCTCCTCTGGAAAAACGATGCAGAAGCCAGCTACGGCACTCCAGCGCGGGCCAGCGTGGGCGATACCGACGTGGTCGTTACTCCCAAAGGGAGCGTTGTCCGCGTGTCTGATGGGAAAATCCTCGCCAGCGATCTGGGCAACTGCATGTACTCCAGCCCGGTCGTGCGGAGCAACGTGGTTTATTTTCTCGAGGGCGAAAGCACAGCCGTGCGTTTGCCAGGTCAAGCCACGGACCAAATCAAGTGCCAGGAACTGTGGTCTGTGAAGCTGGAGGGGGATTTCTATGCTTCCCCCGTAGTCGAGGGCGAACGCATCTATGCCATCGATAAGAGCGCCAGATATTACGTGCTGGATGCGAAGACGGGCCAGACGTTGCTCGACCGGACGCTGGAATTTTTCCGCACCGAAAATGCCTACGTTTACCCGAGCATTTCGCTGGCCGGAACAAATCTTTTCCTGGGGAACGACGCTGGAGAAACCTTCCTGCTGGAGCAAAACGAACAAGGCAAGGTCATAGCTACGAACTCCCTCCCCCAGGGATCCGGCTCAACTCCTGCCTTTCTTGGGAACCGGATGTTTGTGCGGTCGGGGAAGGTGCTTTATTGCATCGGGCCGCTGTAAGTTGCGTTCAAACCGTACCAGACCCGTAAGGTTTTACGGGAATCCGGTCCCTGTTCATGGAGGGCCTGCTCGATCAGGGCCACTGCCTCCACACGGCTCATGGTTCGATTGTTTTCCAGGGTGACCTTTGCAACGTGGGCCGCGGCCGCCGGGGATACTTCCAATTCCAATCCGGCAACTTCCGCCTAAAGCGGGAGGACCATGCTCTGCGCGTCAGCCTCGATCAGTCTGAGGGTGCCAGTGGGTAATTCCCCTTGAGGGATAGCGTTGCTTCCACGTCGGCGATCACCAGCCGGTTCTCATCCGGATATTTGTGCCCAGAACTCCAACGAGCCCGCCAGGTAGTTCTCGATCTTATCCATCACGGTGCTTTCGTTGTAAGCGCTGAGCACCTCCTGCTGGCCGTTGTCGGCCACGCGGCAGCGAAGGTCCGGATTTTGGACCAGTTCCAGCATGCGTTCGGCTAAATAGGCGAAATCGCCGGGTGTGAACGAAAGCGCGTTCTGGCCGTGCTTGAGGATATCCCGATTTCCGCCGACCTCGCTGGCAATCACGGGCAACCCGCTGGCCATTGCTTCGAGCGGCACGTAAGAAAAAGGCTCCTCCCATTCCGTGGGATGGATCAACGCGTCGTGCCGCTTATAAATGGCGGGGAGTTCCCGCACCAGATTGGAGACCGGCAGGAATTCCACCGGCAGCTTCCGCATGGCAATGAAGGAGCGAACCTCGGCGATGTAGCTGGAATCTCCTTTGCCGAATATGCTGAGGGACGATCCGGGCACTTGCGAAGCGATGGCTTCAAAGGCCTGCAGCGCTGTCAGCACGCCGCTTTCGCGCGTGAGTTGCGTGGCTATCAGGAATTTTTTGACGGGAGCGGAAGCCGGTTTTACTTCGCCGACATATTGCTGCGTGGCAATGCCGGGATGAATCACCTCCGCATGGTTGACCCGAAAGCCGGCGCGTTCGGTCGCTTCCTTGAGGCTGTGACTGCAGAAGTACAAGCGGTCAAAACGAAAGGCCGTGACCGAATTGGGCTGCACCTGCGCGAGTTCCGCGTCGTTGCCATAAACCTGGGGCACACGTTCATAGCCCTTCATCATGCGAGTCGGTGCTGTCTCATCCAGCGTGTTCCGCTTGCCGGACATTTCCAGAGTGGCTCGGGCCATGTTTTCGCCGAATGGAGCGTGCGTTTGGTTCCACCATTTCAGCCACGGATCTTTGCGAATGCCCTGTGCGATCCAATAATTGGCCACATCGTAAACCGTCGGCACTCGAGCCAGGCGCAATGTGAAGAGAAGCGATTTCGATAATCCTTCCATGCTGAATACATGGACGAGGTCTGGCTGAAAGGCTGCAATTGTTTCCCGGAGCAAGCCATTATTCTGCAGCTCAATTTCCGCTGTGTCCTTGTAGCCGCTGGCGAGCGGATGCTCAAACGCGCCGTTGAGGAGCAGCCGCCGCTCGACGTCAGCACCGGTCTGCTCGGCGGTCATGCCGTGCTTGGAGGTGAGCACCTGCACCTCATGGCCGCGGGTGCGCAGGTTCTCCACAATTGTTTGGCAACGGAAATCATTTGTCCCGGCGTGGTGCGGCGGATAGAGGTTGGTTAATGTAAGAATCTTCACGAGCTTGGTGGAGGTAGAGTAGGTGGGAGGGGCTTGATGTCAATGATCAGACACCGGCCTGAACCGTCACTAAAGCTTGCCTGCGTTTTAGAAAGCCCACGGTCCCAAGACCGGCCACCGCGATTGCAGCCATCTGATAACCCGAAATCCCTCCCCAAAGCAAAGGGGTTTCCCGCGCAAACTCGTGGAAAAACCGGAACACGCCATAAGCGATTAAATAGAGATGAAAATGCTGTCCCTTGAGTTTGCCGGCTCGGCGCAGGGCAAAGAGGACGCCGATCATAAGCGCGTTAAAAATGAATTCAATTGCAGCAGCAGGCCATCGCGGCAAGCCATCCGGTCCGCGCAGTGTAAACCAGGAATCATCGCAGGCTCGCCCCAGGCAGCATCCATGCACGATGCAACCGACCCGGCCGACCATGATGGAGAGGGGGACAATGGTGGCAAACCAATCGCCGGTGACTCCTTTGTATCCGAAAGCCTTTTTGGCCATTTCCACGGACGCATATCCTCCGAGCAGCGCTCCCAGGATCGATTTGCCTGTGGCCAAGCGCAGCCACATTTCGTCGCTTTGGAAATCCCGCCAACCTTCGGCAAAGATGTAAACCAGCTTGGCTCCCGTGAACGCTCCGACCAACGCCGCCGCATATATAAACATCAACCGGCTATCCCGCTTCGCCAATCGCGCCCAAAAACAAAGGCTGACGACGATGCCCAGCAGCATCAGCCATCCGTACGGCTCGATTTGGAAAGCGAATATATAACTCAGAGGTTTTGTTCCTTTTCCTTAAGGTGCAGCTTTGGTGTCTGGAAACCCCGAGTAATAACGGCAAAATGAATCCAGCTTTCCGTCTGGTCGAATCACATGAGTGCAACAGCGGTCGATCCGATCCTCGTCCCAGGTCCACGCATCCATGAAAGGCTTCACCATCATCCGGAAAACCATGGAAGACTTGATTTCCAGGTCCTTCAACAATTGTCCGAGTGGCTCATTTTCGCAGCCACACTTTGCTAAATCTTCGAGCGTGTAATGGATCTTGTCCTTGAGGAAACCCTGGAGCTGGGAAAAATCCAGAAACTCGCTAATCGACCAGGTGCGCCCCTGGGCTCGAACCAGGTAACCCATGGTGGCGCAGTTCGGGTCACCGCAGGGCAGGGGAGTAAAATCCTGCACTCGCAATTTCCCGCCCGATTGACTGACGGCTGCCAGGATAATGTCCGCTGTGTTCAAGCGGCGGCGTGGAGAGATATCCGCCGGGGTCCGGCCGCTTCCGAACATTGGCTGGAAGGTGATGCCATGCACCTGCGGAAACCGCAGCCCAAAATCGATTGCCTCCCAGAGATGCGGCAGATTGGCTTCTGTCACAGTCATTGCCAGGGTCACAGGAATGTTGGCCGCGCCACAGCGCGCGATCGCCTTTTCTCTCGTGGAGCGCAGATCCGCGCCGCGCAAAGCTTGTTGTCCGTCGGTTTGCACTCCATCAAACTGGAGATAGAGTTGCAGCCCGGTTTTAGGAAACAAGGCGCCAAGACGTTCTGCAAACCCCGGCTCATGCGCGATGCGCACGCCGTTTGTGTTCAGGAGCAGATAATCAATCCCGGGGTTGTCACGCGCCCATTCGAGGAGCTCAAAAAACTCCGGGTGCAGTGTTGGCTCGCCGCCTGAAAGTTGAAGGATTTCAATTTTTCCTTTTCTGTCCAGAATACCTTGAATGCGCGTCTTGATCTCACTGAGTGACGGCGCTTTGATTTTGTGCGCAACACCCATGGGCGAATCCGCATAACAGGTTGGGCAGGCAAGATTGCACGAATCGACCACCTCAATCAGCGCCAGGCACGTGGAGAGCTTTTCAAATGGGCCATCTCCTTTTCCCTCAGCATTGCGACCAAGGGTTCCGGCCGGCGAGCGATCGCCCGCGCAACACGTTTTGTCGTTGGAGCTGCAACATCCCCCGGCGTTGGATGGATCGCCTTTCGCGAGCCAATAGAAACGTGCGTCACTGGCAATGCAAACGCTGGCCTTTCCATGAATGGGGCAGGTTCGTTCCAGGATGACCTGGTTACCGGCGCTTCGAAAGACTTCAGCAGGACATAGCTGGTGGCAAACCGGGCAGCGGCTGGTGGTGTGCTTCAGCAGGGTTCGCGCTTCGAAGGGGGAAAGCAAGGGAAGGCTCATCAGAACTTCATGTTACGCAACACCAGGAGGCATCCCCCAAACGCCACCGCGATTACTCCCAAAACGATGGCGGCGGCTACTAAAAGTTTCTTTCCGAGCGTCCACGCTACCTTTTCCGGAACGACTGGAAGCACTGGTGGGCTCAATTCAAACTCAAAACCGCATTCGGGACATCGGCGTTTGTCGCCCACCTCGAGGAAAATAACTTCACGTTTGCACTGCGGGCAGACTGCGGCATGTGGCTCTGGCATGGCGGGAGTATGGACCGATACGCGGGGGAGAAAAGCGGAAAGGGAGAGGGACAGTTAGGAAGCCAGGAAGGATTAGGATTACGAGAAAGATTAAGACTAGGAAAAAAAGAAAAGCGCCGAACAGCCTTCCCGGTAGCCAAGGAGGGTGGGATTGCCAGTGAGTCGAGAAAACTATTCGGCGCAAACTACAAAATCTGTTCGCTAGACCGGCAACCCGTGCCATCTCTATAGCCAATGCCATGCCATGTGAGCGCTGAGGTGTAAAGGGTTGAATTGGAGGTTATTTGACTAATAATTCCGTAGTGGCAGCATACAAAGTAGATAAGTTCCTTACCTCCTGTGGTTATCCGCTAATCACTTTTGTCATCAAAGCAACGGGCGCTCAGCCTTGAGCAAATACCGGAACCCAAGGGACTACTCCCTCAACCAAAGCCGGACCCAAACGCGTTGCGGCGATTCAATGAGCAGTTCGCGAAGGAGGGTTTCCAGGCTGGCAGCCTCCGGCTCTTCCAAACGTAAGGCGAAGCCCAGTGCCACTACCATGACGCTGCCTGAGGCAACGAAGAAAAAGCTGTAACGGTTCCATTCCAGTCCGAGCGCCATTGATTGACGTTTGCCAATCGCATCAATGATCAAGCCCCACACAATCGGCGCGAGGCCGAGCGCCACGTTGCTCATTACTGAAAAGAGCGCGAAGAAGTGGTTGCGACCCATTTTGGGCACGATGGCCATGGCGAGCCGGGTGTTGGACATGTTAACCAGGGCGGCGCAAAGGCCCATCGAGAACTGCAGCGCGAGGACCAATCCCAAACTCAATGGCAGCACCTGTCCAGCCAGCATGCTCCAGCCGCCGATGATAAGGAGCCAACTGATAATTGCAAAAGTGAGCACGGGTTTGCTCCCCAGCCGATCCAACTTGGTGCCGAGCACGAGGCTGCACAGGCCGCCCAGGAAAAAGACAGAGTTCAGCAGCAGGATTTTGCCTTCCCCCATACCGCACTGGATCTTCAGGAACACCACGGTAAAGGCGGAGAGTCCGCCATAGGCCATGGCCCAGGCGACAACCAGCCATAAGAGCTTTTGAAAAGGTTTGTAACTGATGATGGCTCCCCACGGCACCGGACCTTTGGATGTACTTTCGGGATCGTCCGGTGTTCCCTCAGGTATGCGTTTTAAGAATACCAGGCTCATGGAACCCATCAGAGCGCTGAAAAGAAACAAAATGCTGAACTGCCAGGCTTGGGCGTTGGATCTGAGGCAAAAAGCAGCCAGCAAAAAGCTGAAGAAACTCGCCAGGTTTACCCAGGCGGCATCGCGCGCCAGGTAACGTCCACGCACGGGCGCGGGCACGAGCGAGGTGATCCAAGGGAGCCAGCCCGCGCTTGAAATGCCGCGCGATAAATTGAAGCAAAATAAAAGCATCAGGAGCAAACCAAGGCGGGAGGTTTCATTGAGAAAGAAGGCGGTGACAGGCACTGCTGCCATCCCAAAAATAAAGAGGACCCGCGTGCCCCACCCCGCGTAAACAAATCTTTTGTAGCCGATCCGGGCCACGTGCTGAGCTGCCGGGATTTGAAAAATCACCAGCAAGGGCATCATGCCTGCAATAATGCCGAGGATGGTGGCGCTTGCGCCCAGGGTTTTGGCGTATAAAACCATCGGGCTGTTCAGCACCATTTGAAAAGACAAAGCATTGAACCCTGCGAATAAGTACGCATTGTTCAATCCCGCGGGAAATTGGGTGTTTTCCGTTTGAGTATTCAACGTTTCCCTCTTCTACTGAAGAGGATTGAAGATTCCACAAGCTGGAAAGAATGACAGCTCAATTTTAAATGACAGAACCTTTGGTGCAATTGCGTGATGTGGATGTGGCCCTGAACGGCCACGTGGTGCTCCATGGCCTGAACTGGCAATTAAGGCCGGGCGAGAATTGGGCGATCCTGGGTGGAAATGGCTCGGGAAAGAGCACGTTTTTGAAGCTGGTGCGCGGGGAGATTTGGCCTGCGCCCGGTTGCCAGGGGCAACGGCGCTACGTTTTCAACGGAGATGCGCAAGCCACGGCGGTAGGAGTGCGCGACCTGATGGGCTTTGTCTCGCCCGAGTTGCAGGAACGATATTTGCAGATCGAGTGGACCCTTTCCGGGCGTGAGGTGGTTTACTCTGGGTTTTCTAACAGCGACTTTGTTCCGCGGAAACCAACGGCTGCCCAGCGCGCAAGAGCCGACTCTTTGATCCGCCGTTTTGGGGTGCAGGAGCTTTTGGACCGCAATGTGCAACAGCTTTCCACGGGTGAACTGCGCAGGCTCGTTATTGTTCGGGCCCTGGTCGGCAACCCTCCCATCCTAATCCTGGATGAGGTTTGTGATGGCTTGGACGCGAGTGGTCGAGTTGCGTTGCTCTCGTTGGTTGAGCAAATCGCTGAGGAGGGCACACAACTTCTCTTCACCACGCATCGCAAGACTGAAGTGCCGAAAGCAGTCACGCACGTTGCCCTGTTCCAGCATGGCCGAATCCTCAAACAGGGGCCACGTGACAGCATTGCGTTCCAGTCCGGTGTGGCTCGTCAAGAACGCCGCAAAGGTTCCAGCGCGCTTCCTGGAGCTGATCATCCGCTGGTTACCATTGAAGCGGCGGATGTATACCTGGAGCGTAAAAAAGTCCTGAAGAACATTCATTGGCAAGTTTGTGCCAACC